>CAKZUQ010000008.1 GCA_937923325.1 uncultured Bacteriovoracaceae bacterium
ACTTATCAAGTTAAATTTATAATGAATAGTATATTTTTTTGAACTGACTCTTTTTTTCAATGGTTCACTAGTGCGTCATATGATAGCAAAATTTATTTTTTAATTAAATGATAATTAGTTACTTAAAAAAAGAAAGTTAAACTTTACAAGTCGCAGCATCATAGAAGAATTAACAACTTACCAATTGAACAACTTCTATACTTTAATGACAGAGGTAGTTAAAAACAGATACCACATAGTAAAAATAAAAGACAATAATGAAGAATAAAAAAATTAACATCATATGGTTTAAAAGAGATTTAAGAGAATCTGATCACTTACCTCTCTACAATGCAATACAATCTAAAAATCCTATTTTACCAGTTTATATTTACGAACCAGAAGTCGAGTACAACTACGATTTTGCGTATAGACACTGGGCCTTTGTACACCAATCTATAAAAGCAATGAAAATAGATATCCAAGAGCTATACGGAAATGCATATAAAGTTTTTGAATACCTCATAAGTAAATACGATATTAAATCAATATACTCCCATGAGGAAACGGGAAATGCTGTCACTTATAAGCGAGATCTAGATTTAAAGGTTTTATTTAAAAATGAGAATATCCCATGGCTTGAATATCCATCAAACGGAGTAATTCGTGGAGCAAGTAACAGAAAAAACTGGGATAAAAACTGGATCAATATTATGTTGAGTCCAATAAAAGATCTTTTAATTAAACAAGAATGTATCAGTGACACAAATGACTTCTCCCTAAGCCTAGATCAAAAACAATTACTAGAAACACCTCTACACTTTAAACCAGGGGAGATAAATGCTAAAAGCTTACTCAATGATTTTTTAACATTTAAAGTGGAAAACTACTTAAGTAATATATCGTATCCCGAAAAATCTAAATATTACTCCTCTTTGCTATCACCTTATATTTCTTGGGGGAATATATCAATTAGACAAATCTATCAAGAATGTAACAAGAGAAAAGGGGTTATTTCAAACAAAAAATCTCTATCACAATATATGGCCCGTTTGAAATGGCATTGTCACTTCATTCAAAACTTAGAAACAAATCCTGACATTGAATTTTCTAATTTAAATTCTTCATATGACAATATCCGAGTAAAAAAAAATAAAAACTATATTAAAGCCTGGAAGAATGGTAAGACAGGATATCCACTTATTGATGCTGCAATGATCTGCTTAATGAAGACTGGACATTTAAATTTTAGATTAAGATCAACTCTTGTTTCTTTTTTGACTCATCACCTTTGGCAACCATGGCAAGTAGGATCAGGTTATCTTGCAAGGTTGTTTATTGATTATGAACCAGGAATACATTTTAGTCAGTTTCAAATGCAAGCAGGAACAATAGGCATACACACCATAAGAGTTTATAACCCGGTAAAACAATCAAAAGAAAAAGATCCAGATGCCGTTTTTATAAAGAAATGGCTACCACAGCTTAGTTCGCTTCCTGTAAAATTAGCTCATGAGCCATGGAAAATGACACAGATGGAAGAAGTTCTTTATGATTTCAACTTAAAAAAAGACTACACCCAAAGAATAATTGATCATGAACTTACTGCGACACAGGCCAGAGAAAAACTCTGGCAACTCAAGTCGCAAACAAATACGATTAAAAAATCAAAAAAAATACTTAAAAAACATGTTCGTAAAAAGTATTAAAAATTAATTACAACCATTTGTTCTAAACTCAATGTTGTCAAGAGCAATATCTGAATTCCAAACGTTTCCACTAGATGGCATAACAGCTCTAAATCTAAACTTTACATTTGCTGAGTTTATCCCTGCATTACAGATATCAACATAACTATCATTCCAAATATCGGTTCCGTTAGATGCAATATCAGCTCCTATATGACTCCACAAAGAAGTCCAATTTGAACCATTATCTACACTATATTCAAGATATAAGTCTCCCATGTTATCTCCACGCTTATTCCATTTAAAGCTAAGAGCTAAATTAAAAGCGGAAGCATCAAAGGTAGTACTCTCTAAGATGAATTCATCACCAGCACCAACAGGTGCCGACGCTTCGGTATAAACATAACCTCCGGATCCACTATAATCCGAAGTTGGACCAACACCATTACTTGTTGTATTTCCATTTGTAATGACCCAATCCTGATCATCATTTGTAACATTTAACCAATTTTGGAATGAATCAAATTCATCGATTTGTATAGTCGTTGAGTTTGCATCTTTAACAAAAATAGTTGTATCTCTACCTGCCGGTCCACCATCGGCAGAGACATGGTCAGAAATAACAATAACATTACCATCAGGAAGAGAGCTAAGATCAAGGGTATGACTCCATGAGCCTAAATTACAAGTAGTAGATCCAGATACACTCCCTGAGAATGAAATATTTTGTCCGTGGTCACTACATGAACCACCTATTTCAAAAGAATTTTGATTTAGGTTAGTTATTAATGTTCCAACAACAGGTGTGTTTAATGCAATACTTGCAGCTGTACCAGAAGAACAACCAGTAGAAGTAAAACTAATTTCATCTAAAGCGATATCTGAATTCCATACAGTTCCAGTTGTTGGCATCTGAGCTCTAAACCTTACCATTGTATTTGCAGACGTTATACCGGCCGAGCAGATATCAATGCTTTCAAAGTTCCAAGTCGAAACTCCTCCAGTAGCAACATCAGCACCTAAATGAGACCAAAGTGTTGAAGACCAAGTTGATCCTCCGTCAGTAGAAGCCTCAAGGTATAAGTTCCCCATTGAATTACCACGTTTATTCCAGTTAAATTCTATTCTTAGATTATTTACACTTCCATCAAGGACATTACTTTCAATAATAAACTCTTCACCACTAGCAACAGGAGAAGAAGCTTCAGTATAAATATAAGATGAACTATTTACACCTGCATCCGGCCCAACATTATTACTTGGCGTAGCACCACTATTAATGATCCAATCATGATCATCAGCAGCTGAGTTTGACCAGTTTCCAAGTGTATCAAAAGAGTCAATTTGGATCATAGTTGCATCTTTAATGAACTCTCTTGTTGCAGTACCATTAGCACCACCAGATGAGTTAATGTGAGTTAGATTAATAGTTACAAGACCATCTCCGACAGAAGATAAATCTAAATTTGTTGACCAAACATTTGAACTACAAACTAATGAGGCACTAACATCACCAGAGACAATTATAGACGCTCCATTTTCGGAACAAGTTCCTCCAATAGGAAATGAAGATTGATTCGCGTTAGCAATAGAAGTTCCTTCAAGAGGAGTATCGAATGTAATACTTGCTGGAGCAACACTACACCCAGTTCCAGTAAAGCTTAGATCATCTACGGCAATATCTGAATTCCATACATTACCAGAAGTAGGCATGACAGCTCTAAACCTTAACTTTACGTTCGCAGAATTATAATTTAAAGAACATAGATCTATATTTTGACTATTCCAAGTATCAACACCAGCACTAGGAACATCTAACCCAATGTGAGACCATACACTAGACCATGTTGACCCATTATCATTAGATGCTTCAAGATAAAGATCCCCCATATTATCCCCACGCTTGTTCCACGAGAAGTCAAAGTTTAAGTTATGAGTAGAACCATCTAAAGTATTACTCTCTAGTATAAATTCATTTCCAGCACCAACAGGAGCTGAGGCTTCAGTATATGCATAAGTTCCAGTAGATGGCCCAACTCCAGCACTTGGAGTATCTCCGGTATTAATGCTCCAATCCTGATCGTCTCCAGTTGAATTGGTCCAATTAGCAAAAGTAGACATATCATCAACTTGTGAAAAAGCATTTAAAACAGTATAGCTAGCAGATGAGCTAGAACAAGAACTTTCAATCCCAAGTGTATTAATTCTATTTGCATAAATGTTATAACTACCTTCTACAAGAGCATTAGATATAATACTGACAGAATTAGATGATGCTGTTACGGAACCAAGCGATGGGCCAGTACAAGCAGCATTACTATAAAGGTTTACTGTATCACCAAAAACAACTCCATCAACAATAAATGAAGGTGTAGTTATTGGGCTTGGAGAATTCGCAGGATTAGATAGTGTAATTGTTGAAGGTGAATTAATTAAAATAGTAAAACTATTTGATGTAGCACCAACGACTCCATTAGAGCTTGCACCAATTTGATAACCGCTAGTTGCTATGTTTAAAGATACATCATTGAAAGTTACAACACCGTTTACGGCATTTTTTGTAAGAGTACCACCAAGAACTCCATTACCAGATGGATCATTAGAAAGATTTAAAGTTATAGCTTCAGTGGAACTTGTGATAACGGTATTAAAATCATCAGTAAGAGCGACTTGAAAAGAACTAATCGTTGAGTTTTCAATAGTATCAGAAGGTTGACTTAGAAAAACTAACTTTGTAGCAGAAGCAAAAATATTAAAAGGATTTGAAGACAAAGATGTTAATCCAGTAACACTTGCATTTAAAGTATATCCAGCTGTTGCAAAATCAATTGATATATCATTAAATGTGGCCAGACCATTTACTGTCGATTGTGAAAGAGTTCCATTCAAAGAACCAACACCACTAGAAGGGTCATTATTAAAAGATATTGTTACAGTTTCAGTAGTTGTAACTCTGTTACCACCAGCATCTAAAACTTCAACAGAAAAGCTATTCATAGAAGTATTTGTGCTTGCTCCAACTGGTTGTACAACATAAGCAATAGTTGATTTTTCTCCAGCTGATATATCAAAAGATCCAGAATATACATCCGTAAGTCCTGTTGAAGAGGCTTTTAAAGTATAGCCACTACCAATCTTATTTAAACTTAGATCATTAAAAGTAACAATTCCGTTTACAGCACTTTTAGTTAAAGTTCCTGAAAGTGTTGCTGAACCAGGGTTACTTTCTAAAGAGATTGTTACTGAATTATTTGCAGTAGTAACAGTATTACCTGTAGCGTCTTGAATTAAGATTTGAATTGAAGCCAAAGTTTCATTTGCTTCAACATTTGAGATCGTTCCAACAATACCTAACTGACTAGAACCAGAAATTGATGTTACAGACTCAGTAGAAGATAAAGACATGAAATTTGCAGTTACATCAGCAGTTGCATCCGAAGAAGCTGTTAATGTACCACTAACAATACTAAATGTATTTGCTGGATTTTGAGTAAAAGTGGAATAACTAGTTACATCAATTACACTAGAATCAGAAAGAGTACCATTAACAACTAGATTTTGACTTGAGTTAGTGGCCATAGAATTTAAAGCAACTAAATCGATTGAAGTGAACTCAGGACAAACAACTGATATATTATTAATATCAGAAGAAGCAACTCCAGTATTGTTTGATATATTACAACTTATACTTGGACTACTTGGATTTTGTGTTATTTGTACACTATATGAAGAACCATCTAGAACTTGAGTTGAAAAAGAGAAAGTAGAATCTGAAGAAGTTAGAGTTATTTCCTCAGCACCATTTAAAGTTAATTTTATTTCGTCGTATTGTAAACCTGATAACGTTCCGCTTATGTTAAAAAGAGTAGCACCGCCACCACCGCCGCCACGCCAATCAGGAATAGGATAAGAATAAACATTGCCAGGAGTTAATTCAAAACCACTTGGTGGCTGCATCCAATCTAAAGCAACATCATTGAAATCAAAATTTGGATAAGAAGTTGATAGACTTGCAATTGAAGTTACAATTCCAGAACCTAAAGAGTTATGTGTTACATTAGCAGATTCATTTAAGTAGTAATTATGTGTTAGACTAAAAGTAGTACCGTTATAGTCTTCACCAATTAAAGGTCCAAATTTTGAAAGGTCTCCAGAACCTGCAACATGTCTAGAGACAACACCAGTTGCATAATTGTTTTCAACAATATTAGTTGCCCCATCAATATTAACAAAACCAATCAATCCACCAGCACTTTTATAAGTTTCAACATCACCAGTAGAAAAAGAATAAGTAACATCAGAGTTTAATAGATAACCAATTAAACCTCCACAATTCCCACCTTTACACTCAATATTCCCAGTAGCATACGAATTTTTTAAATCTCCTCTCATGATACCAATGAGTCCACCACTTGAGTTTCTAATAGCATCACCAGTTACATTACCTGTAGCATATGAATCCTCTAAAGCTCCAGCTCTAAAAAATCCAACAAGTCCAGCAACATAGTCCGCAGTACCACCTGTTACAGAGATATCTCCTGTCGCATAAACTCTTTTATGATCAGCTTGTTTAGAGTTAGAATAACCTAAAAGACCACCGACATAAGCAAATGGTGTTGGACTAGTTACAGTTACAGATCCTGTAGCATAAGAGTCCTCCATTATATCGCCCATGAAGAATCCTCCAAGTCCACCAACAAATTGTACTTGGCCTTGAATATTTCCTGTAGCATATGAATTTCTAAGAGTTGATCCAAATCCGTATATATGACCAACAATACCACCAACACTACTGGCCTTGGCATTAATATTCATACTAGAAGATAAGTTATTTAATAAAACATCAACATCCTCTTCAGATTTACCAATTATACCTGCAACATATTGCCTGGGTACATTAAATTGCTCATCTTCAATGTCAATTTGTCCACTTGAAGTAGACCCTGTGATACTACCATGATTCATATATCCAATAATACCTGCAACATGATCACTACCAGCATGAATTGTACCAGAATAAGAACAAGTCGAAATTGTAGTTTCACCAGTAGACTTACCGATTACACCACCAATAAAACCATCATTACCATCTTTAGCAATTGTAATATTTCCCTGCACATTACAATTAGTTATAGTTCCACCGGCCATTGAACCAATTAAACCACCTACATTTAAACCATACGAGAGGATACTATTAGTTTGAGTAATATTTGTAATTGTTGTATTTGGCTCAACAAGTTGTCCAACAAAACCACCAACATATCCAGTAATACCGTTTGAGATAATATTATTATTTAAAGTTAAGTCACTTGCAGTTAAACTTCCAGTTGATGTATTTATACTACCAATTACACCACCAGTATAATCATTACCAATTATTGTGACTGAAGTTGTTAGATTTGAAATATTTAAGGCACTGTTAGTATTTGCGATACCAATCATACCACCATTATATTGAATACCATTAAGAACTCCTGAGATTTCTACGTTAGAAATCACACCTGATCCTTTCCATGTTCCAACAACACCACCAACTTGTGCGTAACCATCAACATTAAAATTAGTAAAACTTATATCTTGAATTGTTGCATTAAAAGCAGATTTAAATAATCCGACGCCAGTAGTTGTTGTCTTATCAATTGTATAGTTTTTAACTTCAAAGCCTTTACCATCGAGAGTTCCCGTAAAGTCTACAGCAATAGGATTTGTGGTTCCACCAGAGAAGTCGATATCTTGACCCAGCTCATAGTTGGCTCCAGGATTTAAAGAAATATTTGCAAATTGACCTTTATTACAAATTAAATATGGAGTAGAAGATCCATTTGCTCCCAAATAAGTGTTACCATAAGTTCCCGTTTTAGCAGCAGTTGCATCACATGCAGAAGACCCTTTAACCAAAGTTTTAGAAACAACTCCAGAGCCAGAACCTAGAAGATTATCTTTTAAATCTACACTTAAAAGATGATTTCCAGCGGCCAGATCAGTAGAGTCAATAACTGCGGCCCATCTATTATTGTCCTGACATATAGTTCTTAAGCTAAATGCTCCTGAAATTTCAATTGTATTTTTAGCAACACCACACTCTCCATAAACTAACATTTTTCCTGATATTAATTCATTATTAGTCGCTGGTTTTTCAATTGTGATGTCTAAATTTCCAATCGTAACATTACTTGCTTGAGTAATAGATGTAATCTCATCAATTGCATCTTGCCCAAATTCCAATGCCAAACTATCAGATATAACGACACCTGGAATAATAGTAGGATCATTTTCATTTATTGGATCATCAGAGAAAGTCGCTTCTATTTGAAAACCATAGTTTGGAGCAGTCATCCAAGTAAAAACAGGACTTTCATAAGCAAGAGTATCTTGAGGTAAAGTAAATTCAGTAGTTGGTATTACCCAAATATTAGAAAAATCAAAACCAACAAATGTAGACTGGTTCTTTAATTCCTGTAAAGTTTGACTTGTTCCATGACCATTATGATCTGTAATATTTGCTCCAACTCCTTGATCAAAAACAAGAGAGTTA
This sequence comes from uncultured Bacteriovoracaceae bacterium, assembly GCA_937923325.1. The sequence continues at coordinate 8,203 of CAKZUQ010000008.1, forward strand.
TAATATGAAGAACTAATATCTAAAGCAGACACATCTCCACCAATAGGTCCAAAAGAAGAATTTAAACTAGAAGAACCAGCAATTTTATAGATTGCTCCACTTGAGTAAGCATTTGTAATAGTTGTTGAATTAGGAATAAACCATCCTGCGATTCCTCCAACATTACCATCTCCAGTAAGTGAGCCTGTAAAGAATACATTTGAAATATTTTGCTTTAAAGATAAACCAGCAATACCACCAATGTTTTTTAAACTTCCAGTTATATTCATTGAAGACATAGCCGAATTAATTGGTGCTCTCAAATAACCTGCAACACCACCAAGGATACTTCGTCCTCCTGATATAGAACCAGTTGTATAGATATTATTTATAGAATTAGCTTTAACATAACCAAATCCACCACCTATATAATCGGCTGTTCCATTGGATATTGAAATATCGCCATTAAAATTTAAAGTATCAAATGTTGAAGTGTTATTTACGTAACCTACTAAACCACCGATGTAAGATAGAGGCGTAGGGTCAGAGATAGTTATGTTCATTTTTGCAGATGAGTTGTTTAAACTTGCTCCTGTAAATTGCCCTACAAGTCCACCAACAAAGTTAGTTTTAGCCGTTAAAGATCCATTTGCATAAGAATTATCAATTGTTGAACTTGCTCCACCAAAGAAACCAACAAGTCCACCAACATATTTAGCACTAGAAGTGATAGTCATATGTGAGTGAAGATTATTTAAGGTTGAGTTTGTATTTACATTACCAGTAATACCACCAACAAAACGATTTACAGAATTATAGTAATCATCAGTAGCATTCAAGCTACCTCTTGAATATGAATTTGTAATAGACCCACCGTAGAATCTTCCTACAAGTCCACCAGCATAGTTACCACCCATCGAAATATTTGTTACAACGTATGAATCAGATATTACAGTAGGGCCTCTAGAGATACCAATAAGACCTCCGACATTTGTATCTTCATTTGTACTATTTCTAGGAACAGTAATATTACCGACATGATTTGAACTACTAATGTTAACTCCATGATAAGCTTCACCTACGATTCCACCAACATATTGATCAACCGAGTTTATATCACCTTTGTGATTCACATCCGTTATATCAGCAGTTGTTGTATTCCAAATACGACCAACAACACCACCGACATACTTATTACCACTAACGTTTGCATAAACGCTTGAGTCAGTAATTGACAGATTTGTACTATCAGCAAAAACATATGAAATTAACCCACCTGCATAGTCATTTGAAGTTACATCTACATCAAGATTCACATAAGAAATATCTAAATTTGACGAAGAGTTACCAAGACCAATAAGACCACCGGCCATCTGAACACCAGTTACAGTACCAGTAGCCTCGACGTTAAAGATAGTACCTGCACCTCTCCAATCTCCAGCTAAGATACCGACCCTAATATTTCCTTCAACATTAGCATCAGAAATTTTTAAATTTTGAACAGTTGCACCACTAATAACCTTAAATAGACCAACTGCAGAATCTGCAGTTTCGACAATATTTAAATTTTTAAAAACAAAGTTTTGTCCATCAAGAGTTCCAGTAAAAGGCTTCCTAATAGGAGAAAATCTTGCAAAACCAAAATCAATGTTTCTTCCAACTACATAGTTCTTACTTGGATAAAGGTCGATATTTGATAGTTGTGATGACGTACAGATAACATAAGGAGTATCATTTCCATCGGCTGAATCTATATTTGCAAAAATTTTTGTATAATTACTAGGATCATCACATGCAAGGTCAGCTTTAATAAAGTTTCTTGTTACTATTGGAGATTGAGTTGTATATGAAGGGTTACTTAATGTTGCGTTTACTGTAACTGTCTGACCTAAAGAAAAACCATCCCCACTAATTGGAGCTGACCAAGTATTATCAGATTGACATACAGTGTATAGCGAGACATCTCCACTGATTTCAATTGGATAATTTGCAACTCCACAATCTCCAGCAATAGTAGTATCTTTACCTAAAGACATTCCATCAGCATAAGGCTTAAGTATAGTTATTTGCATCTGTCCAATTGTTACACTAGATCCATCTAAAGAATCATTACAAGAGACAGAAAGAATCACGATTAACAATAAAGTAATTTTTAATTTTAAATTTTTCATATTTTTACATCCATATAATATTATCGGATTAAATCAGTATTATCTTAACATCTCCTTAATAAAAAAATATTTAAAGAGTAATGGTGCTTTTCAATTTCTCAATAGTTCAAAGTACTTAGCCACTTCAAGAGAACTTAAGTTCAAGATATTTAAAATAAAAAAAGTTGGAAAATTAACAATAAAAAGTGGCACTAAATAAAAAGATAATACTTAAAGTATCAATCCTCACTTAAATTAGCTTTAGAAGAAATAAAAGATTATTTGAAAATTAACAAGTGGCAGAATGTGTAGACTTTAATAACATAACATAAATTATCGTAATCCAACGGTGTAAGATTAAGAATGTAATATTTAAGACCTTCTATTGAGTTAGTTATAATTTATTGAGTTATTGATAATTTATTTGTCTATTAGTGTATTTACTTTACTTGAAACTTCAACGAGCTTTTTCACATTCACATCACTCCACTCTAAAGCAAGTTTTCGATAGCCTTTTTCCCACAAGGGTGCGGCCTTATAAAGAAGTTCTCTTCCTTTTTCAGTTAAGAACACTTTACTTAAAAGTTTTGTTCCAACTTTTTCCTTTCTTAACTCAATCCAGTCTTTTTCAACTAACTGATTAAGAGATCGAGACAAGCTACTTTGTTGCATAGAAAGATCTTTAGATAATTGCTTTTGAGTTGTTGAGTTACCAGGACTTCTTTCGATACAAACAAATAAGATGAGTTTCGAAGTATTTAAATCCAAAGGGGATAGAAGTTCATCAAAATACCTTGTTGAACTTCTAAGAGCCCTGCCTAAGTTTAGACAGGGACAGTTTTCAAAAACATAATCTAATTTTTCTTGACTCATAAGTTTTTAATTTACCCTTAGTATATTTAATTAGTATCAGCACTTGATCCTAGAGTATGACCAAAAACATTCCAACTTGATGCTTGCCCACCAGATGTGATTCTAGATACAGATGCTACCTCAGAAGGACTGCTAACGAAATCTCCGGCTGTCCAAATCCCTTTGCTCACTGCAACTGACTCTCTACCTAAACCTCCAGCGCCCCACTGAACAAAGTCTACCATAGCTGCTGCACTTGCAAAAGAATTTGTTGAATAAAGTCCTAAATCAGCAGATACACTATCAAGATTCAATGAAGATAATTGTAAAACGACATACCCTTTATCCGGAACAACTAAGCTTCCACTAATCAAAGATGACGCATTTAATGCTTCATAGCTAATTCTAGAACAAAACCAATAACCACTAAGATCAACACTAGTACCAGTACCGTTATATATCTCAATAACATTATTTATAGGATCAACCTCTGAAACGACAAGCTCTCCACCACCAACAGCAAATCCGATATCGGAACCACTAGCATTTTGACCACCAAAAGTCTTCAAAGAAGAAGCCCAATTCGAAGAAGAATCTCCAAAAGATACCTTAGTCATACTTCTATTCATATTACTTGAAATACTAATGAAATCACCTGTAGTCCAAATACCCTTAGCAACGGCAACTGACTCGCGTCCTAAACCACCAGCTCCCCACTGGATAAAATCGACCATACTATCAGAGTTTGCAAAAGTGTTTGTAGAATAAAGCCCAAGGTCTGCAGAAGTATCATCAAGATCCAGAGAGTTGGTTTTCAAAGTAACTCTTTGACCTGCATCTAAAACTAAAGAACCGGTAACAAGAGTAACGCCACTCAAACTTTCATAAGAGATTCTAGAACATAGCCAATAATTAGAAATATCGATACTTTCATTGGTACCATTATAAATTTCAATTATATTATTTACAGGATCAACTTCTGTAATCTCTAACGATGTACTTTGTGAAAAAATAGATTCAACCCCATCAGAACCACACGAAATAAACAAAAAACTAAATAAAACAAAAAACACAAAAATCTTCATAAAAATATAACTCCTTTATTGTTATGTAAGTACATATGTAAGTACAACAAAATTATACACAACATAAAAATATTAACAAGCTACATCGCTAGGTACTGCTAATACTTAACAAATTAAGAAAAAATTGCCACTCTTGAATAATAATAGAAAAATTTTTCTGAAGAATTATACAAATCGAAAAGAAACATAGAAAAGTAGTCTACTTATAAATCATAAACAAAACAAGGTACTACTCTGGTCCACCATCGACTATAAACCATCCTCTTGCAACCAGATTCTCCCTTGCTGATGCTGCAGTCAAATTGTACTGAGCACTAACATTGCCAAGTTGTTGGCCAGATAAAGAGGAGGTCCTCTCTAATTGAATAAGAAATTTAGAATAGTTTTCATTTGTCAGGCTTGTTGCTCTATTAAAAATATAATTAATTCCGCTCTCATCAACAAGACTAAAATCCCAATTACTCAAATCAGGATTAGCAGATGGTGCGTCTTGAAATAGATTTGATAGCCTCACCAAGCTTCTAGTATCCCACAAAGAGACATCAGGGTTTCCAGGAGTTCCCAAAAAAGCTTGAGTCATATCTGAAACATTAGATACATCCCAATTTCGAACATTTAAATCAAGAGCATTAGATTCTCTAAACATAAAACTAATATTTGTAACACTTGATGTGTCCCAATTGTCGACTACAGGATTTGCATTAATAGCAAAAATAAACATCTCTGCCATATTAGTTACATTAGAAACATCCCAATTTGCAACGTCAGGGTTTATATAAGAAGAAGATCTAAATGCTTGAAACATATTTGTAACACTAGAAGTGTTCCAATCTTTTATAACAGGATTTGCAGTAATAAACCTAAAAGCCCTCTCAAGACTAGTTACACTTGAAGTATCCCACTGATTAATATCTTGAATAAAAGCAGATATTGCTCCTTGAAAAAGACCTGTCATATCAACAACTCTAGAAGTATTTCCTCCCTTTCCAGAGAAAAATTTTAAATTTGAACACCCATTGAAAGCTTCAGCTAAATTCACCCAACCCAGATCTCCAAAATTATCAACTCGAATTATCAAGTCTTTAGATGAACCACTGTTATTAAAAGACCATGCTTCTGCCAAACCACTAATTTTCACTTGATAATCACCAGCATTGAGGTATGTGTGACTTACCTCTGGATCATCAAAAGAAGTAATATGCGTAAGCTCTGTCCCATCTCCCCAGTCTACTTGCATATCATAATTATAGCCACCGACTAAAGGTAGAGTTATAGTTTCATTTGATGTGTTTGTTCTCCAAGTAGAGACAAAGTCTGTACTTAAGTAGCTATTAGAACTTTTAAGTTTAGGCAATGTAATATTTTTACCACAAGACACCACAAACACACTTAAAAACAATAGTAATAAAAATCTTGCCACAATAAACCTCATTCTATATGTATATACATATAGTATCGAGCAAACACATCATATGTTTAGATTTAATTAAAAGAATTATAATATTTATAATAAAAACAGACACATACAGGTTTAACAAAAGATAAATTTAGTTGAATAAACTACGGATTTATGAATAAAAAAGAGAATACAGAACTAGTTATTTCTTAACAGCAACTGTTTAATTTCCTTAATTAGGGATGAAGTGATAAAATTGAATCGCAAATAATGATAAAAATATATGATTCAATTTTTCAAATAAATAAAATAGATTGGGACAACCTTAATAAAGATCACAATCCTTTTACTTCCTATGACTTCTTCAAAGCACTTGAGTCGAGTAGATCGATAGGTCAAAAATCTGGCTGGATACCGAAGTACTTTGTTTCAGACAATTCTATTGCATTCATATTTATTAAATATCACAGCTATGGAGAATATACCTTTGATTGGCAATGGGCAGATGCATACCAACGAAATGGCTTAGACTACTACCCCAAAATAGTTTCCATGTCTCCCTTTTCTCCAGTGTCTACAAATCACTTTCTAGGAGATCAATCACCTCAATTATTATTTGCTATAGAAGAGTTCTTTAATTCTAATAGTCTCTCATCAATTCATTTTTTATATTTATCCAATAAAGAAAAACAGATTTTAACTGATAAAGGCTTTATTCTAAGAACGAATATACAATATCATTTTTTTAATAAGAACTATATGTCGTTTGAAGATTTCTTATCTAAGCTAAAACCCAAAAAGAAAAAACAAATTTTAAAGGAAAGATTGTTTTCACCTGAAATAACGATAAGGCAATATACGAATCAAGAACTTACACAAGACATGGCAAAAAGGATGTTTCACTTTTATATAAGTACAATCAAAAGTAAGAGATCTATTCCTTATTTAAATGAAAATTTTTTTCTTGAGGTTTTTAAAAATTTAAAAGCACAAATACTTTACATTGAAGCTTATAATAATAACTCACCCATCGCTGGGTCCCTTTACTTTTATAGCCAATCAAAACTATTTGGAAGATACTGGGGAAGTACGCAGGATGTAAAGAATCTGCATTTTGAACTTTGCTACTATCAAGGGATAGATTTCTGTATAACAAAAGGAATAAGTGTCTTTGAAGCAGGGGCACAAGGAGAGCACAAAATCAAAAGAGGGTTCGTTCCAACTTTAATATATAGTTCACATAAAATAAAAGAAAATGTTTTTCATACAGCTATTTTTAGATACATTACAGAGGAATCGAAAAGAAATATTTTAACTGTAAATGAATTAAAGCAACACCTTCCTTTTAAGGAAGGTATTTAAAGTTAAAGAATTCATCGATATTAACCTAGTATCTCCCTTAAAAGAAGATATCTTTTAAGTTCTTCAGCTCCACCTACAAAGTTATCATCAACAAAAACATAAGGGAAAGTTTGTTGAAGAGTGGCTTTTTTAAGTTTTTCAAACAGCTCTTCATCATCAGACAAATCAGTCTCTTGAAAGTTAATGTTTCTTTCAGTTAAAACATTTCTAACTTCAGTACAATGTGGACAAAAGTTTTTTTTAAAAATTTTTACATTCATAGTATGATCTCCATCTAGCATTCATTGCTATATAATATTATTCGTATGATTTACAGATTAGATACAAATTTTCTTATTTTTTTATAACATTACCTATATTTGACAAGAGAGTACTGTTAAATTTGCTCTGGAATACTAGAAAAAGGGCTAGGTAGAAAGTCGTTAAATTTCAATTCTTTTTGAATTTCAACCTTATTTGCCAAGTAAATTGGCATATCAGCAGCACAAAATTCAGATAAAACCTGAAGACAAAGTGCACATGGCCCAATTGCAGGGTCAGTATTCGTCACAACGACTAAAAACTCAAATTCTGGTTTACCAAAAGATGCCACACTTGTTGTAACTGCGACACGCTCAGCACAAACAGTAGCTCCATAGCTTGCATTTTCAACATTACACCCAGCAATTATTTCGTCTGAGTTCTTTATCTTAAATGCTGCACCAACTTGAAAATTAGAATAAGGTGCGTGAGCATTATTTTGAGCAGTCATTGCTTTTTCATATGCTTTTATTACAATTGGATCAAATGCCATTTTTACCTCTTTTTGTTCTAAATTCAATTTATCATAGCTTTACAAAATTAGGAACAGTATCAATTAAATTTGCGTTTAAGATATCGTCCAAAATTCTTCATCACAAAAAGGTGATACCTAGCCTGTGTATAAACATAGATATACCAAGGTAAAGCCGGATAAAAATCATGTATCGCTACAAGTAAGAACTTACCTTCTAAAACTTCTCTAAACTCTAAGCGTCCTCTATCTTGCTTACCAGCAAGTAATCCGTCTTTTATATAAAATATCTGACGATCGTCTGTACTTCTTTCATGAGACAAAGACAAAACGAGAAGTTTAATTTCTTTCTTTAACAATGAGAAAGTTACGATATTTCTATCAACAGTAACTAAAATAAAAGGAAATAAGAACCGTGGCACCCACTCCATATATAAGCTTGCAACATCTTTTGCAGAAATCTTCCCTTCAACTAAAAAACGTTGAACAGAACGAACGGATTTTCTTTGGAAAGTTTTTGTTTTGAAACTATAGGTATAATTTTTTGACTCAATAATACTTTTTTCTAAAGCCTGATCAATATCTAACATCTTTACATCATCTGACTCATATTTAGATTTATCTCGAGGCACCATTGAATGTCGTAAAGATTCAACTAGTGGATATACAAGACTTTTAGGAGCCTTTGAAAATAATGAGACCCAAAAACGAGAAAACGTTATAAACGAAACATTAATAAAAAAATAAGCTCGTTTTAGATCTTGGTAAAAAGCAACTTTTTTCATCAAGTCCATATAACTTATTGAATTGAGTGATGTAAGGTCATAAATTGAACCATCAAAACGTTTATTTATAATAACAGAATAAAAAGTATCTATAACCTGTCCAACATACACAGGACTTGTTCTATTCTTTGTCCACTTTGGAAAGATTAAACATTTTAAATTTCTTACAAGGTTAACGAGAAGATGAAAAGATGATCCCCCCTTCCCTAAAATAAGTCCAGCTCTAAAGAACACATAATCAGGAATATATTGTTTAAGACTTTGCTCAACCTCTAGTCGAGACAATAAATGCGGAGATAGATTTTCATCATTTGGAATAATCCCCCCAAGATATATAACCTTAGTTATCCCAAGTTTTTTTGCTGCACGGCCAAAATTATCAGCAAGAATAAGATCATAGTCTTTAAAGTTCGCCTGATCTAACCTTGCAGATGCCTGCATGCTATGCACAAGATATATAAGTATATCTGCACCATCAATAGCATTCTCAATATCAAGAACTGAAAATAAGTCGCACTTTTTCCAAGTTAAATTAGCCTTATCGGACTTCTTATCACTTCGAGATAACCCTACAACTGATAAGGATTCATCTAGAGTTAATTTATCGATAAGACGAGATCCAATAAATCCACTTGCGCCAGCAATTACAACTTTCATTTTTTTTTCTTTCGATTTGGGCTTTCGGTTCTAAATCGAACAAGGATTGTCTTATTCATAGAAATATTTGCTTTTCTATACTCGATAAACTTTGCTCTCATCAAATCTTTAAGAGCATAAGTGAGGTCATTAACTTCCATCTTATACGGTCTATATACACCATTCCAAACCTTCTCAAGGTCACTGTACAGCTTACTTTCTCTAATTTTAAATTTACCAAGGTCTTTTAAATGATAAAGGACAAATAAATGGTTATCTTCAAATTCAAAACCAAGCTCTTCAGTAATAGCTCTTAGTGCATTTATAGCACTAATATATTTTTTATCTTTACCTAGCTCATTTTCAAAGTCTCTAAAGCCAGCAAAGAAATCAGAAAATTTAAAAATCAAATTATCATGAACAGCATATGTGCTCTTTTCGGCTTCATCTGACACTTTAAGATTCTTATAAAGAAGGTCTCTAAATTTATCGGCATTCTTGTACTCGACATTTTCACATATTCTTTGAATTATTTCTTCCATATACCCTGCTATATCTTGTTATTTTAAACTTGTGTTTGTAATATACCTTATATACAAACTTTAACGATAAGCGAAATTTATTATGGGAAGAAAATCAGCAAAAATAGCAGGAAAAAAAGGTGCAGCAGATAAAGCCAGAGGACAAGTCTTCACTAAAGCTCTATATGATGTTGCAGTAGCAGTAAAAAGTGGTGGTGGAGATCCAACGACAAACTTTTTATTAAAAATTGCATTGGAAAGATGTAGAAAGTTCAATGTCCCTAAAGACAATATCGAAAGGGCCATCAAAAAAGGTACTGGTGGAGATAATGAAGGTTACGAAGATGTTACTTATGAAGGATATGGGCCTGATGGTATTGCAGTATTCGTAGAAGCATCAACAAATAATATTGTAAGAACTGTTGCAAATGTAAGAAGTTTCTTTAATAAATCTGGTGGATCTCTTGGAAAAGATGGTTGTCTACAATTTATATTCGACAGAAAATCAGTTTTCACAGTACCTAAAGGTGAAATTGATGAAGATGAATTTACTCTTGAGATGATTGATGTTGGAGCTGAAGATATAGAGTCAGATGAAGAGTTTTTTGAAGTAATTGGACCCATGGAGTCATTTGGAACAATCCAAAATAAACTACAAGAAATGAATATCACTCCAGAAGAAGCTGGCCTTGAGAGAATCCCTCTTTCCTTTAAAGAATTAAGTGAGGAAGCGACTCCAAAGTTTGAAAAACTAATTGAATCTCTTGAAGATGATGAAGATGTTGTAAACGTTTACTATAATATACAAGAACAAGAATCCTAAATATATTTTTAAGCAGCTTCTTTAAAGTAAGAGATGAAATTAGAACTGTTCGAACGAACAAATTAATTATAAAGACAGCAAAGAAGCTACTTAAAATATAAATTTATTTAACTATTTCACCCTTAATAAATAACTTCGACTTTATTTAAATTAAGTGTAATTTAATTCACATTTACTAATAAGACACAACAAGTAAAACTCACCCCATTCTCCTAAAGTACAATTGAAACAAACTTAAGGAGTAGAAAGTGGACATCATTAGAATAATATTATCAGTTATTATCCCCCCAATAGGAGTATTCTTACAAGTTGGTTTCTTGGGAGCATTCTGGTTGAATATCATATTATCATTACTTGGCTACATTCCAGGACTAGTCCATGCAATTTGGGTAATTGCAAAAAAATAATAAGAAATCAAAAAAAAATATAAACAACAACACACAAGGAAAAAAATGAAAAACATTTCAAAGAAATTAATTACAATTTTAACATTCTCAACTCTAACGCTCGGATTAACCTCATGTTTTGAAAGTGATGCTGAAAATGCGATTGAAGACGTTGGAGAATCTATCGAAGAAACAACAGAAGATGCATGAGATAATATTGAGGATGCAAACGAAGAGCTAAAAACAAAAATGCAAAACTGAAGAAGTGATGCATCAAATGAAAAAAACATAGATAAATATATTGCACTTCAACAAAGAAGAGCTGTAGCCTCAAAATAATCTAGAGCTGAGATTATTAATGATTCAATGTTTTGATATTTCGTGTTATTACTCAATAACAAGGAAAAATCATGGCAAAGAAAAAATTAAAATCAGGCTTAACGCTTGATGGAATATCTCCAAATATCTTATTATCACAGGTTGAAAATACGGCACCATTTCTATTTAAAAATGGTGTCGATCTAACAAAACCAAAAAGAGAATATCTTCAAAAACTAGTCTTTTACAAAAAAAACTTGAAACAATTAAATAACTTAAACCTTCCAGAATATTTTCATTTATGCCTTAGTGCTCACTGGGCCACAGCTGGAACATATGTTCCAACTGATGTCGATAACCAAATTAGAGAAAAACTATGGAAACATTCTTCTATATTGAAACATATAGATAAAATGGTGGAGATGACTATAGACTCCTGGAGCTGGGATTACACTCCAATGACTGATAGAAAATCTTACACTAAAGATAATAAGGTGATAAGTACACATGAAGGTACATGGTTAAGTGTGGCAATTGGAGCATATTGTGCATCGATGACACATAAAAGAGAAGACCTAGCTTTAAGAGTAAAAGAAGTTATATTAAAAGAAATAAAAAAAGAAGAAGCTCTTTTACAAGAACTTAAAAAAAATCAAGAACATATTAACTTTATTAAAGCGACACCTTTAGTTGCTCACAACTTTGGAGATCTAGATAGAGTTATGGTTGCATGGGATATGCATGAAAAAGATGAGTTTTGCAAAAGTATATATAAGCTAGGTCATATACCTAACAAAGAATACGACTCCATAATAGTTTATGGAGGAAGAGTAAATAAAGTATTTACAGCAAAAGAAAATCACAGACACCTTTCACTTCGTAAGTCGAAAGCACTAAGAAAATCTAATAAATTTCTAGTACCAGTAACACCTTTTACTTATGAGTGGGCAAACAGGATTGGTACAAGTGATGAGATTACAGCCGAAGAAAAAGCTGAAATTATAACTTGCTTATTTGAAGGATGTAAAAGAGAAGCTGAAGCAACAGGCTATGCGATAGCTATTTCAGAGATTTTAAATTGTCTTGGTGGCATAAGTGCTTTAGAACAATACCTTCCATTTGACTTTATAAAAGAACTTAAAGACTCTAGCTATTTAAAAGAAGTGCCAGAGTCTCAAGAATGGTATTATAAAAATTTAGAGATAAAACTAAATAATCTAATTTGTGATGTAACGAGCTTAAAATTTAACTAATACTTTTAATAGTCTTAGTTCAAGGTTTTTATATCAAGAACAAAACGATATTTAACATCAGACTTTTTAACCCTTACAAAAGCATCATTTACATCTTTAGTATCTATGAGTTCTATATCTGGATGAATATTATGTTCAGCACAAAAATCTAACATCTCTTGAGTTTCTTTTATTCCACCAATAAGAGAACCTGCAATACTTTTTCTTCTTAAAACTAAACCAGCTGCACTAACGGCCTCTAGAGCACCAAAGTAGCCAACAAGAACCATCGTTTTATTTGGTTTAAGAAGCTGAACATAAGGGTTTAAATCATGATTTACTGGAATAGTGTTTAGTATAAAATCAAAGCTTTCACTGTAGTTTTTCATTTGCTCGGGATCAGTTGAAATCAAAACTTTTGATGCTCCTAATTCTTTAGCATCTTTAACCTTTGATTCCGATCTAGTTATCATAGTTACTTCTGCACCCATAGCTGCAGCGATCTTTACTCCCATATGACCTAAACCACCAAGTCCGACTACAGCAACTTTATCTCCACTTTTAATGTTCCAATGTCTTAAAGGAGAATATGTTGTGATACCAGCACATAATAACGGTGCAACTTTTTCAAAGTCCATTTTTTCAGCGACTCTTAAGACAAAATTTTCATTAACAACAATACTTTGAGAGTACCCACCATAAGTGTGACCACCTAAATGAGGATCCGATGAACCATATGTTTGAGTAGAAAGATTTTCACAAAATTGCTCATGGTCTTCCTCACATGGAGTACAAGTTTGGCAAGAGTCTACCATACACCCTACTCCAACTTTATCTCCTACCTTAAAAGAATTAACTTTTTCGCCAACGGACTTAACTATACCGACAATCTCGTGTCCAGGTACTGCTGGTAAAGGAATTTCTCCCCAGTCTCCTTCGACATGGTGAATATCACTATGACAAACGCCGCAATAGTGAATATCAATCTCGACATCATTCTCTAAAACATTACGTCTTTTTATATTTAACTCTTGTAATTTATCATTAATTTTTTTTACGCCAAATGCCTTAACTTCCATTATAATCTCCAAATAAGCCAAAGCTTACTTTTTATATAAATACAAGGCAATAACAAAATGTTTAATTATTCTGACACATATAAACAATTACCAAGTCGCTTTTACTCTAAGGGGAAAATTGCAAAATTTAAGAACTTACAAACCATTGTATTTAATAGTCAGCTATTAAATGAACTTACCGACTCTGATTACGAAGATTTAAATTCATTACTAGTTAATAAAAGTAACCTTAATATCTCTCAAGTCTACTCTGGTCATCAGTTTGGTCACTTCTCTTCAAGACTAGGAGATGGTAGGGCCATGCTTTTGTGTGAAATTATAGATAAGAAAAATAATTTAAGAGATCTGCATCTAAAAGGATCAGGAAGAACAATCTACTCTCGTGGAGGTGATGGCCTTTCAGCATTAGGTCCAGTAATAAGAGAACATATACTATGTGAATCAATGCATGCTTTAGGAGTTCCCTCAACAAGGGCACTTGCAAGTCTTAGTACGAGTGATTTTGTTCAAAGAGAATCTGAGTTACCTGGAGGTGTATTTGTAAGAGTTGCGTCCAGTCATATTCGCTTTGGAACTTTTGAATACTTTGCATCTCAAGGAGATCTTGATGGCCTAAAGCTTTTAGCAGACTACACTATAAATAGACACTTTAAGCACCTTAGCGACAGTTCAACAAAGTATATAGATTTCATACATGAAGTTATAAGAAAGAATTCTCAAATGATTGCTAAGTGGATGTCACTAGGTTTTATTCATGGAGTTATGAATACTGACAATATGCTAGTAAGCGGTGAAACAATAGACTATGGGCCTTGTGCCTTCATGGATACATACTCGCACGACAAAGTATTTAGCTCGATCGATAGAAATAAAAGATATGCTTATAATAATCAGTTAAATATTGGTATTTGGAATATATACAGATTTGCAAGTGCACTTATTCCACTAATTGATGAAAGTGAAGACAAAGCAATTGGAATCTTAAAAAGTGAATTATCAAATATAGAAAGTATTTATAATCAAGCTCACATAGTTGAGATGAATAAAAAACTAGGTCTTAAGGACCAGAGTGATCTGAATCTTATAAATAGACTCTTAAATGAAATGGAAGTAAAGCAAGAAGACTTTACAGTAATATTTAAGAATCTGACCTACGATCATAAAAAATTAGAAAGTTATGAGTTCTACAATGATTGGATATCAGAGTCTCCAGATTTTGAACTTATGAAAAAATCAAATCCTTGTTTTATTCCAAGAAACCACCAAGTGGAAAAAGCTATAAAGCTAGCTTATTTGGATGACTTTAGTCATTTTAAGTTTATGCTAAAATCAATAAACAACCCTTATGTAAATAATCAAGAATTAGAAAAGACACCTCAAGAACATGAAATTGTCCAAAGAACATTCTGCGGCACATAACCGCACCACAACATCAACAATTATAATCAACATTACTAGTTGTTTAAGGACATAATACTGATATAATTTTTGCATTAATTTTAACAATACAAGAAATAGAGGTAAATATGTCTATAGAGAAAGTACCATTTATAACATTAAATAGATTTGAGAACGGGTTTGAAGAAAATTTTCTTTCTGACGTAACAACTTTAGTAAAGAATACACAGTTTGTTGGTGGACCTAGAGTTGCAGAATTAGAAGAAACACTTGCAACTAAAACAGGTGCAAAATATGTGATTGGTTGTGCCAATGGAACTGATGCTATCCAACTAGCTTTAAGAGCTGTAGGTGTTGATAAGGACGACAAAGTACTTTTACCAGATATGACTTTTTGGGCCACTTTTGAAGCAGTAGTTAATGTTGGAGCAAGTCCAATAACTGTAGATGTAAACAAGGAAACTTGTCACTGGGACCTAGAAACTTTTAAAAAAGCAGTTGAAACATACAGCCCACGAGCTGCAGTTATGGTTCACTTATACGGTTGGGCATCACCAGATACGATGGCCATAAGAGAATACGCTAAAGAAAATAATGTATTATTAATTGAAGATGGAGCTCAGTGCTTTGGTACAAAAGTTGATGGAAAATCAATCTTAGGTTCAGCTCTTATCTCTACGACAAGTTTTTATCCAGCAAAAGTATTAGGTGCATCAGGAGATGCTGGTGCCGTATTCACAAATGATGAAGAGCTTGCAAAAACAACAAGAGTCTTAGCAAATCACGGAAGAACAACTCATTACACTCATGGACTAGTTGGATGGAACTCTAGAATAGGATCTTACGAGTCATTATTCTTAAATCACTCATTAAAACATATTGATGCAAGGCTCAATAGCAGAAGAGAAGCCGTTAAATTTTATGCAGAAAACTTAAAAGACTTACCATTAAAAGTTGTGACTTCAGCTAGTAATGTTGATGAAAATGGTTACTGTGCAGTTGCTATGATCGAGCCATCATTAAGAGCAGATTTAATTGAAACTTTAAAGAAGAATAATATCGGTTTTGGAACTATCTATCCTGGAGCTATGAGCTTGCAAGAAGGTGCCAACAAATACCTTGCAGGTAAAATAGATAATGGTAATGCAGATTATATATCTAAAGCTGTATTAAACCTTCCTTGCTTTGCTTACATTACAAAAGAAGAGCTTGAGCATGTAGTAAAGGTTGTTAAGTCACACTTCAATAAGTAAAAATATTGCTAAGGCCTTAAATACAACTAAGGCCTTATCCTTAAATCATCTCACTAAGCTGTCTAGATCGTTTATAAGCATTATCAATTCCAGAATTTACTAAATCCTCTAGATTTAAACTTTTAAAAGTATCAATCGCTTCAATTGTGACCCCTTTCTTAGATGTAACAGAATCAATCATTGACTGAAGGCTATCAGAACTAACAGACATTAATTTAGATGAACCAAGAAATAACTGTATGGCCATATTTTTTGCATCAAGTTCAGATAATCCAAAATCTTTCAATTTATCTGCAAAAATGGATGTAAAAAAGTAAACGTAAGCTGCTCCCGAAGAGGATATAGTTGTTATTTGATCAAACTGCTTTTGCGTCTCTAACATGAAATTGCTCGAACAATTTTTAAACAAGGAAATAAATTCAGATTTTTGCTCCTGATTAAAGGCACTTGAAAAGTAGAATAAACTAATTCCCATACTTTCTTTAATAGGCATACTAGGCATAAGCCTGATAACTTTTTGTGACTGGAGTTCCTTTGAAATGGACTCAGTAGAAGTTCCTGCTAAAATTGAAACAATAACGGTATTATTTAAGTTTAATTGTTTCTTAATAGCATTTGAAACTTCAAGAAACTGTTGAGGCTTACAACCTAAAAATAAATAGTCTACATTATCTAGCTCATTTAGCTGCTCACATGCTTGACCATCTAGTTTAGAAGCAAGCTCCTTAGCACTATTAAATGTTTTACTATAGGTCTTAAAATTTAAACTATCCGAATGATCATTAATAGCTTCACAAACAGCACTAATCATCTTACCACAACCAACAATTCCAATATCCATAAATATACCCTTAGAGTTCTTGATTTATGTTTTTTGATTTTTCATTTTTTATAATGAAAAAATTTCTTAATTCTGACAGTAAAGCTCCAAGACCAAAAAGTAATCCCCAAAGAATACCTTTAGGCATCTCTAGTTTCCAAAATAAGATATTAAGCCCACTAGGTTCAAGATTTTGAATAATTATTATCAGCACTAATAAGGCCATAAACAAGTAAAAATATTTAATGTATTTCATAATTCTTCCTTAAAAATTAAGATTAACATTAAGAAAATAGTTTAAAAAGTATAGAATTTCAAAACCAGGCTATGAAAAATCAATAAGTTAGCCTATTTCTAAGGAATACCGTAATAATATCTGTTTCTATCGAGATTTTCATGTAAAAATCTATTAGTAAAAGAATTACAAGTGTAATGAAAACAAAAAATAACAAAGGATTGAAAAATGGCAGAAGCACCAAAAGGTTTAAAGAAACCAGTAAAATTAAAAGCTGACTTAGCAAATATGTTAGGTGAAAAAGAATTACCAAGAACAGAAATCACGAAGAAACTTTGGGAATACATTAAGTCTAACCAACTTCAAACTAAAACTGAAAATGGTAAACCTGAAAATGCTGGTAAATTTATTGTTGCTGATTCAACTTTATTACCAATTTTTAAGAACACGAAATCAACTTCAAAATCAGGAAAGTTAACAGACTTAACTTCTATGAAAGAAGGTGAAACTATTAACATGATGCAAATGGCTGCAGTTGTTGGTGCAAATATCGAATCTTAATTAAAAAATATTTTTTAAGTTAAAACAAAGAGATGGCCTGTGAATTTCACAGGCTTTTTTTTTACTACATAAAGCAGGTTAAAATGACATCTCTAAGGTTTAAATACAATACGTATGAATTCGATAACAGTGACATTCATCTTAGAACTTTAAGAAATTCACAAGAATTTGAAGACTCTAATGATATAGCTAAAAACCTCGGTATTCATGAAGGAACATGGTCACTTTTTGGAGTTCTATGGCCATCAGGAGAAGTTTTAGCGAGAATAATGTTTAATAAAAAAATAGAAGGGCTTTCTATACTAGAAGTTGGATGTGGTATTGGACTGCCCAGTCTAATACTAAATCAAAGAATGGCAAATATCACAGCATCCGACAGCCATCCCCTATCCAACAGTTTTCTAAATATAAACTCCGACCTCAACCAAGACAAAAGGATACCTTTTCATACATGTGACTGGAAAAATAATACAGAGCCGATTGGAAGATTTGACCTCATTATTGGAAGTGATCTTCTTTATCAAAGAGATCACTGTCAACTTTTAGCAGACTTTATTAATAAAAACTCTAAAAATAAGTGTGAAGTTCTAATTGTTGATCCAGGTAGAGGAAATCTTTCGAACTTTAAAAAAGAAATGATAAAAAATGGTTTTTCATTAACAGTATCTAGGTTTCAAGAACAAGACACTCTTGAAGAACCCTATCTTGGACAAATCGTAACTTTTGTTAGATAGATACAAAAAGGAAAAATAATGACAAATAATGATATTTTGAAAAAAATTAGAATAGCTCTTTCACTTAAAGATTTTGAAATAATTGAAATTCTCTCTCTCGTAGACTTTGAGATGTCTAAATCGGAGCTATCTGCAATTTTTAGAAAAGAAGACCATCCAAACTATATGCCTGCAGGAGACCAAGTTTTAAGAAAATTTCTTAATGGTTTAATTATAAATAAACGTGGTCCGAGGGAAAATAACCCTAATCTCTAGAGTTTAATTGACCACATGCGGCCAAAACATCATCACCCTTAGTAGTTCTTACAAGAGTTGGAATATTATAAGTATCTAGAACCGCTTTAAACTTTAACACAGAATCAATGCTAGGTCGGTTATACTCACTACCAGGAAATGGATTAAAAGGAATCAAGTTAATGTATGCTTCTTTACCTACAAGCAGACGACCAGTTTCATGTGCATCTTTTTCAGAGTCATTAAAACTATCAATTAATAGATATTCATAAGTAATAAATTGTTTTTTACTCAAAGGAATTGAGTCAATTTCATTAAGAACTTCTTCTAAGGGGTACTTTCTATTAATTGGAATCAATTCATTCCTTTTATCACTAAAAGGGGAATGTAAAGATAAGGCGAGATTTACACCAGGGATTTCTTTAGCCCATCTCTTTAGGCCAGGTAGAAAACCAGAGGTCGAGATAGTGATTTTTTGAGCTCCAATTGAAAAACCATACTGTGATAAAAAAATATCACATGCATTTCTTACAGCATCAAAATTATGTAGTGGTTCACCTTGTCCCATAAAAACAATGTTCTGGATAAGTTCTGATGAGCCTCTATTCTCAACTAACCAGTTCCATGCCAATAAAAACTGCTCAATGATTTCATTTGTATTAAGATTTCGTTTAAGCCCTTGAGTTCCAGTGTAACAAAAAGAACATTTCATAGCACAACCAACTTGCGATGAAACACAAATTGAATACTTACCATGAAAAGGTATTAAAACTGTTTCGACAGTGCTTCCATCCCTAAGCTCAATTAAAAATTTTACTGTCTTATCAGAGGCTTGGCTAACTTTAGAAATATGAGACATTGAAAACTCATAATTATCTATAAGAAATTGCTTTGTTCTTTTTGAAACATCTTCAAAGTCAAAAGTCTTCATCTTTTTCTTATAGTAATGATTAAAAAGTATTGATGATGCTGATACGTTTAAATCGTTGTCGCATAGAATTGAAGTAAGTTGATTAAAGTTTAAAGAGTAAAAAGATTTCAATATATATTCCCCTAATGAATAAGTAACATCATGCACATACAATGTCTAAATCATACCTTTTCATTTTTGAATTTGAATAATAAAATACATAAATGAACCTATCCCAACATACTGCCCACAGAAACGATCAATACCTAAGTTGGCTAAGAACACAAAACTGTATTGTATCAAATGTAAAGGCAGAGTGTGCGCACCATATTAGGCTGGGAACAAACGGAGGCACTGGTATAAAGCCCTCCGACTACTTTTGTATCCCTCTTACAAATGAAAATCATACTACTGGGTCCAATGCTTTGCATCTTATTGGAGAAGATACTTTTCTAGAAATGCATCAAATAGATAAAGAACAGATGTTTGTTTATTATTTGAGTAAATTTATAAAAGAAACACTAGAAATTAAAGTCCCTCTCACGCAAATGCCTTTAATAGCTATAAAAGATTTAATTGATTTAATAGAATCAAAAAGAGAAAGAAAAAAAACAGTAAAAAAATCAAAGCCAAAGAAAGTTGATCCCTATTACGAAAAAGCAAAAGAACTCAATAGAGAACATCAAAAAGAAATGAGAGCTAAAATTAAAGAGTCTGCACCAAAACCTAAGAAAGTATCAATAACTGAGAATGAATACTATCAACTTGCTAAAGAAGAAAAAAGGTTAAGAGATAAGGAACTTAGAAGAAAAATCAAAGAAAGTTCAAAAACTAAAAAGAAAGTATCCATGGCAGATAATCCTTTTTATCAAAAAGCGAAAGAAGTAAAAAGATTAAGAGACAAAGAAATGAGAAAAAAGTTAAAAGAGCAGAAAAAATTAAAGAAATAGTCTTTTTATTTCGTTGAACAGGAAATAATAAATTTCTTATTCTTGGCCAAAAGACTATTGTTACCAAATATTCTTTTAAGCTTTGAAGGATATGCAAGGTGTGAGTTACCAATAACAACAAGTTCTCCCCCTTTTTTAAGAACCCTTTTTGCATCCTTAAACATCTGTAAGGCAATGAAGTCTCCAACAGTATTATTTTGATGAAAAGGAGGGTTACATAAGATTAAATCAAACTTAACGTCACTATTCACTTCATAGCAATTGGTCCACTCAAAGTTAGCATCAGTACCAATATGTTTTTCAAAATTGACCCTAGAGCTTTTTATAGCCATAAAAGACTCATCTGAAAAGAAAATATTAGCATTTGGATTTAACTGTTTCGCTTTAATTCCAATAATTCCATTTGCACAGCCCAAGTCTAATATATTTTGGTAATTTTTATTTGGAATAAAATCTAAGAAAAATCGTGTACCAATGTCTAGCTTCCCTCGACTAAAGAGATTTGAGTGGTAAGTAAAGTCTTTAGAAAAGCCATCAATCAAAGATGAAAAAGGAAACTTAGAGGGAGTTTCCATCATTTCAAAGTTAGAATGAATGAGTCGTGCCTTTTTTTTCGCTAAACTTGTCGATGTGTCGCCAATATACTTTTGAATCAATGGAAAAACACCTTTAGATAAGTGTTTGAGCATTGAAGAGTACACGACTTTTGAGTTCCTATGCATCAGGAAAGTGATTTTACATAATATATCTTCAAAAAAAGATAGATTTTTCGGGAGTTTAATAACTATATAATCAAAACTTCCCTCAATAGAATCAAGGTCATAAGAGATATCGCCCCTATTTTTTGTATTAATCAGAGTTGCCTTATAACTGATATAAGAGTCAGTATAAATTGATATATCAAAGCCTTTATCTATAAGAGAGGAGGATATTGCACCAAAACTATCATTAATTACAAGTACTTTTTGACCTATTGGATCAATATCATCAAAGTGAGATATAACTAATTCATCAGAAGCATCCCAAGCTTGCAGCTTGTCATTTACAATGTAAGGATACCTCTTAAGTTTTTTCATAACGATCTTTTACATTAGGGCCCACAATCATTCAATATCTATAACTAAACATCAGGACGTTTTGAAGAAGTTATGGTAAAAATCATTAATATTAACACACGGCATTTGATGAAATCGATAACCAAAAATTTAGAATGGACTGGAGAATACAACTCAAAAGTAAAAGGTGAAAGGCTTTTTCAAAATGATGATGTAACGCCACTTAGACTTAATGAGGCTTCAATACTTTTAAAAGTAAGTGGCCATAAAGTTTCATTAGAATGGAACGAAAATCCTGTTGGTGACTTAGAACTAATTTCAAGCTGTACTTGCTCGTATTATAAAGATCATATGGAGCCATGTCCACATATCTGGGCTGCAATAAGAAGAGTTGAAGATCACACAGACCCGATTGAAGAGTTTACTGAGTCCAAATCATTTAATGAAGAGATATATCTTTCAACACATTTTGAAGAGAGCTCTCACTACAGTACTGAACAGTACCAAGAAAATATAAAAAACCAACTAATAAATCATGCTCAAGAGGATGACTGGAAAAAGGATATACAAACTCTACAAAGATATATTGAAGATGCAAAAGAAGAAAGTACTAGGCATGACCTTCTAGGACCTACGATATGGTACGAACTTGAACCATACACAGGAATACAGATGTACTCAAATTATCAGTATGTAAACATTAGCTTTCATGAATCAAACTTACTTAGAAACCACAAACATGGAAAAATTAAAAAGAAGAGTTTTAACTATCAAAATATCTCTTTATCTAAATATAGCAGGGAGAATAAATATCTAGACCTTCTAAAAGGACATTTAAATTTTGATTACTCAAAATATGCACAAGAAGCAAAAATTCCTTCAAAACTGGCCAGGCTAACACTAAAAGAATTATCAAAATCATCTAAGTTATTCTTAAAAACAACTGATATAATAACAGGAGAAGACATATCGCCTCTTCATCTTCAAGAAGAAATAACTGCTACTTTTCAAGCAAGTATACAAAAAGAAGATGAATCATGGGTGCTTGGCGGTTTTTTTCAAATTGGGTATAATCAGGTTGAAGCAGAAAAAGCAATACTAACAACAGATCTATCTCATATAGTACACCTTGGATCACTCTACCCAACAAAACTAGGAAAACTTCGAACACATTGTGAGTACTTAGTTGGATATGGAAATATAAGAGTACCTCTCAATAAGACTGAAGAGCTTAAAAACTTAATTAAAGGTACAATTGGTCTAGAACAAACACTTCTAGATTCAAGTTTTGATATTGAAAAGAAGTTAATACAGGGTATTCCCAAATTAGAAATCTCAATAAATGCCCAAGACCCAAGCATAATCAACTGTAATTTAAACTTTTTATATGAAGGTGAATTGCACATTCCTTTAAGCGATGAACACATTAAGACTGAATCATCTTTAAATGACTTGTTTTTTGTTAAAGAAAAGAAATTTGAAAAAAGCATAATAGATATAATTTATAAATCTGAATTTGTAGAAAATTTAGTTCATAAAGATTTTTTTACATTTGATGTAAATTTGAGCGATTTAAACTCATTTATCTCATTCACAAGTAAACATAAAATTGAAGTGAGAATCCAAGGATATAAAGTAAAACATCACTCTACCCCATCAGTATCTATAAAAAGTGAAAACGATTGGTTTGAGATAAAAGGCACAGTTCGATTTGAAAATGAAGAGGCTATTTCAATTCCAGAAATTATAAAAACTAAATCTCTCGACAGTAATTTTATAATTCTTAAAGATGGAACCTTAGGAGTAAGTCCAAAGGAATGGATAAAAAAAGTAACAAAAATAAGCGAACTCTCCATTAAAGAAGAAAATAGATATAAATTTAATAGATCACAGAGCATGATATTAGATTTCTTACTAGAAGACGTAGAAGTTGAAACTGACAACGAATACAAACAAGCCTTACAAGAGCTTAGAGATTTTAAGAAGATTAAGAATGTTAAAGTATCTAAAAGATTTAAGGGGTCTTTGCGAGACTATCAAAGAAGTGGACTAGATTGGCTAAATTTCCTGCATGATTTTAGACTCGGTGGATGTCTTGCTGATGACATGGGTCTTGGTAAAACAATTCAAGTTCTTGCTCATATTCAAAGAATAAAATATGCCAAGAACAGTACATCAATCAAACAACATCTCATTGTTGTTCCAAAATCATTAGTACATAACTGGAAAAATGAGGTAAATAGTTTTACCCCAAGTCTTAAAGTGTTAATCTATGAAGGTACAAAAAGAGAACGATTAATTAATAGTTTCAATCAATACGATCTCATTATAATGACCTATTCAATAATGAGAAAAGATATAAAAGCACTTAAAGATTTTAAGTTTGGGTATGCTGTTTTAGACGAAGCACAGAGCATAAAAAATTCAACAACCTTAGTTACAAAAGCTGCATATTTGATTAATTCGGAATATAAACTTGCGTTAACCGGAACACCAATTGAAAATAGTATAAAAGAATTATTTTCTATTTTCAGGTTCTTGATACCGTCTCTTCTACCGAAGTCCTATGCAAACGGTAAGGTAAAATCTAATGATCAGTCTTTAAAAGCAATTCTCACTGGATTGATGCCTTTTATATTACGAAGAACAAAAGATGAAGTTTTAAAAGACTTACCAGGTAAGGTTGAGACTGTTCTTTACTGTGACTTTGAACCAGAACAAAAAAGAATCTACGATGAAATGAAGAAGTTTTATCAACAAAGTCTTTCAAAAAAATTTAAAACAAATGAGATAAAAAAATCTAAAATTCATATTTTAGAAGCACTACTAAGAATGAGGCAAATATCTTGTCATCCAGGCCTTATAGATAAAAAATATACTTCATTACAATCATCAAAATTGAAAGTTTTAATAAAAACAATTACTCCACTTATTGAAATGAATGAAAAAATCATAATTTTTTCACAATTCACTAGTTTTCTTAAACTCATTCAAGAGGAACTCAATAAAGAAGATATTCATACAAGTTACCTAGATGGCCAAACGATCAAAAGAGATAAAGTAATCAAAACTTTTAAAGAAGACCCAAAAAAACCTATATTCTTAATCTCTTTAAAAGCTGGTGGAGTTGGCCTAAATCTAACAGAAGCATCATATTGCTTTATTGTTGATCCATGGTGGAATCCAGCCGCAGAAGCTCAGGCAATCGATAGAATTCATAGAATTGGTCAAAAGAAAAAAGTATTCGCCTATAGATTAATTACTCAAGATAGCATAGAAGAAAAGATACTAACTCTTCAGGATTCAAAAAGAAAAGTTTCAAGTAGTATTTTAACAACTGATGAGAGCCTACTTAAACAATTGAGCCCAGAAGATTTAAAATTCTTATTAAGTTAACTTTGAAGTGAACTATCTTAAGACATAATAGCACCTATACAAAAGCACAACAAATCCTATACAATCTATATTAATAAGATTAACTAGATTATTGTCTATATATGTATAAAGAAGAAGTACCGATAAGTGGTTCTCCGATTGTAACTCTTGATAGTGGCAAGAAGTGTATTCCGCAACATTTTTTATTGTTTTCACACACAGTTGAATCTGTTAGGAAACTGTTTAAAAGAGTTTCATTCTCTGATAAATTTAACCCTTATATATACATGGATAATGATTGTATATGCTTACAAATAGAGATAATTGGACACGAGAATTACCCTAAAAAGAAATCTACAAGTAAAGAGAAAGAAATCAAAAAAGTATATGGTAGAAAATGGCGAGTAGAAAAGAATTTACCCACATCTGAGATTTTGCAAACAGCTTTATTAGCAATAAAAAAAGCACTAGAGCATGAAATTCGAGAATTATTTTGTTATACAGCAAACGATATCAAAACAACTCCGTTAAATAATCACCAAGATTTCCCCCTAATTGTTAGAGAGTTCGATAATCTTTTATGCTCATCTGAGTTACTATCTGAGAACAGCTTAAAATCATGGGTAAAAAACCTTAAATTCAACAAGCAAGAAATTAATGTGTTAGGTCTTACAAAACATAAAAATATATATTTAATAGATATAAAATTTGGCCATTCCAAAGAGAGAAATAAAGATATTAATTTCTTTAGATGGCTTGAGAGTAAAGAAGTGACTTTAATTGTTTCTAAACCAACAAAGTCACAAATCATTTATGCTTTGATGGATTCAATATTGAAAGAATCAGATTTATATGTTGAAGAGAATTTTTTATTCGATGGCGTACCTAGATTCTCTAGAAGAATTTCTCCTTTAGCGATTTCAAAACTATCTTTAGAAACAAGGAATGAAGAACGTTTACAATTAAAAAAAGAGTTAATAGAGAAGATGAGAGAAATAAATAGTATCATTGATCAAACAAGAATACCGATACCTCTTTAAAGTATAATTACTTAACAGCCTCTCCCACTGCAAAAGCACTTGACCAACACCACTGGAAATTATGACCGCCAAGTTGCCCCGCAACATCTAATACTTCACCAATAAAGTATAAGTTTGGTTTCAATTGACTCTCCATAGTTTTTGATGAAATCTTACTTGTGCAAATACCACCTCTTGTTGTTTCAGCCTTTCTAAAACCTTCAGAGCCTTCAGGAGTGATGATCATCGAATGAAGTTCTTTGTCCATATAATGAATTCGATCTTGAGATAGTTTACCAATATGAATCGAGCTATCTATTCCAATTCTTCTAAAGAAGAACTCAATAAACTTACTTGGTAGGTATTTCTTTAAAAGAGTTTTAACTTGAGTATTACCACTAGATTTAACGACGAGATCAAGTAATGATACATCAATAAGCCAATTAACTTCTATACTGTCTCCAACATTCCAAAATAAAGATGTTTTTAATATACCTGGTCCACTTAGACCTTTGTGTGTAAAAAGAACATTCTCAGCAACATAATGCCCGTTACAAGTGATACCTGCAATGAAAGCATTACCTGAAAGCTCAGAAAACCCACCAATTTTAAAAGGAACTAAAGCAGGTACTGTTGGAATGATTTTGTGTCCAAATCTCTTAGCAAGCCTATGACCAAAATCAGAAGCTCCTATTTGTGGTAGAACAAGACCACCTGTTGCGATGATTAGTTTATCAGTTGTTATTGAGATACTATCATTAAATACTTTAAAACCATCTTTAAGAGTATCGACGTTTAAATTTTTTTGATTCAACATGATTTTGATATTTGGTTTCTCCAGCTTTGACATAAGTACTGTATTTATATCTTTTGCTGAGCGCTTACAAAAAAGCTGTCCATGAAGTCTTTCTTCATAAGGAATCTTATTCTCTTCAATTAGGTTAATAAAGTCCCACTGGGTATATCTTGATAGAGCAGACTTAACAAAGTGTTTATTCTCACAAGAGTAATCTTTAGAGTCACACCCATATAGATTGGTAAAATTACATTTTCCTCCACCAGAGATAATTATCTTTCGACCAACTTGCTTATTATGATCTAAAAGATAAACAGTTTTACCTTCAAGAGAGGCAAAATGAGCGGCCATCATACCAGATGCACCAGCTCCGATAATGACAATATTCGATTTTACTTCTAGCATAGACCCTTAGTTTTTATTGATCTGAGTTTAGAAATCACAGAGACTGTAATAACGGCCAAAAAGCCTACAATAAGACCAACAATGATATTTTGGATAATTTCAATCTCTAAAAAATGTAAATTAAAGTGGTGTGAAAAAATCCCTCCCCCCACAATAAACATCGCTGTAGTTCCAACAAGTCCTAAGCCTTTCATAATCTTAGGCATCAATCGTATTAAAAAGAGACCAATTTTTTGAAATTTCTTTTTTACTAAATATAAACCAAAGTCATCAATTTTAACAAGAAGAGCCACAATCCCGTAAATTAAAATAGAGACTGATAAACCAATAGTTGCAAGAACTAATGATTGATTAAATATAGGGCCAGAGATAGAACTTTGAGCAATAACTAGAATCTCTATAGAAAGTACAAAGTCAGTTTTGATAGCTCCCCACACCTTGTCTTTTACAGGAATATCTTCTATTTTTTTGTTATGTTTTTCTTTACTCTGAAATAATTTATCTGCGACTTTATGCGCTCCTTCATAAGAAAGATATAAACCTCCAAGTAAAAGAATATAGCCTAAAATGATTGGAGCGTAATATGTTAAGGCCAATACAAAAGGAATTATAATTGCTTTATTAACTAAAGAGCCCAAGAAGATTTTAAACACCGTTGGGAGTTCCTCTTTAGCGGAAACGCCATCAACTTGACCAACATTTAGTGCTAAATCATCTGTAATGATTCCACTAGTTTTTTTTATGGCCATTTTAGTCATAACACTAACATCATCAAGTGTAGCTGCAATATCATCCAACAGAGTAAGTAAGTTAAAACTCATATATCACCTTATTTCTTTTCTATATAATATAACCTAATTTATTTTATATATCTATTCCTCTATCGTACCATTTCAGACGACTCAAAAAACAACCATGAAAACCCCATGATAGCTGAGAAATTAGTTACCTTTTCAACCAAAAAACTATCTCTGTTAGCGGCCAAAGATAGATCACTATAGGATGCCGCCACAAAAACACTCAACTTTTCAGACAGTGAGCTAGTAAAACCAAAGGAAGCTGATAGCTCTACAAGCCCAGGCTTTGCATTGTAAGATTTACGACTTGCTGTTTCAAATTGCTTATCGATACTATAAAAGAAGTCAGCATAATCCTGATCGGAAAATGAAGCACTTATACCAGAAAAAAAAGTCAGACTACTCGCTGCAGAATATTTTCTCCAATACCTTAAATAAGGCTCAATCAAAAGACCTTCATAACTGGTATTATCAAAAAAATCTGTTGAAATATTAACTCTAACACCTAAGCCAAAATTCAAACGCTGAAGAGGATCATTATTTAAAAATCTGTAAATTATTCCAGGTCCCATTCCAAACAAAGTATCAGTGTCAGGCATACCGACTCGAGCTGCATTGTCCTCAGATTTAATTGAAAAGTTAAGACCACCACTAAATCCAAACTCAAATTTCTCTTTATTTATTAGCTTTGCCCTTGTTCCTTCTTCATCCATTTGAAAGTTATCGCTACGATAAATTAACCAAGGAAAAGGGATAAATCGAGGAGTATTATTTGCAGCTCCTGGATAGTTTGGAACATCTAAACGAATTGCACCAAAACCTATTTCGTACTTAGGCCTTAAAGAGTTTTTAAAATTTCTAGAAACTTGAGCGCTTAGAGAAAAACTAAACAAAATTAGTAACGTATTAATCAAATTCATAAAATATAATACCAGATATTACCTATAATGTTTCTATAATATTAATTTAAAACAAAATGAATAAAAAGATTATTCTAAAAACTTCTTAAAAAGAAACATACCAACTAACATGGAAATAACGAATAAAACTGAACTACCACTAAACATTACAAGATTCACAATAGCAGGTCCAGGACAGATACCAACAAGCCCCCAACCAATACCAAATAAAGCAGAACCAGCAACTAATTTTTTATCAATAGCTTTCTTAAGAGGTAAATGAAACTCCTCAGAGAATAATGGCTTTTCTTTAAGGATAGGCCAAAAGCTTAATAAGTTAAAGCAAACGGCACCTCCCATAACAAATGCGAGAGAGTAATCCCAATCTCCAAATATATCCAAGAACCCTATAACTTTATCTGGATTAGTCATGCCTGAAATAACAAGGCCAAAAGAGAATATAGTCCCACTTAAAAGAATAAAGATATTTTTCATTAAAATACCCCTTTAATTAAAACCGTTAAAATTCCAAAGGCCATAAAAGTAAGAGTTGCAACTATAGAACGTAGTGATTTACGAGGTAGACCGCACACACCATGTCCAGATGTACATCCACTTCCTAACCTAGTTCCAAAACCTACAATTAGCCCAGCAGTTATTACTAAGGGAACATTTTCCGTTACAGAGTAATTAAATAGAGAAGGTTTAAAAAACTTCATTATAAAGCCACCTCCAATTAACCCAATTATAAAAAAATACTTCCAACTAGAATTATCACTCATTCTAAAAGATATTAAGCTAGATAAAATACCACTAATTCCAGCAATTCTTCCAAATGTATAAAGTAATAGACTACTTGAGAGGCCAATTAAAATTCCCCCTAAAGTAGGATAAATCATTGATTCCATTTACTCTCCTAATAATAAAGGTATTTTAAGGTATCTCTGCCCATTATCTTCAGGAGCAGGGAATTCACCAGCGTTAATATTTATCTGTAAACTTGGATATAAAAGCTTTGGAGGTGAAAGCTTTGTATCTCTTTCTTCTCTAAATTTTATAAAATCTGATTCAGTTGTGGCTTCTTTAAGCTGAGTGTTTTTATCTTTACTCTCTTTAATAGTCGCTTCAAACCTTAATTCTCTGCCATTAGGTTGATAGTCATGCCCAGTGAAATATCTCGTATTTTCTGGCAATTTATATATAACTTCATGAACTGAGTGATATAGATCTTTTGCGCTTCCCAAAGGAAAGTCACAACGACCAGTACCATAGTCTGGCATGAATAAAGCATCCCCAGTGAAGAGAAAATCCTCAATGAGAAAAGAGCAACAAGCAGGTGTATGACCTGGAGTAAAAAGAGTTTTAATTTTAAGTGTACCAGCAGTTAATATAGAACGGTCTTCTAGTAAAACATCAAACTGTATACCATTTTCATTAAAGTCTTTAAAATTATAAATATATTTAAAAGACTTTTGGACTTTG
This sequence comes from uncultured Bacteriovoracaceae bacterium, assembly GCA_937923325.1. The sequence continues at coordinate 38,502 of CAKZUQ010000008.1, forward strand.
GTTATATTTTTTCCAACAGCAATCTTGGATTTTGGAAAGCGTTTTCTTAGCTCGCAAGCTCCTGTCAAATGGTCAGCGTGGGCATGTGTCTCAATTATATATAATGGAGTCAAATGATTTGACTTAATAAATGAACAAAGTATCTCAACAGACTTTGTACTTGTAGATGATGAGGCAAGATTATAGTCCAACACAGGATCAATTATAATTGCATCTAAACTGTATTCATCATAAACAATGTATGACAGTGTATAGGTTTCAGGGTCATAAAAATGTTGAAGTTTAATAGCCACATAGCTCCTTTTGTTTTTTCCATATTTTGACACTTTTTAAAGACTTAGCCAATTCTTACGAAGTAGAAATAGCCAAGTCTTTTCGAAATAACTATAGTTAAACTTCAAAAAATTTAAATGGATAAAAGTATGAAAACTTATCTCTTGGAAATCTTTAAACTATTTTTTAAATTAGGTCTAACTGCATTTGGTGGACCTGCAGCACATATAGCAATGGTTCACAAAGAGGTTGTTGAAAAAAGAAAATGGATGAGTGACGAGCACTTTATTGACTTAATTGGAGCGACTTCTTTGATTCCAGGGCCAAATTCGACTGAAATGATCATTCACTGTGGGTACCAAAGAGGAGGAGTCTTTGGACTCTTTATTGCAGGAATATCCTTTATCCTTCCGGCATGTTTACTGACAGGGTTACTTGCTTATCTATATAAAGCAGCTTACACCATTCCAAATTTTGAAGCATATACCGTAGGAATTAAAGCTGCTGTTATAATTTTAATAGCTCAAGCATTAAAGAAGTTATGGAAAAAAGCAATATCTAATTTAGAGTTAGCACTTATCGCTCTTGTAGTACTAATTTTTGGATTAATTGGAATGAGTGAGATCACATCACTCTTTTTGGGGTCTTTGTTAGGCTATCTACTACTAAAAATGAAAGAAACATACTCGAAAAAAACTATCCCCTTAGATTCAATTTTCTTTATATTTCTTAAGATCGGAAGTGTTTTATTTGGTAGTGGGTACGTACTTATTGCTTATCTTCAAGATGAGCTAGTTCAAAATAAAGCTTGGCTTACAAGTGCTCAGATAGCAGATGCTGTGGCAATAGGTCAATTTACACCGGGACCCGTACTATCAACTTCAACATTCATTGGTTATCTACTTAATGGATCTGCTGGTGCAATTCTAGCATCAATAGCTATTTTCTTGCCTTCATTTTTATTTGTATGGGTATTAAACCCACTGATTCCTAAGATGAGAAAGTCTAAAGTATTCTCAACGCTATTAAATTCGATAAATGCAGGGGCTATTGGTCTTATGGCATATGCAATAATTCCACTTGGAAAAGTGGGCTTAACAAAGCCTACTGGAATAGTAATATTTATTACCCTATTACTAATTATATGGAAGTTACCTAAAATAAGCTCACCAAAACTTGTAAGTATATCTATAATTCTAAGTATTGTAACAGTTCAACTTGAATCACTTAAGATTTTTTAAAAGGAAGACGTTCAAAAGCCAAAAGCCTATTATTAGCTGGCATTTCATGATCTTTTAACAATTTGAAGCCAGCTTTTATCAAATTACTCTCAACATCTTCAAAATTTCTAATACCAGATTTAAAGTCTCTTTGTTTTAGGGAATCATCAAAAGCTCTATTTGAATCCGAGGTATATTCACCGTCGTAGTTAAAAGGACCATATATAAAAACAAGAGAACCTTCTCGAAGTCGTTTTCCTAATAATTTAAATAAGCTTTTACACTCTTTCCAGCTCATTATATGAAGTGTATTTGAAGTAAAAACATAATCAAACTTTCCTCTTGGAAAATCATCACTTCCAATCTTTAAAACTTCAGGCCCATGAAGGTTTTGAATTTTTGCTTCTTTTAAATTCTCTTTTAAAGCTTGATGATTGGTCTTAACATCAGAAGTTACCCACTGTAACTGTGGAAACTTTTGAGTAAAAAAAATACCATGTTCACCAGTAAGACTTCCAATCTCTAGTAGTCTTCCTTTTGCTATATCATACTCACTTAAAGCTGATAAAATAAACTCTCTATTTCGGTAAGTCGAAGGTGCTGTTGTTTTAACCATATAATCTCTCTCCAATGAAGTCTAAAGATTATTTATAACATATATACTAAATTATTTAAACAAGACTCAATGGAAGTATAATTAAGAAAGAAGTTCTTTTATTACACTTGGTCCCTTATAAACAAATGAGGAATAGATCTGAAAAAAGTTAATATCCAACTCAAGGTATTTATGTATATCTTCAATTGAAGAAATACCACCACATGCAATAAGATCAAACTCTCTTTTAGGAGCATAAGAACAGATCTCCTCTATTAATTCAAAAGATTTCTCTTTTAACCTCTCACCGGAAAGACCACCTTTTAAATATGAATGATCAACCGTTGTATTTGTACCTATAATACCAGATATCATTTTATCCTGTGCCATTTTTACAATTCCTCGAAGTTCATCTCTATTAATCTCAGGAGAGATTTTAACAAATACATTTTGAATCTGGCTCTTATTATATTCAGAGATTAACTCTTTAAGAAAACCTACATTTTCTAAGGATCTAAGACCTTGTGTATTAGGTGAAGAAACATTTATAACATTGTAATCAGCATACTCTTTAAGCCTACTTCCAACTGCAAGATAGTCAAAGATGGCCTTATTTGTTGGGGTATCTTTATTTTTACCAATATTAACACCTAAAGCGGCATCCCCATTATAGCCTTGAAGATTTTTTTCAACCTTATCTACACCATCACTCGGAAATCCCATCCAATTTAAAATAGATTTATCTTTAGAAATTTTCTTAATTCTAGGTCTTTCATTACCGATCTGTGCAAGTGGAGTAACAGTTCCAATCTCAATTGAGCCAAAACCAAGCTTTGAAAGTTCATTAGCATACGCACCGTTTTTATCAAAGCCAGCTGCCAAACCAAGACGATTTTTCCATTTAATATTTACGCCTTCAACACTCTTAGAGTCAATACTTTGAGAAAAGTGAGAAGCCTTCAATGCAAGCATTGCCATTTTATGAACACTCTCAGGATCAATAATCTGACTTAAATGATTAAGAGATTTTGTTAGCATAAAAATTCCTCTAAATTAGATTTCATTTTGGGAGATATTAAGTTGGAATTCATTATTTCATTGATAGAACCTAATGAAGTAACTTTTACTTTAGAATTAGAAAAAAGATTTTTTGCCTGATCAAGGTTATAGTCAAAGATTGAATAAACTCCTTCAACAGATATATTACAGTCTAACAATGCATCTACGACCTTTAAAGAACTTTGCCCTGTACTTATAAGATCCTCGATAACAGCAACATTTTGAACTTTAGATGTATCTCCTTCTATTTTATTTTTTTGCCCATGCTGTTTATTTTGAGAACGAACATAGATTAGTGGTAAATTTAATTTTTCGCTAATGAGAGATGCCCAGGGGATACCGGCCGTGGCCACAGCACAAACTCCATCTATTTCTGCAGTTTTCAACTTCGCAACAAAACTATCTACAATTTGAGTCCTTATCTTAGGATAAGAAAGAAGTCTTCTATTATCGCAATAAATCGGAGACTCGATACCAGAACTCCAAATGAAATAAGGTCCACTCTCCTTAATTTCTAAAGATTTAGTTTCAAGTAAAAAACTTAAAATATCATTCATGTATAGATTCCTTTATCAAACAAAAACTTTTATATGGATCATCAGAAAGTGTAACTTCACGGCCTACAACAATATGGCTAGCTCCATTATCAAAAGCTTCACTCGGCGTTAAAATACGGCTTTGATCATGAGTACCAGAGTTGAGTCTTACTCCTGGAGTAACAATAATATAATCACACGAAGAAGCATTACGGATGGACAATGCCTCCAAGGGTGAACACACAACTCCATCAAGACCAGACTTTATACAAAGAGAGTTGAGGTGTAACACCATATTCTGTATTGAATGATCACTCTTTAAATCATAGGCAAAGGAAGATTGTGAATGACTCGTAAGCACAGTGACGCCTAATAACTTTATATCTGAGTCTAAACTTTCAACAATAGAAGCAGATTGCTCTAGCATTTTAATGCCACCTAAAGCATGTATATTAGTCATTGAAACAGGATATTTCTTTAAGAGAGAAGATAAGGACTTCACAACTGTAGTTGGTATGTCGTGAAGCTTAAGATCTAAGAAGACACTTTTATTTTTACTTTCTAAGTAAGTTAAAAGAGTGTCTCCATGGGAATAAAAAGCTTCTAGGCCGACTTTAAACCAGTCGCAGTCTTTATTCAGGCTATCAATTACTTTTTTAGAAGCTGAAAAGTCATTAAAATCTAAAGCTACAATAATATCTTTCACTAAAGTCCTTTAACACTAAGATCTCTAAATTTGAGGACACCTATTATAGAAGACATAGTATCCAAAGATGTAAAACAAGGAATGCTATTTTCACACGCGAGGCGCCTTAGTTTAAATCCATCAGAGTTTGATTTTTTATTTTGAGATAACGTATTCACAACCATATCTACCTTTCTACTTTTAATAAGTGTATCAAGTCCGATATTTGCTTCATTTATTTTATGTGCCAGATCAACATTAAGATTTGAGTTTGCTTCAAAAAAACTCTTTGTACCTTTTGTCGCTATAATTTTGTAACCTAGAGAATCGAGTTCTTTTGCCAACTCAAGAGCATCTTCTTTATACCTATCAGAAATAGTCATCAAAACTCTTCCATATGATGGTAATCTTACACCGGATGCAACAAGACCTTTTAGAAGTGCAAGTTCAAAGTTCTTATCTACACCTAGAACTTCTCCAGTTGATTTCATTTCTGGGCCTAGAGCGACTTCGGCCCCTAAGACTTTATCAAAAGAAAAAACAGGAACTTTCACACTAATAAAATCTGGCTCCTTTAAAAGTCCAGTTAGAACATTAAGTTCTTTTAAAGTTTTTCCAAGCATTATACCAGTTGCAATTTTTGCCATAGGAAGCTCTGTCATTTTTGATAAAAAAGGAACTGTTCTAGATGCTCTAGGGTTAACTTCTAAAATATAGAGCTTACCTTTTTTAAAGGTATACTGGATGTTCAAAATTCCTTTAACGTTTAATGCTTTGGCAATTTTTATAGTTGTTTGGACAACTTCCTCTTGTACTTTTGTGAACAGATTCTGTGGTGGAAATACAGATATTGAATCACCAGAGTGAACACCAGCCCTTTCTACATGCTCCATAATTCCAGGTATACATACATTATCCCCATCACAAAGTGCATCTACCTCAATTTCTTTACCTTTAATATATTCATCGACAAGTATTGCATGGTCCTCTAGCAGTGATTCATTTCGTTCTAAATAATGATTCAATTCTTTTTCAGTATATAGAACTTCCATATGAGCGCCACCTAAAACATAAGAAGGTCTTACAATGACAGGATAAGAGAGGCTATCATTTTTAAAATCTTTGTTTTGGATTATACAGGCTTTTGGCCTATTTATCTCAAGTTCATCTAAGAGGGTTTCAAACTTATCTCTATCCTCTGCCATATTAATAGAATCAAGAGAAGTTCCCAGGATAGTAAAACCAGCATTATGAATAGATTCAGTTAATTTTAAAGATGTTTGACCTCCAAACTGAACAATAACTCCATCAGGCTTTTCTCTGTGTAAGATATTTAAAACATCCTCATCATACAAAGGCTCAAAATAAAGCTTATCACTCAAAGAAAAGTCTGTGGAACATGTTTCTGGGTTATTATTAATCATTATAGTCTCAATCCCCTCTTCTCTTAGCTTTAAGAGAGAGTGTACACAAGAATAATCAAATTCAATTCCTTGACCAATTCTGATTGGACCAGAACCTAAAACAACAACTTTCTTTTTTGTAGATTCTACTAAACCAGCATCACATTCAGAGCCGTAACTTTGATAATAATAAGGTGTAGAAGCTTCAAACTCACCTGCACATGAGTCAACAGATTTCACAACAGGTTTAATGTTAAATTCTTTTAGTTTACTTGAAATATCTATTTTAGGTTGTTTAGAAAAATATGAAATTGTACTATTACTAAACCCTTTTGTTTTCAGTTCTCTGAGTAAAGTTTCATCAAGCGCATTGCTAGATTCAATTTTCTTTTCTAAATCAGTGATACATTTAAGTCTATATAAAAAATAATGCGAGATTTTTGTTATTTCATGAATTTCATCTAAACTACAGTGCCTTCTTAGGAGCTCAAGAAGTTCAAGATACCAATCACACGTATGTTTTTTAAGATTTAACTTAAGCTCTTTAGTATCGATATCCTTAAAAGAGTTAAAATAGTTTGTTGCATTTTTAAGTTCAAGAGATCTAATTGCTTTTAAAAAGGCCTCTGAGAAGTTACGTCCAATTGACATGACCTCACCAGTAGACTTCATTTGAGTTGATAGTGTTTTATCAGCTGCTCTGAATTTATCGAAAGGCCAACGAGGGATTTTGACAACGACATAGTCTAGGGTTGGTTCAAAAGAAGCAAATGTGTTACCAGTTATAGGATTTAATATTTTATCGATTGTTTTGTCTAATGCTACATGAGTTGCTACTTTAGCAATTGGATACCCTGTAGCTTTTGATGCTAAAGCACTAGATCTACTAACTCTAGGATTAACTTCGATTACATATGATTGATTTGTATCAGAGCAATGAGCAAGTTGAACATTACATGCACCAATTATATTAAGTTCAGAAACAATTTTAAGAGACATAGTTCTAAGAAATTGTATCTCAGTATCGGCAAGACTTTGTATCGGAGCAACTACTATACTTTCGCCAGTATGAATACCAACTGGGTCAATATTTTCCATATGGCATATCGCTAAAGAGTTATCTTCTCTATCTCTAATAACTTCAAACTCTATTTCTTTTAATCCTTTTATTGACCTTTCGACTAAGCATTGCCCTATACTACTAAGATCTAATCCACGAGATAATACAGTTAAAAAGTCTTCAAGATTATTAACTAGTCCACCACCAGATCCACCAAGTGTGTAAGCTGGCCTCACGATTAATGGAAAACCTTCTTTTGCGGCATACTCTTTAGCTTGCTCAAGATTAGAAACAATAATACCTGGAGGAACAGGAACTCCCATTTCAATCATTTTTTCACGAAAAAGAAAGCGGTCTTCTGCATACTTTATGGATTTCAAATCAGATCCTAGAAGTCTAACATTTTCTCTTTCTAGAAATCCAGATTCAGCTAACTTCTTAGATAGATTTAAAGCTGTTTGACCTCCAAAGGAGCTTAAAATTCCAGTTGGAGACTCTTTAATAATTATTTTTTTTAAGGTTTCTACATCCAAAGGCTCAAGATAGACTTTATCGGCCATATCTTTATCAGTCATGATAGTTGCTGGATTTGGATTAACTAAAACTGTACTTATTCCTTCTTCTTTAAGAATTTGTAATGCTTGAGATCCAGAATAATCGAATTCAGCTGCTTGTCCAATTACAATTGGCCCTGAACCAATAACAAGAATTTTTCTACTCATTGTTTTCTCCTAAGTTAATCAATTGGATAAATTCATCAAATAAATATCTTGAATCTTCAGGACCAGAATTGGCCTCTGGATGAAACTGAACCGATAAAACTTTTTTTGTTTTATGCTCAACACCGGCTACAACTTGATCGTTAACATTGTAGAACCTCAAATCGAGCTCTGTATTTTTAAGACTTTCCTCATCAACTGCATAACCATGATTTTGTGAACTCAAAAAGACTTTATTAGTTTTAGTATCTCTAACAGAATGGTTTGCACCTCTGTGTCCAAATTTCATTTTATAAGTTTTAGCCCCGTTAACCAGGCATAAGACTTGATGACCGAGACAGATTCCAAAAGTCGGAAACTTATCTTGAATATTTTTTATAAGTTCAAAGGTATCTTCTACATCAACTGGATCACCTGGACCATTCGATAGAACAACTCCAACAGGATTAACACTTTGAATTTCACTCATCGAAGCTGTAGATGGAAAAACACTTACAGAGAAGCCTCTTTGTTCTATTTGATCTTTTATACTTTTTTTATAACCATAATCAATAAGAGCTATATTTTTCTTTTGAACATCTATTTTAGCAGATTTTACCATGGCATCTTTAGAAACAGACTTAGTGTTAAAAGAATTAAATAGCTCGTTTAATTCAGTATCTGTTAATTCTTTGTTTGTAATAATTCCTTTTAAGGCTCCATTGGTTCTAATATATTTTGTTATTGCTCTACAATCGACATTGATAAGCGTTGGAATATTATTCTCTGTAAAAAAGTCTTTGAGACTTTTATCAGCTTTTGGATGGATTGGACCATCGTAAAGTTCATTTAAAATAACACCAGATAGTTTTATCTCTTTTGACTCGAAAGAGTCTTTCATGATTCCATAATTTCCAATTAATGGATAAGTCATTGTCACGATTTGTTTTGAATAGGATGGATCAGAAAAAATTTCTTGGTAACCTGACATAGATGTATTAAAAACAATTTCTCCAACTGTTGACATTGATTCATCTAAAAGGGTTCCTTCAAAAGATGTACCATTCTCCAAAATAAGTTTAGCGCTCATAAGATACTACCCCTTCTTTAATAGTCATTGATGGCCACCCAATTAAGCTTCTTCCTACAAAGGGAGTATTCATACTTTTTGAATAGATTGATTTTTCATCGACTTTTAAAACACTTTCATCATCAATCAAAGTTATATCGGCTCTTTTTCCAACCTTAATTTCTCCACCATCCAAATGAAATAACTCACAAGGCTTAGAGCTCATCGTTTTAACCAGGTGCTTAAGATCACAACGTCCCTCTTTAACAAAATATGAATATAAGAGCGGAAATGCTGTCTCAAGGCCAATCACACCAAAAGGTGCTTCTTCTAGACTTTGATTTTTCTCTTCTATACTGTGAGGAGCATGATCAGTGGAAACTATATCTATAACACCATTTAAAAAAGCTTCTTGTAAGGCAAACATATCGTCTTTAGATCTTAAAGGAGGGTTCATTTTAAAGTTAGAATCTTTTATATCTTCATCACAAAGAAACAAGTGATGAGGAGTAACCTCACATGTTACATTCAGACCTCTTTTTTTTGCTGATTCGACTAATTCTAAAGACTTTCGACTGCTTACGTGCAAAACATGGTAGTGTCCTCCATGTTTTTCTAATAGAGAAATATCTCTTTCAATCATTTTCCATTCTGATGAAGAAGGGATCCCCTTAAGCTCATTTTCTTTTGCATACTTCCCATCATGGATACTTGCTCCATTTGATATTTCATTAACTTCACAGTGTTGAAGTACAGACAGTTTATACTTCGCCGCATTTGCAAAGACTAAGTCCATCATTTCGTCTGATTGCACACCGATTCCATCATCTGTCACAGCAAAGATCTCTTTAGTTTTATACTCTTTAAAGTTACATAACTCTTTGCCTTCTAAAGACTTAGTCATAGCTGGAACAATGTGAACATCAACTTTAGATGAAGCTTTTATTCTTTCTCTTACTCTATTAATCATTTCTATAGAATCAATCGTAGGCCTCGTATTAGGCATAATTGCAACTTGAGTAAATCCTCCAGCAAGAGCTGCATTTGATCCAGATTCAATAGTTTCTTTATACTCAAAACCAGGCTCCCTAAAGTGAACTTGCATATCCACCATACCAGGGATTGCTTTAAGGCCAGAACCTTCAACAATATTCTTTGAAGAAGAAGAAAGCTTAGGCCCTATCTCAATTATAATTCCATTTTCGATGATGATATCAACACCTTCACCATCTAAATCTACATTTCTAATAAATAAATCACTCAAAATTGTCTCCTAAAATACTATCTATTATTGCCATTCTCATTGGTATTGAATTCTTAACTTGCTCTAAAATTTTGATTTTTGGATTTGTCATTACCTCATTGGAGATTTCGACCCCTCTATTAACTGGACCTGGATGTAAGACAATAGCGTTATCTTTTAGTAACTCTAATCTTTGATCAGTTAGGCCATACAGCTTAAGATAATTAGACTTATCAATCGTAATATTTTTATGTCTTTCAAATTGGATACGTAAGAAAATAACAACATCAGCACGTGTTAAACACTCATCGATTTCAACATACTCTAAGCTATTATAACTCTGATTAAAAAACTTAGGAGAACAAAGAATGACTTCATTACCAAGTGTCTTATGCAATTTAATGTTAGAGCTTGCAACTCTGGAGTGTTCAATATCTCCCACAATGGCGATAGTTAGATTATGAATAGAGTTGAGTTCTTTTTGAATTGTGTATAGATCAAGTAATGCTTGAGTTGGATGAGATATAATACCAGAACCTGCATTTATTAAAGATAGGTCTAGATCTCTATGGTTATTAAGAAGCTGATCATCAGAAGTTCTAACTATTAAGGCATCAGCTCCCATTGCCTCAATAGTTTCAGCGGTGTCCCTGAAACTTTCTCCTTTTTCAAAGGAAGAGTGTTTAACATCTAACTCCAAGATGTTAATGCCAAGTCTCTTGCAAGCGGCTTGGAAACTCAGGTTAGTTCTAGTACTTGCTTCCATAAAAAGAAAAGCTATAAACTTATCTTTATACTTGGAAAATTGATTTGGATTTTTGGCAAAAAAAATGGCCTTCAAAAGAAGGCCATTTATCATATAAGAATTTTTTATATCATTGATTTCAATAAAATGAGATTTTTGTTGTTTCATATTTACCGTTTTTTCTTAATATAATAAAAATGAAATAACTCTGACAAGAAAATTATAAAATATTTTTTAATTAAAATGTTTGTTGACATGCTTACATGGAAGGCCTAACTTTAGTTAACGGGGAAACAATTTTTCAACAAAAGGAAAAAAGTGATTTCAAGATATAACATCTCCGTTATCTCAGACCTTTGGTCTAACCAAGCAAGGTTCAACTACTTTCTGAAAGTTGAAAAATCTTTATGCAAATCTTTAGAACACTTTAACAAAATCCCATCAGGAGTCTATAAGTCATTAGAAACTGTTACGATCAATGAAGTTCGTATTGAAGAAATAGAAAAAGAAGTAAGGCATGATGTTATAGCTTTCTGTACTTCAATTACAGATCAAATGCCACAAGAGTTCAAAGCATACTTTCACTATGGAGTAACATCATCAGACATAATAGATACCGCACTTATGCTTCAAATGAAATCTTCCACTGTTCTAATTAAAGATATGTTAACAAGTGTAATCAAAAGCCTAGATGAACAGATTAACAAAACAAATAGAATGATTTGCGTCGGTCGCTCCCATGGTATATATGCAGAACCAATGATATTTGCACAAAAATGGCTTGGTCACCTAGCCGAATTTGCAAGACGTTATAATGAGCTTAATGCATTTGAATTTACAGCTCAATTTTCTGGCGCTGTTGGAAACTATAGTGTTTTATCTCCAGAGATAGAAGAGTATGCAGCAAATCAACTAGGCTTAGGTGTTGAGGACGTAACAACTCAAGTCATTCCTAGAGACAGAATAACTAGTCTCGTTTCTATTTTTGTAAACCTTGGAAGTGCAATTGAAAGAATTGCCATTGAACTAAGGCACTTGCAGCACTCTGACGTAGATGAGGTCCATGAAGGTTTTTCTAAAAAACAAAAAGGCTCATCTACAATGCCCCATAAAAAAAATCCAATTAGTTCTGAGAATATAACAGGACTTGCAAGAATGCTTAGAAGCTATCAGCAAGTAGCGAATGATAATGCACAACTGTGGCACGAAAGAGATATTTCACATTCAAGTGCAGAAAGGATGTATCTTCCGGATATGTTTGGTATCGCTCTCTATGCACTTGATCGACTTAACACAACAATACAAAACCTAACGTACAATAAAGAAAACATACATAAAAAGATTATTGAAAATCCAAAAGTCTTTTCAAGTATTATTCTACACAAGCTCATAGATCACACATCTCTATCGCGGGAAGAACTTTACACAATAGTACAGGAAGCTTCATTTAATAATAAAGACCTAAGATCCTTACTAGATAGCATTCAAAATCAGGTAGCGACACACACAGATCAAGTGTTTAAATTACCAACACTTGATGAATTGACTACTCACTACTCTATACAATTTGAGAAAGTTTATGCACGCATACAAAAAAAGCACTCACACTTTTTTTGTTAATATTTTTTAGGGGGATATATGCATTCTTTGGCGGTTATTGGTGCCCAATGGGGCGATGAGGGAAAAGGGAAAGTTACTGACTTTCTTGGCAATAATGCCGACTATGTTGTACGTTTTCAAGGTGGAAACAATGCTGGACATACAATCTGGAATGATGGAGTAAAGACAGTTCTTCATGTGATTCCATCAGGTATTTTAAATCCAAATACTATTTCGATTATTGATCATGGAGTTGTTTTTGATCCAAGCAATTTCTTAAAAGAGATCGAAGGTTTAAAAGAAGCAAACCTAGATGTTTCTTCAAACAGACTAAAAATTTCTGGTCAGTGCAGTGTTATCACGAACTATCACAAAATTCTAGATGCTGTCAGAGAAGAAAGTACATCTAACAAAATTGGGACAACAAAAAAAGGTATAGGCCCTACGTACGAGGATAGAGTTTCTAGAAAAGGATTGAAATTAATTGACCTTTTAAACAAAGAACAACTATCAAAAAAGCTAGGAAATTTATTTTTTGAGAAAAAAATATTATTCGATAATGTCTATAATACTGACTACCCTTCACTTGAAAATGAAATTGAGGAACTTCACGCAATAGGATTAAAAATAAAAGACTATATATGTGATACCTTTGAGCTTTTAAACAAAGAAAAAGAAGCTGGGAAAAATATTTTATTTGAAGGATCTCAAGGAGTTCTACTAGATAATGACTTTGGTTCTTACCCTTATGTTACGAGTTCAAATACAGCTTATGGTGGAATTTTTACAGGTAGTTCAAATGGTGGAAAAGATCTTGATGAGGTTATTGGTATAACCAAAGCGTACACTACTCGTGTCGGAGAAGGCCCCTTTCCTACTGAGCTGTTTGATAACTATGGTGAGATGATGGGAGTTATCGGAAAAGAGTTTGGAGCAACAACAGGAAGACCAAGAAGATGTGGTTGGTTAGATTTACCACTGCTAAAATATGCATCTAAGGTTAGTCGATTTACAAGTTTGGCCTTAACTAAAGTTGATGTTCTTCAAGAGTTAGATCAACTAAAAGTATGTTATGCATATGAGTATAACGGAAAAATTATTAATACAGCATTCCCAGGTATAGAGCTTGAAAAAGTAAAACCATTGTTCAAAAAATTCTCACCGTTTCAAAGTTGTATAGAAGGAACTAATAAGCTTAATTCAAACTTAGAAGAATATATAGCTTACATTGAGTCGGAATTAAATATTCCTGTTTCTTTAGTTGCCTATGGACCAGAAAGAAAAGAATTACTTCAAAGAAAGCCAATGAACTGGCAATAAAAAGGAGATTACATGAGTTTACTATTTACACACGATGAAATTTTAAAAAGATCTAAAGCTTTAACTTTTAATGATGTACTTCTTATGCCAAGGCATTCTGAGATGGATTCGAGACATACACCAAAGCTGCAATCAAAACTATCTAAAAACATAACACTAGACTCACCTATAATAGCATCAAATATGGATACAATCACAGAAGCTGAAATGGTAATGGCCATGTCAGAGATTGGTGCAACTGGTATCCTTCATCGTTTTATAGATATTGGACAACAAGTTGAACAGGTAAAAAGAGTTAAATCATTCTTATTAGAAAGAAGTTTAAAATCACCAATTTGTGCCAGCATAGGAGTGAAAGAAGGTGGTTTAAAAAGAGCGCAGGCCTTAGTGAAAGCCGGAGTAGACTTACTTACTATCGATATAGCTCATGGAGACAGTGTCATGATGATAGACACTCTTTCAATAATAAAAAGGGAGTTTCCACATATTGATGTCATCGCTGGAAATACTGCCTCTTATGATGGAGTAAAAAGATTAGTGGAAGCTGGAGCAGATGCTATAAAGGTTGGTATTGGACCTGGATCAATGTGTACTACGAGGCTCATAACAGGATGTGGAGTTCCTCAACTGACAGCAATAGCATTTGCATATGAAGCTCTCAAAGGGACAGGCATTCCATTAATTGCAGATGGAGGAATCAAACATTCAGGAGATATGGTAAAAGCTTTTGCAGCTGGTGCAGATACAGTAATGGTTGGTTCTCTACTATCAGGAACAATAGAAACTCCAGGAGAAGTCAAAAATGGAAAAAAACTATATAGAGGAATGGCATCAAAATCAGCTCAAGTTTCATGGAGAGGTGGTGTATCTGAAGGACTAGCACCCGAAGGGGAAGCAACTCAAGTAAATTGTAAAGGAACTGTAAAGCAAGTTATAAGTGAAATAACAGGTGGTATAAAGTCAGGAATGACCTACTTAAATGCACCACAAATTGAAGATATTAGAAGAAATGCACAGTTTATGGAAATGACAGCATCTGGCTTTTCTGAATCCAGACCACACGGTTTATAGAAAGTAGAAGCCTAGTCGAAAGACTAGGCTTTCTCTAATATTTAATCTAAAAATTCAACAACATCATTTAATGGAAAGCGAACCTTCGGAGCGCTTGCATACTTATCTGAACTAGCTCTATATCCTATAGGACAAGCAACAGCAGTCATAAGCCCTTTACTTGAAAGACCTAAAACCTCATCATACTTTGAAGCAATAATACCCTCCATAGGACAAGCATCTATCTTCATTAGTGCACAAGTAGTCATTAAGCCACCAAGTGCAATATAAATTTGATTTTTCATCCAAACTCTTTTTTGTTCATCAGACTTTGAAGATAAGAAGCCTTTCATCATTTGAGAATAGCCTTCAAGATCAGCTATGTCTTGACCTCTAGTTTCAGCAGTATCATTAATGAAAGCATCAATATGTGATTCATTGAATTCTGTAGGCAAACAGAAAATAATATGGTGAGAACAGTCTGTAACTTGCTTTTGATTCCAACTATGAGGAAGTAAAGAATCTTTTATTTCTTGATTACTTACAATTAAGAATTTCCAAGGTTGTAGGCCAAAAGAGCTTGGAGTTAACCTTAAGCTCTCAGCAATAGTATTAATATCCTCAGAAGAGATCCTCTTAGTTTTGTCAAATTCTTTAGTAGCATAGCGCCAATTTAATGATTCAATGATATTCATGTGTACTCCTATATTTATACATTTGGCCCACTAGAATAATCGAGATATAGTATAAATTCAATAGAAGATACATTCATTTACAATAGATATCTAAGAAATCTTAAAGATTTTTTTGATTCAAGTAGTTAAGATAAAACTGATTAATATAAGAATGATATTCTTTAACTTTCTTAGAAGAAGATAATGTCTTAGAAAGCTTCTTATTAAATAATCTCTCTCTCTCATTCATATTTTGAATTTTTTCACTTTTATTGCTAAGTGTTAATTTAGAACTCTCTTTAGCAAAAGATTCGAACAGGCTTAACTGATCATTTAAAACCTCAATAGCTAAACTATCATCGACATGTAATTTAAATAAAAAGAACTCAGAAAGTTCAATCATCAATGACTCTTGAAATTTTTCGTTAGACCAAATCTCATTATAATTGGATGTTTTTAAAACATTATCTAAAATACTAGCTTTTAAACTTCTTGATTTAACTGGTGAATATTTGTTTTCTAGTATTCTTTGTTCCGCAATAGATGCAATCGCTCTAGCAGAGTTTCCATTATCTAAAATTAAATTGGCCATATAAGACCTAGTAGAGCGTGAAAACTCTGGAGCAACTATATTTATAGTTAATAGCATCAAAGAGGCTACAACAGTTGAAGAGACCCCCCACCAAAATTGATTAGTTCTTTTGCTTTGACTAAATAATCGTTTCTTTAAAACATGTGATCCTTGATAGTTTTTAAATTCAGCAAGATCGAACTCGACTTCATATTTATCTTTAATAAATGATTGGACCTCTAAAAGATTTGCATCAATAGACTTTTTTACCTCTTTCAGCTTATAGCTTACCTCTGACTTAGATTTATCGATTAGACCTTTAGCGATACTTTCTGATTCTTCAAGAAGATCTCTTTTAACTTGATTAAATTTTTCTAACTCAGAATTTTTATAAGAATCGAGTTCAATATTTAATTTTTCAAATTTATTATCTTTATCTATATTGAATTTTGTCTCAAGCTCTGTTCTCATCTCTTCAAACTCATATTCTAGAGACATTTTCCTTTCAATAAAGTCTTTTTCAATATCAATTAAAGAATTATGAGCGATAGTATGTTTTTCTTTGATTAAAACAAGATTTTGATTAAATTTCTCAAATTGCTTCACTGAATCTAATCTTTCAATCTCAAGCTGATTTTTTTTATTACTATAATCTAAGGACAAACGATGTAATTTACTTTCTAAATTTTTGTACTCTTCTTTTATTTTTTTTAAGTCTTGCTTTTTTGAAACGATATTATTTACAAGTGATAAGAACTTATTATTTTCTTTTTGAACTTTTTTAAGTTTGAGTTCTTCGTTTCTTAATTTATCTACAATTTTATTAAATTCAACAACAGATTTATCATGTGAGTCTATTACAGCTTTTAATTTAGAAGTCTTATCAACAACAAGTTTATCAAGACCCCAAGCTTCCTCTTTAAGCTTTGAGTTAAAAGCCTCTGAAGCATTTTTCTCTATTTCTAATTCTTTTAAGTTTAATTGAAGAATTAAATTTGCTTCTTCAAGCTTAGAGTAGTCACATTCTTTTTTAGCAACAAGAGATTCTGTTTTACAAAGCTTTGCGTTAGCCTCATCAATTTCACTTATGACGTCTAATAAAGATTTATCCATCTCAATTTTCTGTTCATGAAGTGTATTTAGTTCTATTTCTAGTGAATTTTGTAAAACTTCTAATTCTGAAACTTTTTTAGTTAATTTTGATTTTCTTTTACTTGCAAGCTCTACATCTTTTGATAGTTTTGAATATTCCAATTCACTTGACTCAATCCAACTTTTAAGCTCAACATTCTTATTCTCTATAGAGCAAAGCTCTATCATGGCATTTTTTTGTTCTTCTTGAATTTTTTTTAACTCAAATGTCTGATTTTCAACTTGAGATATTTTATCCTTAACAGATAATTCAAGTTGAGCATCTTTATATATTAATTCTTCTACATTTGTAGATAAATCCTTAAGTCGACTCTCTTTTTTGGATATTGCGCGTAGTTTACTGTTTAGAGAGCATTGTTTTTCATTTATTGATTCTTCAAGCTCTGAGACCTTAGCTTTCTGTCGCTCGATTAGATTTGTATACTGATTTATTTTTTTCTTTTCTCTTGAGAGATCACGACTGAGTTGTTTTCTAATTTTTTTTATTCTTGAGACATTTGCATAAAGCTGTGTTTCTTTGCTCTCATTAACGACTATTTTTTCATTAAGAAAGTTAGTTTCTTTAATTAAAGAGAATAGCTCCTCTTCCTTTTGAATAACTTTATCATTAAGTTCAATGAAATCACTCTCTTTATGCTTTAATGCTTGAGACAGATAAAATTGCTTTTCGTTCTGTATTGTAGATTCATTCAATAAACTTAATTTAGACTCCTTAAGTTTAAGGATGTGATCTTCAAGCTTAGATTTCAATGATATCTTTTCATCAAGCTGAATGAGAGCGTCCTTTTCTTTTTCTTTAAAAGATTCTCTTCTAGATTTTATAAAGCTATCCAGTTCACTTAAAAGTTTGTTCTTTTTTTCAAAACAAATTCTTCGTTCAAATTCAAATTTTTTCTTTGCTTCATCAATTTTAGATTGCCAATAATCATACTTTTCTTGAAGTTTTACTGTCTGATCCTTTAATTCAGACAGTTTGAATCTTTCTTCTGCGCTAATTATCTCAGCATTGATATCAAGATTTTTTTGTTGATTATTTTTCATATTAATTAGGCCACGTTAAGTTTTTTATCTTCATTGTTATCTGGAGTATCAAAAGAAGGAATCTCTGATTCATTCTTTTGTACAGCAGCACTAATTAATTTCAAAGTAGATACACATTTATCAACGGCCTTCACATACATAGACTCAACTTGAAAACTTGTATTGAGTACACTCATAACAATAGAAAGTATTATCCCGACTACAGAAGTAGTCATAGAGAATGTTATTCTATGTAAAAATTGATCCATAGCAGCTGTTGCAATTTTTGGATCAGAGAAGTCCATTCCTGCAAGTCCAGGTAAAGCGGCCATAATTCCGATAAATGTTCCAAAGATACCACATATAATAAATATACTCGGCATAATACTTAACATATTATTGATCCATGTATTTGAAATAAGACCAAATGATTTTGAGAATGAGTCATTTCTTTCAAAAGAATTCACAGTTGTTTCTCTTAAGTATTCGTCATCACCAGGCTTAAAAAATTCAAGTCTATTATTAATATCTTCAATAAACTTTGAAGCACCTTTTTCGACTAAAAACAATCTATCACTCAATGACATAATCATATCAGGTTTTCTTCTTTTCATTGTTGATCTCAATGTGAAGATTTCTTGAAAAGTTCTTTCCCATGTTTTTTTTGTATATGTCTGAAAAGAAGTTACAGGAATATTTGATTTTAAGTCTTTTTCCACACGTTTTTCAAATTCTTCTATCATCCATTGCTCTCTTCTAATTGTATAGAAAAGCACTAACCTTAATATAATCGCACAGCTAAACGCAATTAGCATAATTGGAATTAGTTTTCCATTTGCGAGCTCTATAATAAAATTAATCCCTTCGTGTGTAGCTTGTGCAACTTCCATAATTTTCTCCAATTATTCCATATTAAACTTTACAATTACTTTTTGTGATTTTTTACAATTATACTTTTTACAATAATCACCTACAGATAAGGACGATGCAACATCTCTAGACTTAACACCTTCTTGTAAAAAACTTCTACCAGTTACCTTTATGTAAGGTAATAGCTGATCTTGGTGCTTAAAATTGATTTCTTTTTTATTAAATGCATACTGAAAAATTGATCTTGCTCTATAGTAAGATAAATCTAAGTTATAATTTATTGCTTTTTGATTTTCTCTTGTGATTTTTGAAGGATTAATCAACTTTCCTTTATACGTAGGAGATGAAAATCCAATTATCTCTACAGACTTTACTCGCTTTAAAAGCTCTTTATTCGAAAATAAAGACTTTGCATATGTCGGCATAAACTTCTTTACAACTTTTTTCATTCCATTTTTTAGACTAAATTTTCCTGTATCGAAATACTCTTCTCCAAAAGAAATCTCAACCTCTTGAGTCTTTGAGTTTACACTGGCCTTTACACCAGCTGCATTTAGATCACTTGTAAGCTTATTACTCAAGGCTTTCTTTGCTGCAGCAATTTTCTTTAGCTCTTCAAGATCACCTTTAAACTTATCTTTAAGTGCCTTTTCTTGTGCGAGCTTTTGAGCATACTTTCCTTCTTGGCTCTTTAATTTACTTTGGAAAGCACCTTCTGTTTTTGCTATTCGCTCTTGATACTCAGCTTTTGACTCATTAAGTTTCTGTTTATAATCATTTTGTGTTTGTTCCAATTTTGTTTTAAAATCATTTTTAGATTGATTTAAATTATTTTGATATTCAGCTAGCATTTGAGATTTTTTTATTTCAAAATCTTCTCTAGATGTACTTAAGATTTCTTTTTGCCCTTCTAGATCACTCTTAAGCTTAGAAATTTTATTACTTTGATTTTGTATTTTCGTTTCGTTTGCTACTTTGATTTTTGCCAGCTCTTTATTTCTTTCATCAAGCTCTTTATTTGATTCTTCCAGTGTAGATTTTGCTTTTGAAAATTCTGTTTCCATTGAGGCAACTTTTTGCTCATTCTCTTTTGTTATTCTATCAACTTCCTCTAACATCTTTTTCTTACTAATTTTACCTTGAGCTTCAAGTCTCTTATATTTAAATAATTGAATTTTAAGATCTTTATTTAATTCTTTTTTCTGAGCACTCATTTGCTCAATCTTAGCCAATTGTTCATCAATATTCTGGCCAAGCTTTTCTATATTTTTTTCTTTTTCTTCAATTACTTCACGTTTTTTTGAAATTATTTTTTGTGTAGCATCTATTGCTTGATCTTGGTCGACGATAACCTTTTTTGAAGAAGCAATTTTTCTTTTTGCTAGCACATTTGCATCAATAATACTTTTGATCATTCTTTGATATTCATTAAGTGCTTGTTTTCTCTTTTGGTTCTCTCTGATCTTTTTATTTAGATCAGTATTTTCAACCTCAGTATTATCTTGAAGCATTTTTAAATGAGACATTAGTCTCTTGTATTCATCTTGTTCTTTTTTCGATGATTCCTCACGTAAGTGCTTTTCTTTTAAATTATTGTAAGTGAGCGCTTCTCTTTTGAGCTGTTTGTTCTCTCTTTCTAATTCTTGGTAGTTAATATTATTGACAACTTTTGTAGTAGTATCTTTTAACGTCGTTACTACATATAATAAAAGAAATACAAATGATAAAACCATAAATAGATCGCTACAAGATGCCCATGTGGAGTCCTGTTTTTGTCCATCGATTTTATTTTGATCGTATCTTAAGCCCATAAAAAAACCTATCTAATAGTTAATCTCTTTGAAACATATCGGAATCAGAATTATTTTCTAAAGAACAATTCAATCAAATTAATTTTTATGGAATATATTTTTAATTAAATGCTCCATCACCGAGTCTAAGTCTCAAGATCTAAACAATATACACTTAGTACCACTTTATTTTTAAATTCTAAGTTTTAACCTTTTACTTTAACTACCTAGGCATTCATACTGATTCAATGATAAATACAATCGAAAACTTTCTATCTCTTGTTGTTGAATATGTTTGGGGACTACCTACTATTCTTTTACTTATTCTTTCAGGTCTATTGTTATCTATAATCCTTGGTGGTTTTTATGGAGGAATTCAAAGAAAAGCATTCTTACATGCAATTCAAGTAGTAAGAGGAAAATATGATGATAAAGACGACCCTGGTCAAATATCTCATTTCCAGGCATTAATGACTGCTCTTTCAGCAACAATTGGCTTAGGAAACATTGGTATAGTGGCAATAATTATAAAATATGGTGGTCCAGGAGCAGTTTTTTGGATGATAGTTGCCGGTATAATAGGAATGGCAACAAAATATGCAGAATCAACACTAGCAATACTTTTTAGAAAGATTGACAAAGACGGTATCGTTCGTGGTGGTCCAATGTATTATATTGAACTTGGTCTAGGTAAGAAATTTAAACCAATGGCAAAGTTTTATGCTTTATCTATAGCAATTGGAAGTTTTGGAATTGCAAATATGTTTCAAACAAATCAATCCGCTGTCATACTCAATCAAAGTTTTGGAGTTCCACATATCGCCACAGGTTTAGTGATGATGATATTAGGAGCAATTGTTATTATTGGTGGGATTAGTAGAATTGCCAAAGTAACTAGTTTCTTAGTTCCTGCAATGGCCATAACATATATCATTGGATGTATTATAGTTATTGGTTTTCATATAGAGAAATTACCAGAATTATTTTTAACAATTGTAACTAGTGCTTTTAGTGATACAGGAATTGCTGGTGGTGCCGTAGCAACAATGCATATGGCGATTCTTCAAGGTGTTAAAAGAGCATGTTTTTCAAATGAAGCAGGTCTCGGTTCAGCAGCTATTGCGCATGCGGCAGCTTCAACAAAAGAACCTGTAAGAGAAGGTGTTGTTGCCCTACTTGGTCCATTTATCGATACCGTTACTATTTGTACTATGACGGCCTTAGTAATTTTAACAACAGGCGTTTGGGAGAGCTCAACTCTAGTTGGAGTTCCTTTAACAGCTGCAGCTTTTGATACTGTAATCAATGGCTTTGGACACTACTATATACCTATAGCAGCTACTTTATTTGCTTTTTCGACATTGATTAGTTGGTCATACTATGGAGAAACGGCCATAGACTATCTATTTGGAAAAAAAGGAATCCTACCTTTTAAAATAATTTTTTGTATTGCTGCTTTTTTAGGTACAATTTGGAAAGTACAAGCTGTTTTAGATTTTTCAGATATCATGACTGGTATGATGGTGTTTCCAAACTTAGTAGCAATATGGCTTCTACTACCACATGTAAGAAAACATACTACTACTTACTTTGAGAAACTAAAGAATGGTGACTTTAAATAGATCTAAGCTTTAGTTTCTTTATTTCTTCTCATAGGCTTAGCTAAGATTTCGATATAAACGCTATCAGCTTTTGCCTTAAGGCTATCGGAGATTTTTTCACCTAATTTATTTAAGTGAACGACTTCAGCTGTGGCAAGCTCTGTTCCATACTTACAATCAAAGTCCCAAAAGTCCATATTGTCTGGAAGTTCTTTTTTTCTTTCTCTTTTAATATATTTTTTAATATCTGAACGAACTTGATCTGCAACTCTTTCAAGTTTCTTTTTCGGGTCTATAAAACTAAATGTTTTCTTCATGTTTACCTTTGATTCTCTCTAATCCATTACTTCTATTTTTATTGCAACCAAGCCTTTAGGCCCTTCACTTACTTCAAACCTTACAATGTCACCATCATATACTTTCTTAGCTTTAAGTGCAGAAGCATGAAAAAATAAATCTTCCATATCATCATCTGGAGCAATAAAACCAAAGCCTTTCACTTCATCAAAAAACTTAACTGATCCTCTTAAAGACTCAACTTCAAAATCGTCATCAATTTCTGTCTCGGCCCAAATTACTTCATGTATTGCGACTACTTTTTCCCCTTTATGGATTCTTTCTAATCTAGCGATGATTGCATCTTCTGTCTTAGCATCAACAATCATATTTTTTCTTTTTCTTTTTGTGGTTTTATCCATGTCGTACTTAACAAATTCAACTGTTACTTTACTCATAAAATCCTCTATTATTAATTTGTGCATAAATACATCAAAATGCTTATAATAAGTACTAAATATTTAATAACATATGAAATAACAGGATAAAGCTATAAATAATTCATCAAATAACAATTCTAAAGATATAAAAAATCTACATATCAGAAATCGACACAATAAAGGCTATAACTTTGAACAACTCATAGAAACTTTCCCAGATTTAAGTCTCTACGTGTCAAAATATATATATAACAACCTAAGCATTGACTATACAGACCCTAAAGCTGTTAAGTCCTTGAATACAGCTCTATTACAATTACATTATAATATTAAAAACTGGGCAATTCCTAAAAAGAATCTATGTCCGTCAATTCCAGGAAGAGTTGATTACATTCACTACATTGCAGATTTACTATCAGACAATGATCCACCTAGAGGAACCAACATTAAGGGTCTAGATATTGGTACTGGGGCCAGTTGTATTTATCCTTTATTAGGTCATAGCTCATACGGATGGAAATTTGTAGGTACAGATATTGATTCTGATTCAATTAATAACTGTAAGGCCATATTAAATTCAAACCCAAAACATAAGAAGAATATTAAGCTTCGTTATCAAGAATCAAAAGATGATTTTTTTAAAGGTATCATTAAACCAGAAGAAAGTTTTGATTTTACAATGTGCAATCCACCGTTCTTTAGCTCACAAGATGAAGCTCGCTCAGCAAGAGACAGAAAGATAAAAAACTTAACAGCAAATAGAAATAAAAAAGGTCATATTTACAAAAAAACGACAAGGTCAAACTTTAAAGGTAATTCTAACGAGCTTTGGACTGAAGGTGGAGAACTTAGTTTTATTACAAAAATGATTCACCAGTCCATAGACTTTGAAGATCAATGTACTTGGTTTACTAGTCTTGTATCAAAACAAGAAAACATACCAGCACTCAGACAAATACTAGAGAGCTACAATAGATTTGATATTGAAATTATAAAGATGGAGCAAGGTAATAAGATTGCTCATATATTAGCTTGGTCTAAAAAATAATCGACCTTTTACTCTACAGCAAACTCTCTAAGATCTGTGGCCTTAACAGTTTTGGCCTCTTGATTTGTACACTCTGCACCTTTATGGTTTGGATGTCCAAATGGATTACCATTACTTATAAAAAGA
Source organism: uncultured Bacteriovoracaceae bacterium (assembly GCA_937923325.1). The sequence continues at coordinate 62,625 of CAKZUQ010000008.1, forward strand.
GCTTCTTCATCCCACTCTTCAACTTTACCAATCCACTTTTTACCATTTATTAATTCTACCTCAACCCAGCTACCAATTAACTTACTCATACACACCTTTTATTAGTTTAAATAAAGAACGAATTCTGTCTAATAATATACAGTTATATTTTAAGATATTACAGAATAAAAATTCATAAAAGTCTTTAGGGAGCAGAATGCTTAAAAGTTATCATCTTTTTAAATTAGCAGTACTGCAAGCACCCTATCTTTCTTTTTTATTTAGAATATAATTCTTTCGCTATTTTTATAAACTCTGAAACCTTTTTTGCTTGATTCTTTGTCGGAGGATACAAAATATGAATATTTTCATCTTTCAATTTCCAGCTAGGGATAAGTTTTACAAGCTTTTTTGACTCTAAGTACTGCTCACATAGAAAATCAGGTAGAATTGCGACTCCAGCTCCATCAAGAACCATTTTTAGTATCATAGGAAAACTACTAGTACTGACGATTGGCTTAATGGTAACGCCTTTAGAAATCATTTTTTTTTCTAAAGGTTTAAATGATAAATATTTACAATTATTTAAATCTCCAATTTTATTTAAGTTTTCAAATTTTCTAGCATAGCTACTAGCACAAACCAAAATAAAGTTTACTGAAATAAATTTTTTCTGGATGAGAGTTGAATCTTTTAATTTACCAGCTCTAAATGCTAGATCTAAGTTCTCATTAACTAGATCTACATATTCATTAGTTATAAGCATTTCAAATCTAACTTTTGGATATTTTAAATTATATTCTGAAATAATTCGTGGTAGTAGTGTTTGAGCCAAAGAGTCGGATGCAGTGACTTTAATAGTTCCGACCATCTCAACCTGCTTATCACTAACATTGATAATTTCATCATTAATTGCACTTAGATGATGAACAACCTTCACATAAAAACTTTCTCCTAAACTCGTTAGAGAAATTTTTCTTGTTGTTCTTCTTATTAACTCGACACCCAATTCTCGTTCAAGCTTAGCAATTGACCTGCTAACTCTAGATTTAGGTTGATTTAATGTATTTGCCGCTTGAGTAAAGCTTCCCAATTCACATACTTTAACAAATACTCTTAATAAATTGTAATCTAAAGGCATTGTTGCTCCATTTGCAACAATATATCTCAATAATGTCCCCTAGTACAACACATTCTTTTGTAGGAATATATATAAAAACAAAACATAAGGAGTATCTATGGGAAAGTTAATAAATGGTAAGTGGACTATTGGATCGATAGTAAATAGTGATAAGAAAGGATCCTATGATCGCCAACCTAGATCTTTCAGAGATTACATAAGCGAAGATCACCCAGAGTTCAAACCTGAAACTAATCGTTATCATTTATATGTAAGCTATGCCTGTCCATGGGCACACAGAACTTTGATTTACAGAAAACTTAAAGGGCTAGAAGAACACATTACCATCAGTGTCGTAGCTCCTGATATGCTTGAAGATGGATGGGTATTTGATAAAACGTTTTTAGATGCTACAGAAGATCATTTGTTTGGATCTAAATACCTAAGAGAGATTTATCAAAAAGCCGAATCTAATATTACAACAAGTGTAACGGTTCCTATTCTTTGGGACAAAAAAACAAATACAATTGTAAATAATGAGTCTTCAGAAATAATTAGAATGTTCAACTCAAGTTTCAATAAACTTACCAACAATAATAATGACTATTATCCAGAAGATAAAAGGTCTAAAATTGAAGAATTAAATGATAAAATTTATGACTCTATCAATAACGGTGTATATAAGGCAGGGTTTGCAAAGACTCAAGAGGCCTATGATATCGCCGTAACAAAACTATTTAAAACACTTGATGAACTAGACAATATACTTGAAGAAAAAAAATACTTAACTGGAGACACTATTACAGAAGCTGACCTAAGACTTATTCCAACACTTTTAAGATTTGACATCGTATACGTAACTCACTTTAAATGTAATAAGAAACAAATCAAAGAATATAAAAATTTGAGTCGCTACACTAAGGATCTCTATAATCTAAGGCCAATAAAAGACACTACAAATTTGGCACATATAAAAAGGCACTATTACTATAGTCACGAAACAATAAATCCTTATAGAATAATTCCAATAGGTCCTGATCAAATTTTTTAATAAATAGAAGTCATAGAGATATAAAGGAATTATGAGAGTTCATATGCAACAATCTTCAACAAATAAAAAAGTTAAAATCAATTATAAAATTGATCAAAAACAATGGGTCGGCGATGGCTTTTATGTCTCCCCACTCTTAAGGCCATCAAAAGAACTTAATCCTTATATTAGTCCATTTATTTTAATCGATTATGCTGCTCCACGTACTTTTAAAGCAACAACGATACCCAAAGGTGTGCCAAAGCATCCTCATAGGGGATTTGAAACTGTTACTTTTGCGTATCAAGGCGAAGTTGAGCACAAAGACTCCTGCGGTGGTGGTGGAGTAATTAAACCAGGTGACGTACAATGGATGACTGCAGGGGCAGGAATTATACACAGTGAATTTCATTCTAAAAATTTTTGTAAAGAAGGTGGAGCCTTTGAAATGGTTCAGCTTTGGATTAATCTCCCAAAAAAAATGAAGATGACAAATCCTAAATATCAAGAAATAAAAAATGAATCGATACCTGTTATAAAAATTAACAATAGTTTAAATTTAAAACTAATTGCAGGAAGTTATAAAGATAAAAGAGGTCCATCATCAACTTTCACACCTATAAATATTTACGACATAACAAGTCAGTCAACAGAAGAAATGAGAATTAAATTACAAGAGAAAACAAATACTATAATTTTAATACTTAGAGGAAGCTTAGAAATTCAAGAGAAAAGATATCAAGAGCAAAGTGTTGTTATTTTTGAACAAGAAGGTGAATATTTAAAATTTAAAACATCAAGTAACTTCAAAGCTTTAATTTTAAATGGAGAGCCAATAAATGAGCCTTTCGTGGCACACGGCCCTTTTGTCATGAATACGCAAGAAGAGATATATGAAGCAATTGAAGATTATCAAAATGGTAAGATGGGTCAAATATAATTAAAATCAATTTAAATACTAAATTCATATGAAAAATAAATTATAATTTGAACTAAACTAGTTACTTAATTGACGGCTCAATTTCTACCGTAATATCCAGATTATATAAATCAAAAAGTAGTGAAGAGATATCTTTTGAATCAGAAAGATTTAACAATATTGATTTTATAATAACTGACAAAGGTTTAGTAATTGATACATATGACATCAAGGAAATATCTTTTAAAGATATCCAAAAGCATCACTTTATTTTACAAGCAGCAAGAGATGGATCTGAAGGATAAGAAGTACTGTTAAAAATGAATAAAACGACTAATAAGAGTATATGATATAGAAACTGCAACTGGTGTTATTTGATATGATTTTGATGATATAGATTTAGAATATAAGAAGTTAAATAGTTATAAGGTACTGATTATTAAGCAAAAAAAGCCACAGGCTTTAAAACTCTAGACGAGTTTGAAGCTTTCTTCGTTTTGTTATTTATAAATAATTATGCTACATCTTGCAAATCAAAGTCTGGAAATAAGATTACTGCAGGATGAACCTTAAGTGCAATTGCCAAGGCCAAAGCTCGTTCTCTACCAATCTGTCTTACCCCACTTTCAAGTGCAGAGATATTGCTCTGACTCATTCCAGACAGCTCTGCGAGCTCAGATTGAGATAGCTCTTGCAACTCACGTAGAGTTTTAAGCATCTGACCTGGAGTCATCTTAATATTTACTTTTGCACGTACTAAATCATTTTTTTTCATATTTACCGCCTCTAATACTTATGTGGTGTTATCTCAAAAACATGGATCTCAAGTATTGTATTTTCAATTTTGTAGATCACTCGCCACTGAATCCCTAATCTTGAAGATCTGTACCCGTTCCACTCAGCTTTCAATCATTCATCCCTAAAGCCTCTAATTAACTTTAAGCCCTCGGCCCTAAAAACTCTAAACAAGTTCAGAGACTGTCGTAGACATGCTTAAAACTTTATAACGGTTCAATTATACAACAGCTTACACTGCTTTTTTATACTTTAACTCTGCTTTAATACCAAGAGAAGATAGAACTCTTACTAGCCTATCAATTGTAATTCTTTGAATACTACAATTCAGAATTCCAGTAACAACTGTCCTTCCAACTCCAAAGAGATCAGAAGCCTCTTTATGAGTTAGCTCTTGCTTCTCTACTTCCTTTCTTATCTTAAGCATCAAGCTACTCTTTAACTCAGCCTCAATACCATCAGATGTACTCAGACCTAAAAGTTTACTTAGTTCAATTGCTGTCCCTGCTGTTTTCTTCTTTATAAGAATTAGCTTACTTTAAGAATTACTTCTGGTTTTATTTTACAATAAAGATTTACGAGTCTATCTGTAGAAAATTTATCAATTCGATGATGTAAAATTTTATTAACCTTTGCTTCATCAACTTCTAATCTGTTCGCCAACTCCCGCTGACTAATATTATTTTCTATTTTATACTTAATAAATCTCTGACAAAGCTCCCATCTAAGTGTCTCTAAAGCTGTTGGATTTTCACCAAGCATTAAAGTACCTTCAACTTTTTCAAGCTTCTTAGCAATTGATTCAATTTCTTTTTTAGTTGGAAAGCCCATTTTAACTTCTCCTATAAGCATTAATAATTCCGATATAAATCTAGTTATCTTCTAGTAACCATACAAGGCGATAGTTTTTCTCATTCAGCACTTTTTCGGTGACAAAATAATGATAGTCACCTTTTGAACTTGAGGCCTCAAAAACTTCATTATTCAATTTTTTGACCAAAGAGATTATTATTTTATCGTCAACACTCTCACTATGCTTCTTTTCATAATGGTCATCTATAATCACTTTAGATATGATCGTGTTGTTTATAAAAAGATTAATATCGTACTCTCGTCTAGCCGTTTCGGAATGACACCACAGCTTGCCATATTTAGCAAGTTGATTAAAATGTAAAAACAAAGTGCTTATAAAGAATAATATGAACTTAGCGAATGCAATATAAAAATCAATACACAATACAATAGAGCTTACAAAGTTTGAAACTGATTAGCTTCCAACCTTTAAAATCATTGATATTTACTTTACAAGGTAGCCAAAACAGACCAACCTCTAAAGCTCTAGACAAACTCAGATAGTCGTAGACAGGTTCAAAACTTTCATAGTCTTCATTAATTCCACATTAAAGTGATTCAGATAAATAGTCTATTTTATTACATACATACTTGACTCCAGTACGGTAACACAGTAATACAGATTATGATTGAGTCCTACGGTAATACTGAAGCACAGAAGATTTTTAAAGATGGAAAGACCAAAAAGCTTCCAAAAGAATTCTTAAAAAGAGCTATACACTTATTGGATATTATGGACAATATTGAATCATTAAATGACTTAAAAACGAAGTCATTTTCACCAGACATCCGTTTGCACTCCTTAAAAGAAGAGCTTAAAGGACGATATGCAGTTGATATTAATAAACTCGCTGGCTGGAGGATTACATTTGAGTTTAGCGACAATAAATTTCTTCGTGTAAAAGTTGAAAATTATCATAAAGGATAAATATGAAAACAATCAAGAGAAAGAAAATTAACCGTAGACCATCTGCTCCAGGTGAGATTTTAAAAGACATATTCCTTGATGGAAATGGTATCACTCAATCTAGCTTTGCAGAAGATTTATCAAAACTCACTAATAACAAAGTGAAAGTTTCAACAATGAAGACAAAACTAAGCGAAGTCATCAAGGAAAAAAGATCTATGAGTGCGAAGTTTGCAGTTCTTGTGTCTAAGTTACTAGGTACAAATCCAAAGATGTGGATGAATCTTCAAACATCCTTGGATTTATGGATCGCTGAAAAAGAATTCGAAGAAGCTTCTTAAATGAAACAGAAAAAATGATGAGTCGAAAAATATAAACTGAACATAATGGTGTAAAAAATAGTGAAGGCTTTTAAGGAAAGAGAGCTTAGGCTAAACAAATTTCTAAAAATCTTAGAAGAACGAAGTCCAAAAATTAACTAGGCACTTTAAAGTTTATTTAAGTAAGAATAACTATTTTTATAGCTGACTCCAGCTCTTCTTATAACACCTTTGGCATTTAGCAAAAGATATCTGACGAGCTCTGAAGGCATTATATTTGTTTATCTTAAATTCTTTAATAAACTCTTCTCTATCAAATTCATTCTTATATGCTTCTCTTGGAGTAGCACCTAATAACATAGTATGAGGAATGATATTATTATATTGATCTACAAACTTGTTTAATAATCTTCCTAAGCTTTGATATGTCTTAACTGGCTTAAGAATAAATCGCTGTTTCAGCTGTCTAAAAACGGCTTCAATCATTGAGTTTGAATAACGAATATCTTTTTTTGCTATTAATTGCCTTATTCCACGTCCGAGCAGTAATCTGACTGGTAGCTCTCCTGTATTTTCACTTCCTTCATCACAGATAATGCTTCCTTTAAAGCCGGGAGATGTTTTAAAGGATGTTAAAAGTGTTTTATAAGTCAGATCAACTCTCTTATTCTTACTTAATTGCCAACCAACAATCATTCGAGAATAGTTATCGACAACAACTTGTAGATAAGCCTTTTTTCTATCTGCATATTTAATTTCCGTAATGTCGATATGCCAATATTCATCAACAGACTTGGCCCTTAGTCCATTTCTATATTTAATCTTCTTAAACCTTTTATTTTTTCTATCAATTCCATATAAGCGTAAGTACTTATACCAAGTTTCTAAAGAGCAATTTAATAGATTTTTCCTTTTGCAGTAGTACATGAGACTAACCGTTGAGAACTTTCTGAACTGCGAGGCATTTGCAAGTCGAACGAGTGTTTGCTGCTCTAGAATAGTTAATTGAGATGGCCTAGAAACTGAGCATTTTTGGTTATTAAAGTACTCACATCCTAGTATCTCACTTCTCCATCTATAATAAGTAGAGTTTGAAAGTCCTAATGTACTTAAAATTTCTCTAAGAGAAATCAGCTTCTTGTAATCTTCAATAAGTTCCACAATAAACTTTCTAGTCTTCTTTGATTTATAGTCATAAAACTCAGAATTTTTAAATGTATTACTCATGCATTCTTTCATTAGTAGTGACTTTGTTTTCTCTAAATACAATTCTTCTTTAACTCCCCTCATTGCAACTTCATAAGATGAATTCTTTTGTGAAGTAATGGGTTCTTTAGCTTTAGTTAACCAATAGTTAATTGTCGTTCGAGGAATTCTTAAATCAGGAAATAAGTTTCTATTACCTGATTCAATGATTAGTTTTTTGATCATTGGATCATATTTTCTATATTCCATACTTCCCTCCTTGGAAATAAATGGGACTATAACCTGACGAAAATTCGTCAGAGGACTACAGGATTCATTGTGTTTTAATGGTATAATGTGATTGTACAACAAGGGTAACTTTGTAGTTGGGTCAGATCATGAATTTAAATAAAGTTATCGAAGCTAAAGGTTCGAATCCCCTTGGGAGTACCAATTTTATATAAAGCCCTGTTTTTACAGGGCTTTTTTTTTGCCTTTTTATTTTGCTCTGGTCTGCTCTGGTTACCCCCCATTTTTATGAGAGGAATTTTTCGTTGCTCTGGTTTTAAAAGCAACTTTGCTTTGGTCTTGCTTTGGTTTCAAACAACAACTTTATTTTCTAGTTCATCCAAAAAGTCACATACATCGTTAACAGCTTTTTTATTAGCCTCTGTAGGTAAACTAGAATACTGCTGAGCCACTTGAATATCTTTATGCCTTGTAACTGCTTGGGCCATATCAATACTGCCAGTAACTCTCCTTGTTATCGTTCCCATACTATGTCTCATAATATGGGTTGAACTAAACTTATCACCTAGCCCAGCTTTTTTTAGAGCTACGTTGTAATGATATTGAATTTGCCTATAAGTAAGAGGGTCACCATTTTTATGAAAAATAAAGCCATTTGCTGAATCAGCGAGCCTTCTTTTCATTATCTCAATTAGTCTCTTGTTCATTGAAGCATAACTAATTTCACCATTCTTTGTGTATGGCTTTAAGTATTCATACCTCTTTGTTTTATAAGCCCAAACAATAACGTGTTGAACTCTAATTTCAGAGTTCTTTAAATCAATGCTACTAGCCTGAAGGCCAGCGACTTCACTAACACGAGCCCCCATATAAAATTGAGTCTCAGCAAAATCCCTCCAAAAAGGAGCTAACGCATTAAAAAATAAAATTAACTCTTCGGGTTTAAGCTTTTTGTTTTTCTTTTCTGTTTTTTTAATTATTCCAGCCTGTTTGTGCCTTGGAAGAATAGGATTAGAATATAGACCATCGTAGTTCTCCCTATACCAATTTAGAATTGACTTAAGAACCTTCAAATCATCATTAAAGTTATGTCGTTTGCTATTCGTTGCTATAGCAAACTTCTTATGCTCACTCATGAATGTGTCAATTAAGTTAGCATTGATTTCAATCATTTTGTAAGGCATCAGAGCATTAACAAAGTTCTTTTTGGAAAGTCTGTGTTCTATTGACGACCCCTCAAGTGAAGGTAAATACACAGAAGTATATAAATCCCACAGGTCTTTAAATCGGTAGCCTAAGTCTTCTCCGTTTGGCTTAAAGTTAACCGGACGAATAAGTTTCACTATTTCTTCTTCCACCTTTTCAACAGGAGCAACAACTGAATTAGAGGGGTGAAAGTTAGCCCTCCAATTAATCGCATCTCTCAAGTTTTCAAAGGTTTTTGAGTATTGCTTCGTATTCAGGTATTTGATCGCAATAAAATTTCCATTCTTAAGATCTTTTTTGATACCTTTGTACTTTGAAAGTTTCTCGTATCTTTTCATTTTTTAATCTCCTTCTAAAATCCAATTAAGAATTTCATTTGGAACAAAAAACAATAAGCCGTTCTTCTTTCTTTTCGGTATTTTCTCATCTGATGCCAAATTATAAACATGCCCAACTGTGCATCTTAAAAAATTTGCAACATCCTCTACTCGCCATATTTTTTTGTAAAAGAGCTCAGAGGTTTCAGAGAAACCTCCTTCTCTTCTATTATACTCGATATTAGACGTTTTGTAATTAAGATTCTCTATCAATTAGACCTCCATATTTAAAGGTTAGAAAAACCAACTAAATTTGCATTAATTTCAAAGTACTTACATTCATTACCTTCATCAGTGATAAACTTTTTAAGCTCTTTTTTTCCTTGAATAAAAACATCTTTCCCCTTATCTAAATAAAGATTGCATAACTCAGCTTGCTTTCCCCACACCACGACTTTATGCCAATCTGTATTTTTTTCTTTTTCATTAGTTGTTGCAACTGACAAATAACAAACAGGCTTCTGCTTTCTTGTGTATCTTAAATCTGGTTTTTTACCCAGCTTACCAACAAATAACTCTACGCTAGTTCCTTCCATAGAGACCTCCACTATTAATTAATATTGAGCTTTTTTACTAGATATTCACCAAGGGTTAATTTCAGATTGTTCTTTAAGTTGAAGTCATCAACTGTTCTTTGTACCTTCTCCATTTCACCCAATGATGAATCTTGAATCTTTTCTATGTCTTTTTCGTTAAGCTTCGAGACGGCATATAGAGCTAAGTCTTTAAATATAATCTCTCGACCATAGTCCTTAGCATTAACCTTAGCTAATAAATTAAAGACAACCTCTAACTCTTTTTTGTTCTCACTATAATCTATAAAAAACTTAGTTTGTTCCTTATTAACTACATACTCCCTCTTCTCATTTTTTGTCCTTCTTCCTCTCTTTTTTTCTTTTCCTTCCATTCCTATTTCCCTCCTACCAATACTAAATTATCCATTTTTCCATGCCCTCTATTTCATACTTTTTCTTCTCGCGCGTAGAAAGTGACTCCATCCATCCACATTTACGTGAGAGGGAGGGAGTCACTTTCGGAGTGCGAGAAAGATCTATGAAATCAATATATTAGAGGGCATGGAAAAATAGCTGTTCACCAATGATACTAGCAAGAGACAAGCAGTCGCCATCAAGGTGACACTCTTATTTATCTTAAAATACGTTTTCAAGTCTTCCCTCCTTATTTTTGTGAAATGCAATTGATTCATCAAAATTGAATTTATTAGTAAGTAGTTTTTCATTTAAAACATATAAGATTTTTCGATCAGATTCATCTCCATACTTATCTCTTATATGTTTCATGTAAGAATTCATGACTCCTCGACTTTGGAAATAGTACACGACAAAGTCGTAATAACTTGAACTCAAGTACTGACCCATTTTTGATAAGTACTTCTCCTTTGTCTTTCTAGTTAGCTCAAGTTCAATAGCCAGCTTAAACTTTGTCTTACCTTTTTGTCCTAACATCACGGCATCAGGACAAATCTGATAAGTTGTTCCAAAAGATTTCATATCTCTAATTTGATGCTCTAGTTCAAAACCGTAGATTGACTCAAGCCTCATAAACTCCAAAACTAGTTCTACAACTTTTGCATCATGTATAAGTGTGGCTCTGCTTATTGAAGGAGGATTTTCACTTCCTCCCAAGAAATCATTTCCTTCTTTCGTTAAATACAAATACTTCTTCCCTGAAAAAGGCTCCCTAAAAGAACCAATAACTTTCTTCTTCTCAAGCCGTAATAATAGCTTACAAAATCCCTTGTAAGTTGCCTCATACTTTGACTCTTTCATTAAACTCCTTAAGTCTAAGATCCTCCATATTTTTAATGGTTCTAAATAGTTTAATTGCATACCTGATGCAGGATAAATTACTTCCATGTACCTCCTAAAAATTTAAAGTTATCTGTCCTTCTTCAATAAGCTTATTCACTTTTTTAATTGCCTCCATCTGTCTATTTCTAATGTTGATTAAGTTAACTTGCGTTGGTGACTGCCTTAAAAGTACACATTGGCCTATTCTTAAGTTTTTTATGATATCTGGATGAACTATAAGCTCGTTGACTTCCCTGACCGTTCCTGCGCTTTGTGCTTCGCCGTTCTCTGTTTGATAAGTCAGTTTCTTAGATATTAATGTCCCAATATGACTTGAAAAGAAAGATGATCCTTCATCTAGTCTTTGCTTTAGAACAAACAAATTATTAGCATTCTCTATAATCTGTTGAGTAAGTTCGGGATTGATTCTATTAATATCTGCGGCTGTTTGAACTGCCATTGTTAACTCAATTCCAGCCCCTCTACATTTATTTTGTAATTCAATGAACTCTGGAGTTACAATTGCTCCAAACTCATCAAAATAAACACTGATAGGATTTGATAAAGCATTCGCCTTAGAATCATTATCTATAAGGGATGAATAAGAATTATATAAAAGCTCATTTAGAAATAACTTACCGATACCTACAGCTGTTTCACCATATCCTTGAGTAGATAGGCCTATGTATAAACAAGCTCTTTCTTTTCTAATTTGAGAAAATGTCATTCCATCATCACTTGATAAAATCTTGCCAAAGTCGCTCTCTAGGATTTCTTGAAGTTGAACAATCAACCCTAAGTTATCTTTTGTTTGTAACTCACATACATAGTCATAGATTCTCTTTAGCGTAAATTGATGACCATCTTTTTTAATTTGGTTCAAAGCTTTGGATAAAGTTATCTTGCATTGATTTTTATAGTAAGGCTCTGACCATTGAAATGAGTCCATTATTCGCTTCTTTACAAGACTAACTGATCCTTCGAGTACTGGGTTAAGGCTTATAGAATCTTCATAGTGCTCAGAGAAAATATAACAAGGTCTATTATTCTTTTCACAAAGTCTCTTAAAGGTTTTAAGTGCACCCATATCGCCTTTTGGATCAATAAAGATGATTGGTTTATTTTGTTTTAAATTGTTCTCTTGAAGCATACTGATAAGATTTGTCTTACCATACCCCGATGCTCCTACTATGAAGCTATGCTTAGTAAAATCTATATCTTTTAGTAGGATATCTTTTTTAGATCTTGTATCTAATCCTAAAGACTCTGGCTTTATTGTAGATTTTTTATTACTTAAAGCTTTTCTCTCAATCTTTTTAATCTCTGCTGGTGATTTAGTAATTCTTCTCCATAAACATTTAGTAAGTTCTTTTAAGACTCCTACAATCATCATGCAAAGCTCATGGAAGATCTCAACTATTGGTTCAAATAAATCAAGATCCTTGCTTTTGTTATTGTTCTTCATATACATGCTCCCATGCTTTAAATGGACTAATCTGGATCGTTCTTGAGCCAATGTTTAAAGTCCTTGCCTCTGCCTCATATTCAATGATGTATTGCTTCTTAACTTTTCCCTCAAGCGACTTAGGTAGTTTCTCAAGCGGTACTTCAAACTTTTTAATAGGCTTGAATGTTACTTCTGGTTTAATATTCTTTAACTGCGGAGAAAAATCAAATAACGGAACCTCCTTATGTGTTTGTCTGTCTTCATCTAGAAGCATTGGCGTTTGTAGATTCTTACTTCTAGGCTCATCTCTGAAAAGAAAAGCTGCTCCAGCTCCGGCGACTGCTCCAGCGACTCCAAATAAATAAGTATTTCGATCTCTGGAATCTTCATCTGGTGAGAATGCAGCTCCCCCAGTAGCTCCGACGATTGCTCCTGTAAGAGCAGCAGTGACGACAGTTCTCTTAAAACTTGAGCAAGATGTTAATGCTACTAGTAATATAATTATGCTAAATCTCATTTATCGCCTCCTGAAAGTAAATCAAGACTTGAGTTCCAGCTTCGACAGTAACAACAGGCTCTTTATTTTTCATATCTTCTAAGAGAGTATCTGATGTTGTTTGTCCTGAATTTATAAGACCTTGAAATACTTTATTTTTCATACTTGCATCCTCTAGCTCTCCAATACCTGTCACAACTCTACTTTTAGATGCCGATAATACTCCTTGAGTAAAGTCAGATATTATTGCTCCTGTGATTAAGTCCTCTTTACCATCATCATATTTACCCACTAGTCCTGATGATCCATCCATATTCAAAACTAAAGCGTTTATACGTTTCTCACCGCTATTTGATACGAGCTTATTACAAATGACTTGAACTCTCTTATGAGCAGTTGTTCCAAAACATGCGAACTTAGATCCGACATCCAAGCCTTGATTTGGATGAGCTTTAACAAGAACAGGGCTAGACAGATTAGTTGAATTTATAGAGTTTAAAAGAGTACCCTTGAATACTCGTCCAGTAAGGATTTTAGACCGTCCTTCCCAAATATATGGAACTTCGCTTTTTCTTTTAAGAAGGGCGTTAATCTTTTTGTTTTGCTCGTACATTTTTTTAAGAATGTCATTTTCTCTCCTTGATTTACTGCCATTATTGGCAGCAGTTTTGATTACTTTTGTTTTCTTTAATCTTGTAATTCTGGCTTCACCTGCAAATAAGAGTGCAGGTATCCCCATTACAAAAATAATTGCAATATTTTTATTCATTTAGATGTCCTAGTTAATTAGTTTAAAGCTCTCTCGCCATTTACAATGAGCGGTACTCCCTTTGAAAAGTACTCTTTTGTTTTGACTTCAATTCCATTAATGATCTTTGTTTTTCCTCTATTTATAAAAAGTATTGAAGATTCACCTTCTAAGATTTCATAATCTGATCTATTGACAAGCTTTTTCATTGCATGATTTATAACTCCATGCTTAACTTCTACAAACTGATGTGGCCTAATCGCACTATGAGACAAAGTAAAATAATATTTTCTCTGCTTAGTTATAACCAAAAGATTCGATAATTTTCCTTCAATCTTAGGTTTTATGGCCAAAGTCTTTTTATTATTTGTAACCTTAAAATATACGTCCTGTTGGCTACCTCCATACATGAAGCTAATAACTTCAGATTCAAACGAAAGAGTTGTAAGTAGGTTCAAACTTAAAAATAATGTCGTTACTTGATTCATTAATATATAAAATGTCACTTATTCCCCCTTGTAGGCCAATTCATCTATTGAAAGCACTTTGTAATAAAATGGGTTTTCATCACTTCCCTCTAATCCAATTTTAAATGCCATAAGCTTATCCCTTGAATTTATTATAATTTTACAAAAACCTTGCTCTAATGACTTAAGGCCTAGAACTTTTGAGATCTCTAACTCAAATGGATCTTTCTTTAAAATACCCAATATTCCAGAACTAACTGTAGTATCATCAGGCTCACCGCTAACAATGCTCTTAAATCCCTCAAGACAAACACTCTCGGCCAAAATTCTTTCTTCAAAAACTGGATGCCCCTGATATACAAAGTACTTTTTCTCAAAAATCAGCAAAACTAGTATCGCTACAAATATCAAAGATGAAATTCCCATCATAATTCTGAGCTTTTTATTTTCTTTCATGAAAGTTGCTTGAAAATCATCGTAACTCACGCTTGCCTCCTCTATTTCGTTTATTAATTAACTCTTTAGTAGATCTACTTTTGATCATTTTCTTATCCAAAGTATTTTTACTTACACTCCTATTTGAGTTTTTAACTTTAGATTCCATTCTTTTATCGCTTAGCTTCTCTTTACTGTTTTTTGCAATATTGGATCTCTGTTCAGACTTACTAGACTTTGACTCAATTCTATGACTCCTTTTTTGAGTATTAAATTTAGAGGTTGCACTAGTTTGAGTTTTTTGATTCTTTAAAGTACTTTCTTTAGTCTTTAACTTTAATTTTTGATCACTTGAAGCAAATCTATTGTTCTTTAAATTAGAGAGTTTAGAAGAAGATTGAGACTTACTATCTCTGAGCTGTTTTATACTTCTTGTAGCTTTATTAAGTCCGTTCTTACCTCTGCTAAATGTCCTCTTACTAGATTGTCCAAAACGAGTAATCATTGGAAGCATTGATAAAGCATGAGTTCCAGAGCTGACCATCATTGATCCCATTTTTGCTCCTGCGCTATGTATTCCATCGCCTTTAATCATCCCATAAGTAATGAGTGGAGAAATAAGTAAAAGCAGAGTCACTCCAAAAAGCCATATAAGATTATTGATACTCGCAAATGCGACTTCACCAACTGCTGCGCTGTTATCCATTGAGTTTCCGACAAGGCCTAAGATTGCAACAATGACAAAAGGTAAAATCATACACCATAGACTCGCTTGGATAGTTCCCTTAAGTGCATCTTTAGTCCATCCTAAAAAGTACATGATTGCAGTAAATCCAGCGAATATATAAGTCAAATGATAAACACTGGAATATATCAACTTTAAAAGCCAAATAAATACTTTTGAAAGTACAAAAAATGAAGTTGCCACAAGATCATTTAAATTTGGAATAGCAAATGCCTCCAATGAACTCCAAGAACTTTTCTTTTTTGTTCTAACTTTTACATTAAACCATTTTTTAACAAATAGATTTCTTGGGCTGATTCGCTTTAGAGTCTTTGAAGCTGTTACTAAAGAAATATCAACTGCCTTAGTGTGAACATTGTAGAAAGCTCCCATAAAAACAACGATTATCAAAAGCTTCTTTAGTACTCCGGCAAAGTTCATCTCTCCAAGGTACTCAATAACTAATGCAACGGTAAATACAGGTGCTATAAAGTATCCAGCGATCACTATCAACTCTTTATAGAGCTTAAAAACTGATGGATCAGAGATCAAAAGCATGTCTTTTAAGATATTGACGCTCATTTCTTTAATACTCCATAAGATTTCTCTTTCTGTATCTGCTTAAATCTTTCAGCCTCTAGCTGCTCTGCCAACAATCTATTACTTGTAGACATCTTTTCTAAGATCTCAAGTTGCGTATTATGCATCTCAATATTTTGCTCATAAATAAGAGCTGTATTTCTAGCTGTTAACTGTGTGGCTCGACCTGTTGTTTTGGCACTTGCTGAGTTTTTAATTTGATGAACCGCAAGCTTTGATTTTTTCTCATTAATCATTTTTTGCTCTTTAACCTGATGCTTAGTTTTGTCTTCATTATTTTTTATGTCTTTGTATTCATTCATCAGACTTTTAAGTTCACTCATTGAGTATTTTAGCTCTCTAATGGCCCAATTGAGTTCACCTAGGTTAGCCGCTTCTTTTTTTGCAGCTAATGACTCAGCTACAAATAGAATCCTCTCAGCTCTAAAATATTGATCTTGAAATAGCTCATTGTATTTTTGCATCTGCTTAGTGTACTTCTCTGCATTAGATACTAATTTTTCAAGTTCATTTAGTTGAGTTGCTGTTGTTGTGGCTATTTCAATGAGTACTGCTGTTTCTTCACCAAACATAGAAGCGGATACTGGTTTATTTAGGATTGAAGCTATTAAACAAGCTGTAAGTTCTTTTTTCATACACCCTCCACAAAGTCTGGATATTTAATTTTTGTATAATTTCTAAATGCCATATCAAAGTCTAAATACTTCCCTTGATTTTCAAAGTACTTTTCAATTTTCTCGTTATCACCTTTGCTTGAAGTGAATAGTTCATACTCTAAAGGATTTGAGTAATACCTAACGACCTTTTGAACTTCTTCACTTAATAATAAAAATTCAGAATACTCCCCTCTACTGGACTTAACCGTATCAAGAAGATCAAGTTGAAAATCAGTAACAAACGGAGTCTTTCCAATATTTTGTTTAAATAAAAATTTATAGTATGTATTTTGAATTATTACTCGGCCAAGCTGAGTTTCACTAAAGTCATCAAGGTTTTGAGATATTGCAATTGCACTTGCATTATGCTTTCTAAATGTTCTAAAGCACTCTGCTATATAGTCTGCATTATTTTTGAGAAGTCCCCAGCACTCATCAAAGACAAAGATCTTCTTTCCCTCTAACTGCTTGAAGTACTCAACTAAATAAATCATCAATGGTGATTTTATTATCTCCGGATAAATAGTTAAATCGCAATATGTCAGATCATTAAGGTACATAACCTCATCTGTGAAGAATTGCTCTATCTCTGAGAAATAGTATTTGATATCTCCAATCTCATTACTAATAGAAGTTATTAGTTCATTAAAGGTATTGGCCTTGTCGATATTGGCTTTTATTAATTCAAATAATTTACCTGCATCTTTTCTATCCCAAATATGTCCAGTAACTGAAATTATGAACTCTTTTAGATATAATGGATCTTTAAACTGAAACGGATTAAATTTTTTACTAAAGACTGCGCCTTTATGAAAAAGAGTATTTTTTTTAAATGAATTTCCAAGATCTAAAATTATTCCTTTTGATCCACCTTCTAGTTCTTCCATAATAAGCTTATTGGCGATCATGGACTTTCCCTGTCCAGAAGTTCCAGTTATAAGAATGTTATAGTTAGTGGCCTTGCTATCAAATAAATTAAACCCTACTGGGTTGCCTTTTCTAGAAGTTAACTCTAGTCCACTGCTGTATTTCTTTTCACTGCTCAGTGGTATTAGTTCACTCATATAAGTTGAAGGCATGAGTTTATGTCGCTGAAGGCTTGGCTTTACGCCAGGAATAATAGAGTTTAGAAAGAAACTCATCCCTCTGCACTCGATTCTTAACTTTCCATTTAATGAACTAATATATTCAATAAGCTCGTTAGATTTAGTATCTAAATCTTTTTTTGTATCTGCATCAACAATGAAGTACATCTCAGATCGATAAAGCTCAGTCTCACCAGTTATGACATTTTCAAGTAGGTCCTCAGACTCTTGGTATGATTTTTCAGACTCAATATCTCTTATGTTCTTTAAAGTAGATGAAAAGTGCATACGTCTATTGAGTTGAAGTTTATTTTTTGCCGTATTAGCTTTGATTTTTTCAAACATCAAACAGAAGTTACAATTCTCAAGGTCAGTTATACTTATATGGTCCATAAAGGTTTCAACTGATAACAATTGATAGAACTTGTTATTTAGAACAAAATAATTATCAAATAGCTCTATTTCCGAGTTAGCTTCTTTAAAAAGAATAGATAACGGATTTAGTTCAACTTCTGAGACTATATCAAGGTTCTTAAGCTCTTCTTTAGAGTTAAACCAGTGTTGTCCGTCTATATAGAAAAACTTAGCCCATTCAGTCTTATTTAAGATAATGCTTTCTTCAATAGAACTATAATAAAACTCTTTATCTTCAATTTGCTCTATATCTGGAGGAATGATCTTCCAAAGGTAACTGGTTTCCCCTGTTAAAGAGATTAATTTGTTCTCAAATGTCTCAAAGAGAGGGAATTTCATAGCCCCCTCTCCTCAAGATCTTTCATCCATGAAAGAGTTTTCGTCCTTGATGAATTTAAATATCCTATAAAATCAAAATACTTCTTAAAGACTTGGATTGAAAAAATTGTAACTGAACTCAATGTAAGCGTAACAATCGGATTAAGATCTAAGAAAGTTCCGAGATATGTCGTTAAACAAAAAATAACGATATCAAGGAAACTAAGACCAAAAAACTTAGGTCTTTGATTTAGAAATTTAGGATATTTTTGCATTAAGCTACTCCCTTTATGAAACTCACAATACTTGGAGACATAACTATTACGAGTAAACCAAGAGCGGCTTGAGTAATTTTTGTACTAGCATCTTGTTTTCCCAGAGTTAAATAGATTCCAGCTACTGCAAGGCCGAATAAGCCAACAGACAGACCGATGTTCTTGGCCTCGCTTCCAAGTCTATCCGCTGTTGCCTTTATGCTTCTGGCCCACACATTTGTATTTAAAAACAAATAAAGACTTATAAACAAATTAAACATTAGCCCTCCTAGTTAAAATTATTCGTTACAGTGGAAACGATATCCAACACAAGCCCATGCCAATATGACTGCTTTAAGCCCTTTATTGGCGTAAATCCATTACGATCCCGTTGTCCCCAATTTCTTAGTAATCGAGTCCAGTAGTCAAAGTGCATACTAGTTTCAGCTAGTTTGGTTTTATACTGTGCCGCAAGTTGGTAAGTAATAGGTCCTGCTGCGTCTTTAAGAACAATATTATGCCCACCCATGTTGGTGATTTGAACCCCCTCAGCAGCAACTCCTTTGTTAAGAGGAAGAACTTTTATTGATACAACATTTTCATTACCTAAAACGTAAGCCTCTAGTTTTTCCAGACCATGTAATTTATAATGCAAATACTGTCCATGACTACTTTCCTTTAACTCCAAAGCCAGTAAGTTTTGCTGATATAACTCTGTAAGGTTTAACTTCGTATTATTAATGAATACTTCTATTGAGTCTTTAACATCTTCCAAATTATCGATATATAGATCTTCTTGAAATTCTTTGAATGTATTTACGTTATAGTCAGCCCATACACTCCAATTCGTTCCAGTACAATTTCTGCATCTTCTTGGTCTAAAAGCGAAGCGTTTTTTAAGTTGAGTCAGTAGTTTCCCTCTTTCTCCTTTAATAAAAATGCTAAATTCTATTTCTGAGTTTTTACGAATATTACCTAGAGGATAGATCTTTCCATTTCTATCGGTATAAAAATCCACTGACTTTGTGAAGACCTTCTCATCTACCTGCATAGCAAGCTCATTTCCGGTAATAAATGATAGAGATATTGTATCTCCTCTCTTATACTTGTGATTTAAGTAATGAGTTTTAAGCTTGCTAGTCATAACAAACCATTGCCCGTTCTTATTTTTGCCTTTCAATTCATTCAAGTTTTCAAAAGCCTCTAAATTGTTTGAAAATTGTTCAAGTCTTACTAACTTTTGGTCTTGGATTTCTATGTTTGATCCAAATAGTCGCTTAGTAATATCAATGAAGCTATCGCCTTCGCTCCTAATTGCTACATAGTTTAAATCATAACTAATAGGGTTCGATTTATAGACTGCAACTGTTTTAGCTTTGACCGATTTTAGTAATTCACTGTACTTCATGCTCAGCTTTGGAATAAAAAAATCTTTAATCTCTGATATAACAAATTCGCCATGCCTTAAGTAGGTATCCTCCAGTAGCTCATTTGGAACATTTTCTATTTCAACAGAGAAGTCTTCAGTCACTCCTGCTTGAAATACTTTATCAAGGATTTGAGTATGCAACAGAACATAGTCTTGCTTTTTAAAGCTATAATAGTAAAAATTGACTTCAAGATCTTTTATTTCATCATAGAGCTGAGAATCAATAAGTTTTAGGTTATTTTCCAAGTTCAAAGATATTGACTTAGCCTCTTTCTCTAACAAGTCATACTCTCTGACTTTTGAAAAGTAATACTCTTTAGAAATACTAGGAAACTGAACCCAGCTAATATCTTTTTGTTGGATTCTTCCCCACGAAACACCAGAGAAGCGACCAATACGAGCAGCATTTTTGAGACTATGCTTCTTTATAAATAGCTCGCCTACTCTATACTGAAAATCAGGGTTATCTCTAGCTGTCTTGGTATTTATTGTAAATTCGGACTCATCCTCAAATTGTGCCTTAATACTATAATCTTGAATAAAGTTTACTTTTATCTTTGGAATATTCGCGACAAAACGATCAAGGCCCAATTCAACCTCTTCTTTATCTGATAGATGATCTCCATCAGAGTCTTTATTTGCCATATCTTCAGCACTTAACTCATCTACTCGTCTTGTATTCTTATCCTTGTCGTTGGACTTAAAAGAACAAGAGCAAAGTAAACCAATAATTAATAATTGAACTATTTTTTGCATTTTCTCTCCTATAGGCTTTTTGAAATATATTTCGATAATCTTTTTCTTATGCGTTTAAATCTTTTAGATACCGAAATTCTTTTTAGTTCATCTTTTGATAAAAGCCTCTCTAATAGATCTATTTTAATCTTTAACTCTTCAATGTTTGTAATCACCTATAACTCCTTTAAGGATACATATTAATAATTGATACATCTTTTAATGCATCTCCAATCTCTTTGATTAATCCAATGGCAGTATGGTTTGCAACAAGCTCCTCAACACTTATGGCCCCACATAGATCCAAAAACTCTTCTTTGATTTGTGAATAATACTCTTCCATAGTATTTCTCCTCCCTTCTAGTCGATTCACTACTTTCTAAATAACTAACGAATCCATCGTTAATGATAAGATTCATTAATACTTTCTTTAAACTCTTCAATTTGATTCTCCAATTTTATTGAGTCATAAACAGTGGACTCAAATTCATTTGAAATTTGTTGGTATAGTGGTTTTAATTCAATAGGTATTTGAATATTTGAAATTTAGAAATAACTTTGCATAAACACTCCTTGTGCTTATACATAGTCAAAAATAGTGCCAACTTTTGAAATTATAGATATTGAATGATTTCAGAGTCTTACTCTTAGAGGAACTACTTCGATGTTATAGTCTTTATAACTATAGCTTACATAAAGTATAAGTAAACTTGCACTATTTTTTTTAACAAGAGTTTGAAATGATATGACTGTCAACACTTACTACTAAACTATCAACTATATTTCTGGGTTACAGTTATTATCGACATAATTAAAGTAATGCTTATTTAGCGTTGAACAGCTAGTCAATAAAGAGAGCCTAATCGTTTAGGGTAAAGGTAGCTCCCTCATATTCACCCAGTATCGCACCTGTAGCTCTGTCTAAATAAAAATATTGGTCTATCATTCCGTATCCACTTTGAGATATTGCATCTACAGAAACACTGACAAGAAAGGCTACAACTACGCCATTATAGTAAAAAATACCTGATAAGTTACCGAAAGCTTTGGAGCCAGTAACCTCTACATCCTCATCTTCAATACCGTATGAGCTCCAACTTTCATGTTGTTCTCGCGCCAAGGCGTCTAGTTGGGAATCAATAAATTCTTTATTAGAAACAAATTTTAATGCTTGAGAGACCATCGTAAAATGTCTTTCTGAGCATTCTTTTAGTGCGACAAGCTTTTGTGAAGCTGATAAAGTGTTAAATTTACTGTTACACTCAACTGAAAAAGCTGATGCTGATAATAAAAAAGAGAAAAAAATTATATTCAAAAGTTTCATTATTCTATCCCATTAAATTATTATTGTATTTTGACATCTGAAACGCAGGTATCGACACCTTTGGAAACCCCATGAACGTCTCCGCCTATAAACCCAATCGTAATATGAGGATAGTAATTCTTTATAGGTTCAAATGGAATTTTAGAATCTACTGCGCGAACATAATTAAAAATCTCTTTTCTTATATTTAAAATATCTGTTGAGCTCACCACTAAATAAAATACGATATTCCCCTTGGCATTACTTTGCATCCCAACACACTTAATATCAAATTCAGTATTTTGAATATTAGTTTTGTAAAGCTCAATAACGTCACGAGTAGGTAAAACTCGATCGATCCCAACACTTCCAGGAAAAAATCCACTCTTCGCCTCAGGGGGTGTAATAACAGTAATATGTGATTCATTACGATCCAAAAGCCCTCTTCCCTTAAGCAAAACCTTAAACTTGGCTTCAAGCTGAGGAATAAGATCGTTCACTGATCTAAAATCAACACTTCTAATCAGAGCTCCATCTTCAGAGTATTGACTTGAAAATGGAACATCTCTAAATATCTGCTTCGAAATATACACTGAACTATGCGCAGCCTGCATTCCAATCAAGATCAAACATAAGCACCAAAACTTCATATTCATAAAATCACTCCAAACTGTGAGTATATTAAAAACGATGAAGCTTTTTTATCGTATTTAAGAAATATATGCATAGAGCAAAATAAAGAACTCTGAAGAAATTACCGCGTTATTTTACAAATAGTGTTGAATCAGCACTCAAATTCTACCACGGAAATAATAACTGCCTAAACTTACTCATTTTAACTTCAAAACCGAGCTTATCTGGTAACTGGTCAGGACTATACCAAGTTTTATGTATTCTATCCCAGAAATTAAAGACTGTTCCAAAATTACAATATGAGTTTTCGCGACTGTGGTGCCAAAAATGCTCATGTGGGGTTATCAGAAATACCGACAAAGCTTTTTGAATTTTACTATCTTTTCTAAAGTTAAATTCTGTATGCCCCCAAAAATTTACCATTAATCCAATCGCAGAAAAAGCTAAGAACCAGCTTGCATCTTCAAGTAAAAAAATAAAGACTGGAGCAAGCCAAAAGTAAACCATCAAAAAAGGAGAAAAAAGACTATTTCTTGGTGTTGATAAAACATCTAGATGCTCAGCAGAATGGTGTACCATGTGAAAGTTCCAAAGCTTAGTTCTAGAATGCAGGATCCTATGATTCCAATACCATCCATAATCTAAAAGAGCATATAAAATTAGAGAAATAAAAACAGAGGATCCTAATATTCCCCCATAGGCTGCTCCATACTTCTTAAGCAGTAGCACAACAATAAAAGACTGAGAAAAAGGAATTATAAGGAAGTGATTTACAAGGCTTGCTATTTCAACAATCCAGTCAAACAACTTTCTATTCGTCATTTTCTTTCTTAAATGAGAACTGCCAACTGTTGCAAAAAGTAGTACCGAGATAAGCAAAAAAACAAAATACTCAAAGTAGCTTCCAATCATTTTCTGCTCCTTGGGAACTGATTTGTATCCTCTTCTTTTAATTGTTTTCTATAAAATGCTTCGAAATATGCCATAATAATATATATAATCTGCTTTTTGTTATATTTTGAGTCACAATTAACATCGGCTTAATTAAAGCATTTTTTCAGATTGTTCTTGAAAATAAAAAAGACTCAAATATAAAATTAGAGCCTTTAATCCAATTTTTTTGAACCTAGTTCTATCTATTTATACAAAGAACTTGGTGTAAGCTAGCACCGTGTCCATCTTCAGCTAAAACATATCCTTTATAATAATTGCTTTTCTTCTTATAATCACTAGGTATTCTAAAAGAAAGTGACATCCAGGTCTCTCCAGTATTATCAGTTCCTAGTAAATAGCTAAGATATCCTTCATGTGAACTTCTACTAGAAAGAATATATTCACCTTGCTCCTTTGATACAACCTCAATATTTTGACGATTAACACGAGATGAATCCATTTTAACATTGTTGCTACTATCGATATCAAACTTGAAGTTTAAATTTAAACTACCAAAGTAATAATTGGTAAAGCACGATACACTTGTATTAGCAAAAGTTGAAAAACTTGATAGTAATAAAAAACTTAATAATAAAATTTTCATGATGTTTTCTCCATTTTCTATTTATGTTTTGATAGAGCTTTATATACAAAAAGCTGCTTATTTCCTTATTAATTGTAATAAATTCATGAAAATAAAGGAGATACTGTTGAACGATAATTCAATGGATGATTATTACTTTCTTTTTACTGGATATTTATTCGTTGCTTCAAGATCTGGCTCACAATTAGTTAAAGAAGGGTCAATAAGGTAAAGAGCATGGCAGCGTTGTTCGTCTGCAATAGATAGTAAAAATTTCTTTCTTTGCTCATCATTTAGGTTGAGCTTTTTTGTTATTTTATCTCCAACCTCCAAAGAGAGTAAAATCTTTCCATTCATTAGTTTAGAGTAATATGAAGGCGTAACATCTAGGTAGTTAGCAAACGAATTTTGTGAAAATCTAGAGTTTACTTCTGCTCTCTTTTCATATTCATCTTGTAAAAGAACCCTATAGTTTGCTTTTAAATTAGCCATGGTTGATCCTTATTCTTTTTAATAACTTCTAGCACTCACTAAACAGTCTTGTCTAAAAGAAACCAATTAAAGTCAGAACGACCGTTGAACAAACGTTCAATAATTCAATAAAAAGAGAGACACTAAAATGACTCGCCGCTAATATGAATCTCATAGTTTTATCAAGCTCTTAACATACCTAAGGAGTATCTATAATGAAAAAAATTATACTTTTTATAACTTTTTTATATATATCATTATTTTGACCTTGAATCCTCACAATAATATTGGTTTAAAGGGTCTATGAGAGAGCAAACAACAAACATTCTAATAATAGAAGATGATGCATTAACAATGCAGATCAACAGAAAGATGCTATCGCCATATGGAAAGATCTTCTGTGCACGAAATGATATTGAGGCTACGGAATATTTAAGTTCAGGAAATATAGATCTAGCATTTTTTGATTTAAACCTTAACGGAGAACTAACAGGCATCAATCTCCTAAACCTAGCTCGAATAAATAAAATCTACTCAATTGTCCTATCTGGTGAGAGTGCAACCGCTACTCTCGAAGAAGCTTACAGAAATGGGGCTAAAGACTACTTGGCTAAACCATTTTCTCAAGAGAAACTTACAGCAGTAATGACAAGATTCTTTAATAATCAAAAGCACTTAGAATTTGAGACGCTTATAAATAAATCTTTTATTACAAAGTCTCAAAGTTTAAGCGAAGAACTATATAAAATAAAAAACTTATCAATCTCTGATAAGCCAGTTCTTATTCAAGGTGAAACAGGAACTGGGAAAAGAGTTATTGCTCACTTAATTAAACAAGTACTAAAGGCCGATAACTTTCTAGAGCTTAATTGTGCACAGTTCTCTGATGAGATTTTCTCTAGTGAGCTATTTGGTCACAAAAAGGGATCGTTTACAGGAGCTGACTCTGATAAGGTTGGAATTCTTGAAAAAGCAAATAACGGTGTTGTCTTCTTAGATGAAATACATGGGCTTTCAATCAAGTCTCAGAAGGCTTTACTGAAGGCTATAGAAGAAAAAGAGTTCTATCCAGTTGGATCAACAAATAAAGTAAAATCAAACTTTAGAGTTATATGTGCTTCATGTGATGATATAAGAGATATGATTGACCTAGGAACCTTCAGACAGGACTTATTTGCTAGGATTAATACTTTCTCAATCAACATACCTGCTCTTAAAGATAGAAAAGAAGATATCAATCTTCTATTTGAGCACTTTATAAGTAAGCAGCTCATCCAAGTCGTTATATCTGCTGATGCCAAGAAAGTCCTTGAATCTTACTCATGGCCTGAGAACACAAGAGAAATACAAGATCTAGTAGAAAACTGGGTTGTTCACGGTAAAAGGCTTATAACTCCAGATGAGCTTCCAAGTCATATAAGAAATAATATTACAAAATCCAGTAAACTAGTTACGGATGAACATCTAGATCTAGTTGAAGAGCATGGCCTTAAAGAATACTTAACTCTTTATAAAAAAGAAATTATAGAGCAAATGACTAAAAGATATGATGGAAAAGTAGCTAAAGCTTCAAAGCCTTTAGGTGTTGCTCATTCAAATCTTTCTAACTTTCTTAAAAATCATAAACATAAATCCCTTTATCAAAGGAGAGAATCATGAACGATCTTAGAGATCTTAAACACTCTATAAACAATGATATTCAAAATATCCTATCTCTTTTGAAGCATATTAAAAATGATGTTCAGATTGAAGATGAAGACATCAGTATGATGCTTGATGGAGTTATAGAAAGAGAAGAGCCATTAATTGATAAAATCAAACAATTTACAGAACTTAAGGAATAGATATGCATTACTCAGAAGTCATAAAGAAATTAGACCTAGTCCCACTTCCTGAAGAAGGTGGTTATTATAAAGAAACTTTTAGATCTCAAAGGATGGTAAAAAGTGAAGCTTTAGGAGAAAAGTCAGAATGTACTTGTATATACTACCTTATAACAGATGATAGTTTCTCAGCTCTTCATGCTGTAGACCAAGACGAAATTTTTCATTTTTATGCTGGCAGCCCTGTTGAAATGTTTCAGTTTACGACAGAAGGTAAAGATCAAACTATCACAATTGGAAATGACATATTTAACGATGAAGTTCCTCAAGTCATTGTTCCTCATGGTGTTTGGCAAGGAACAAAGCTTAAAAATCCTAAAGAGGGAGACTGGGCCTTATTAGGTTGTACTGTATCTCCAGGTTTTGAGCTTGAGAACTTTCATATTGAATCTAGATCAGAATTAATTGCTAAGTATCCACATTTAAAAGAACAAATCACTAGGTACACGAACTAATGTTAAATAGCTTTTTAAGACTCTATCTATTATTTTTAATTCCCTGCTCTTTAGCTTTAGGGATTGGATTTTATTATAGCTATTCAAAGCAAGTTGAGAAAACAGATTCAGATTTCAAATCAAAGTATGATACTCAAACTCAAATTTATGCTGATCAAATACTAGATATAGAGCATTCTTATGAAGTAATAATGAGAAATGCAATCTTAGGTATTGAGCAAGAAGATATCAATCTAAACACAAATGTAGCAGTTCTTAAAAAGCTAACTAAAAAGTATAATATCTCACATTTATTTCTTATTGATAAAAGTGGAACCTTTAAAAGATCAACTAACGAAGATCCGAAAAAGATTCCTAACCTTTTTACCTTTTCTAACGACTATAAAGCCCTTCAAACTGGTCAAAAAGAGTATTTAACAACACCAATCATACTCCCCTTTCCAGAAACAGAGCCTCATAAGTTTTTAACAATATGGACTGGTAAATATTATATTGAGCTTGGAGTAAGAATTAAAGATATTGCTAGTAAGATCAAAGCAATACTAGATAGAGACCAAGATATTTTAAAGGCAAATATAGAGATTAGCTCTAAACCTTTTACAATCAATTCAAGAAAGATAAAAGAAAGTCATTATAAAGCGACTCAGGTGATCGAATCCCAAAATCCAAACTATACGCAATCGGACAACAAAAATAAACACTATTACTCATTAGACTTGATTATATCAAAAGGAAATTTACTAAAAGAAATTGAAGAGGTTAAATCAAGACATTTGACAAATTTTTTATTAACAATAGTTCTACTTACCTTAGTTTTATTTATTGCTACAAAGTATTTGAGTTCAAAGATTCAAAAACTAACAAACATATTAAACAACCTAGCAAATAAAAAATCTTCAAACAGAGGGCTGAAAATTAATACTCGTAGTGATGATCTTAATGACTTAACATCTGCCATAAATACCTTTGCAACTAAATATGGCCAACATTTAGCTGAAAATGAAAAAATAACTGCAATAAATAATATTGTAAGCCAGGTTGCACATGACATCAGGTCTCCACTTGAAGCCTTAAAGACATCAAGAAAAGAGCTATCCAAGCTACCTGAGGATGAGCGTCTAAAGATAAATACGGCAATTAATAGAATTGAAGATATCGCCTATACACTACTAAAGAAAAAAAGAGAGGACTTTTCAGATCGACCAGCGGATGTGCAAAGTTCTATTGAGCATATTCTTATTGAGAAAAGAATGCAGTATAGGCAATACAAAGACTTAAATATTTCTCTTACTAAAAAGGCTGATAATTTCTCTATTTTTGCAAGGCTCGATTCTACATCACTTAAAAATATAATTTCTAATATAATTAACAACAGTGCTGAAGCAATGTCCTTTAAAGGTGAGATTCAAATAGCGATTGAAAGACAGCAACAAGAGATATCAATAAGAATATCTGACAATGGTACTGGCTTTAGTACTAAGTACCTAATGAATCCTTTTAATGATGGTGTCACAGAGAAATCGACTGGAAACGGTATTGGCCTATCTCAAGCTAGAAAGCAATTAACCGCTGTTAACGGCAGCATTGAAATTTTTAATGACGACGGTGCTGTTGTACTAATTAAGATTCCATCTATAATGTCGCCCATTTATTCAGTCAGAGCAATTAGTTTATACAACCTCGAAAAAATTATTATTCTTGATGACGATGAAAACATTCACAATATTTGGAAATCAAGATTTAAAGATTATGATATTAAACTCGAAAGTTTTTCATCTGGAACTGATCTTATAAAAAAATATCAATCAATTTCATCTAATGCTTTATTACTTAGTGACTATGAGCTTATAAATGAAGAAGCAAATGGAGTTGATTATATAAAGAAATTGAAAGCTGAAAAGTCATCTATACTTGTTACCGCTAGAAGTGAAGAAAAAGAGCTTTTAGCTGAAGTTACCAAGAGCAAAATCAAATTACTTCCTAAAATACTTGCTACTGATGTCCCAATACTAGAAAATAAAGAAACAACTACGGTGGTTTTAATTGATAATGACAACCTAGTTCACATGAATTGGAAAATTCAAATGAAAGATAAAGGGCTAGACTTAAATGCTTTCTACTCAATAGACGAGTTTTTAGCCTCATCTAGCTCATATCAGCCAGATACCCATATTTTTCTGGATTCAGACTTAGGAGATGGCATCAAGGGTGAAGTCGATGGTATTCAAATTTATGACAAAGGCTTTAATAATATTAGAATAACAACTGGATATACTGAGATAGATCAACCTGAATGGGTTAAGTCTGTTATCACAAAGTGTCCGCAACGAACGGGGTTGATATGAGAAGCTTGGGTGATATGGGCGGAGGGTAGTTTGAGATACGAAAGAACTCCTTTATATAAAAGTAGTAATTTTAGACAGTTAATTTTTTGGATCATAATAGTTATGACCTCTCTTTTACTTCCAATTGGGAGATACAAATTAACTTTGCAAATATTAGCTTTAGTTTCCGCCTTTATTAGGATCACATTTACTATTCATAGAGCAAGGTCAATAAGTGTTTGGTTTAAGAGTGAGGACTGGGAAGATATTGGAAAAGATGGTTTCAGACTAACTATCCCATACTCCAAACACAAAAAAGGTCTTGCACCTAACATTACTCCGCTAGTACTTTGTGAAGATGGTAACTTAGAGAAATTTTATGGTTCTATTAAGTATTCAAAGTCTGGAGATATAATCATTTCTGTAAACACAATGTTGAATGGAGTTATTTATATCTAATGAAAAAGAATAAGTTACCAGAATATGAGCAATTAAGACTTAAAGCGATTGAACGTCATGAGCTTGCAATGACAATAATGAGTCCCCCAGGTGGCCAAGAGCCCTCATATGACTTAATGATGGAAAATTGTCACTATTCTGTTGAGTTAATAATGAAAGCTCTTATCAACAAAGAGACAAGCTCTCATCCTCAAACCCATAATTTAATTGATTTATCTAATCACAAGGTAAGAAACGTGAAGTTTTTACATAGTTTGATAAATAAGGATAGGAATATCAAGATATTATGGCTTAAAATATGTAGTATGTGGGATACCAGTGACAGGTATGCTTTTATGGAGCTTGACCCGCTAGATTTTGATGAATTTTTTGATGCTTACACAAGGGTATATAAATGGATGCTAATCAGATGTTAAATTTATTTAATTCACAACTTGAAGAATTAGGTTCAGAGAATTTTATAGAAATTAATGAAGCTGATGAGTCTATAAAATTAGAAGTTATCAGTTCTCAATTTCAAGGGATGAGACTATCTAGCCGAATGGATCTAGTGCTAGAAAAAATTATTGACCTTAGTCAAAATGAACTTTCAAACTATAGTATTGTAATAAATCCTTTAACTAAGCTAGAAAAAGAAGTTGGTGTATCTGAGACCAGTATTGTTAAAAATAATGATACCAACTACTCTATCTCAGCGAGCCCCTCTCTTTAAAGCGAAGGTTTAATACTATGAGCAAGTCTATAATCGCATTTATTTTGCTTTCTACTGTATGTTTTGCTCAACAAGCAGAAAAACAAATTCAGTGTAAAACTGTACTTATGAGTAAGCTGCCCAACCATAACAAATATACAGTTATCCCAAATGGAACCTTAAAAGTAATTAATGAAATGGTTGAAGCTACTAATAATGAACCATTTCATTTCAGCTACTCATTTGTTGATGATAACCAAATTATGCACAGCGGATATTATATTTTTTCTACATTTTATAATGGCTTTGATAGTCGTACTTTTGTGAATAATTATATTGTTCAACATGAATTTAGTAATCCCTTCTCGGGAGAAGTTTTTCAACTTGACTCTAAAGAAAGTGCTATTTTATTAGATAACTCTATACCAGAGGTTGATGTACTAGATTTTTCAGAAAATTTTTACTCTATGGTAAGATTGATTAACATAAGCCAAAAAAATATTAAGTTTAATAAAGTAAATGTTGATGCTATTTCAACGAATTGCTTTGTACATTAATATATGAGCATCACTATGAGATTATTCTTTTTTCTATTAATTTTAAGTTCATCTCTCTATTCAAAAACTATATGCGTCACAACTCTTTTTGCTCCTTCAGATGAAATTCAAGGGCTAAATAGTCAAATGCTTATAGAATCTCAAATTAATATATCTCACATTGTAATTACTGAAGATGCCCTTCAACTATATGGCCCTAAAAATCCAGAAGTTGTTTCCAGTAGGCTTCGAAAAAGAGTTTTAATTGCTGAGCATAAAATAACTAAAATTGATGATGTAACATATAACCTATCTTCCAGTGGAGAGGCTGTCATAAGAAATGCATTTGCTGGAGATAAATGGAAGTTTGTACTAGATACGAACTTTTACAAGAAGTATGAAAAACGAGCGTATGATTCTATTTTCTCATATTGCACTGATGTCAGAGGGCTGGATTCTAAAAGATGTACAAAGTTTGCAGACGATATATTTCATGCATACGTAGCACCAATTGCAAACCAAGGCTGTATCGAGATTTAAGGCTAATTAGAAGCGAATTTTGATCTCAATTCTTTAAATAAGTTATCATTGTAAAAAGAGTTTTGATGTTTTAAGAGGACATTATAAGAAAACTTAAAGTTAATACTACGAGAAACTTTGATCTTTTTATTATTAATTTTGAAATAGTCCGGAAGTAACCCAATCCCTCTCCCTTTCTTCACAACACTATAAATCGCATCCCAACTATCAATAACACAAATATCAAAACCTTTACTCTTAAAATCGCTTATCTTCTTTTTAAGCTCTAAGACTTCGGGCCAGTCAGGAGTAATATAAAGTGTTTTTTTAGAATACTTATTATCAGCAGACTCATAAAGTTTAAAAAAACCTTTATGTAAAATAACTTCATTCCCATATACCTTTGAATCTCTACTCACACTAACACCAAAATCAATTAAATATCGATTCAACAAACTATTAATCTCGGTAGGATTAGCTATTAAAACTTCAATATTGTAATCAATGGAAGAGATACTAATAAAATCGGCAAGAAGTCCAGTGGCAATGCTATGAACAATACCAAATTTTATTACTTTTTGAGTTGATTCCAGTTTTTTTGAAAGTAAGCCTGCTTCATCCAGAACTCTAAGGGCTTGTTTATAAATTCTATCAGCATCTTTTGTAAATATGAGCTGATTTTTTTTGTGGTCAATAAGGTTTATACCAATTGAACTCTCTAGATTCTTGATTCCTTTGCTTATAGCTGTTCTGGAAATATTATTGGCCGCTGAAGCCTTGGAAACACTTTTTAACTTATAAGTATCAATAAAATATCTCAAAAAATTCAAATTCATATAAACCTTTAGTTACACACATGATACTTTTTTACACTTTTAGTTTCATGAAGTCTAGACTATAAATCTCTTACACCATCAGGAGGTATCAACATGAAATTTCTACTAACTCTAATCGTATCAAGTATCGCTTTCGCCAACCATGATTGCTCCATCAACACTGTGTATAAAATGGATCGTGACTGTGACCAAGGTGGCTGCTCAAGCTATTATGAAAAGTACTATCAAATCTTTTATATGGAGGAACTTGACTGCGATCAAGGTGGGTGTACATATAAAAGAAAAGAAATTTGCACAGAAAAACCTGCGAGTATTTATAATGCAGATCGCTTAGCTAAAGATTGTGAATGCACTTACATCACATCAAGATACTAAGAAATTACAAGAATAATACTTTTTATCAAAAATAAAGCTCTACGTTACTCCCAAATTGGGAGTAACCTTAATATGGCGAGTGCTCTGGTCTTGCTCTGGTTAGGGCATGATATATGATGAAATAAGATGAAAAATAATGAAAAGGTAAGAAGAACTAACTTATTGAAATCGTTCGTAAGTTGTTAGTATCATTGAGCTTTTAAAAGACTAGGTTCATCCCCCCTTGGGAGTACGACTCTTTGAACATGGTGTACAAACAAATATTCAAAATCTGAATTACCAAACTGCCTATGATATTTAAAAAAAGTATGGCTCATCCCCTTTAATGTTAGATATTTTAAAACCTTAAGTTTTAATTTACTAGTGAGTGACTAAATTAAAAGAATAAAGTCCCATCTTTTATTACTGTACTTAAAACATTAAAAGGATCAGACTTATTAAACTCGTACTTTCTCCATAACAAATTTGCTATTAGATCAGCACATTGAAGATGCCTAGAGTCTTTACTATCCTGATGACTGATATTTAAAATTGTCTTTGAATCTAAATTCCCAGCCAAAGTTGTTTGCAAGTACTCATTAAATCCGTATTGAGCATTGACTGATGTTATTCTTTTATCTGCAATCAAGACAACTTGATCTAGCTCCTTGATGTCATTTAAAAAAGAAAGTCCTGTCATGTAATTATAAA
The DNA here is from genome assembly GCA_937923325.1 of uncultured Bacteriovoracaceae bacterium. The sequence continues at coordinate 95,874 of CAKZUQ010000008.1, forward strand.
GAATATTAGGATTCTTCTTGAACGACTCTTTAGATACATTTTCTTTTTTAACAGTTTTTGAATATATTTTAGAGAACTTCTTTGTTTTATTTAGTTCATTTTTAAGAATCTCTGCAAACAATAGTCTTTCTCCAAGTTTTAAATCAGATGCTTTTATTTCATGACTAACTGGATATTTAACTCCATGCTTCTTTTCTAACTTTTCTCTAAACTTCTTCACAGCTCTTTCAAGTCTGTGCTTATCATTCTCATGAACAATTATCGTCGATATAGTAAAATACCTACTTGATCCACCGTTTAAATAAGGCCTATCAAATTTCCAACCAAGATCGCCACTCTCATCTAAATAGGCGTAATACTTATCCAAAATCCATCTCCAAGCAAAAAAAAAGCCATGTTGTTAAACACGGCTTTTAAATAAGGACCCTAGGGCTGACGTACTTACATTACGCTTATGAGCACCAGTCTCACAGTTGATCTAGGACTTACCCTTGTTATACTTATCGCATATTTGAAAAAAAAATCAAGTATAAAGCGATATCCGTACATATAACATGTTAATAACAGGTCAAAATAATTTTATTTACTCTGACTAATTTGCTCTTTAAAACAAGGTTCGAATCGTTTTGGGTTGAACAAAAATATGGCGAGTGGTCTGGTTTTGGTCTGGTCACTCATGAAATATGATGAAATCAAATGATAAATAATGAAAAAAAAAAGAAGCTAACTTACCGTTATTGCTCGTAATTGGTTAGTATCATTGGCCTATTTTCAAGCTCTGGTCGCCCCCCCCTTGGGAGTACCATTCGCTAATATGAGAGGATAGTGAGTGATTTTTGATTATAGCTGATGAAAAGTTTTGGAATTTTTGACCGGAACTGGCCAGAGACGACAAGGTTGTCGGGAGGATTGTGAAAAATTTTGGATTCAGAAAAGTGCTCGTAAAAGAAATTGGCTAGTGTAACGCAAGGTTATGGGGATTTGGGATATATAGACATACTTTAAAATTCAAGACTATTACAATGCCCCATATTTACAACAAAATTTTATTCAAGTTTTGTATCTTAAAGAATAGAAAAAGCCTACTTGAGTAGGCTTACGGATACATTCTATATGTTTTTAGTTTTATATTTTTTGATCAAAATAATTACTTAAAAAACCCATCCTACTTTTATATCAAGTCTCGTATCATTCTCTATTAAAGTTGTTTGGCTACTTCCAGAGAGAGTGTAATTGTCAGCAGTAGGTAAAGAGTCTGGAATACTTCTAAGTTCTAATCCCATTTTCAAAGAAAAGTTATTAATAATCCACTGTTTTCCAAGTCCAAAACTAAAAATATTATCATTATTTTTAATCTCTTGATTTCCATCACTTAATTCATGATTAATAAATGAGTACGCAAGACTAAAGTAATACATCTTATAAAATAAATAACTACTTAGTCCTAAGGCGGTATATTTCTCTTGAATTAAAGGACTTGACCCTTCAAGTGATTGTGCACCAGGAGTACCAAATCCTCTTACTCCGACACTAATCCAATCCTCTAATTGGTATTGATACTCTACGTGTATTTCTTCGCCACCTAAAAGGATAGCAGAATTGAAGTCAATTAAATTGTCTTTAGCTGTCCCATGTAAGCTTAAAACTAAACCAAATAAAAATATTAGATTTTTCATTTTTTAAATTCCTTTTTAAAGTTCTTTATTAATCTAATTTTAAACACTTTACCACATCTTCATACTGAACTTCACTATTATTTTCATCAATTTTGACTGTTTTCTCATTTAGGCTAAAGGTATAACATACAACATTTTTTTCTTTATCTACCATTCTATTTAAAACTCCTATAGCACCATCATTATTTTTAACGCTAACATAAGTTAATTCAAAGCTATCTTTCTCAGCTTTTGTAACTTGTAAACGAGATGAAAACTCTTTATCTACTTTAACTTGCCCCATTAAAGAAAAGCTTCCTAAAATAACCATTCCTAAAATTAGTTTCTTCGGGTCTACAAACTTAATGGTGTTTGCGGTGCATCCTGAGGAAATAAGTTCGATATAAATCATGAGTGACTTTTTACAGTAAAATTTAATTACCACACTAAATTTTATAAAAAGGACCACTCATGACTCCAGAAAATTAT
>CAKZUQ010000009.1 GCA_937923325.1 uncultured Bacteriovoracaceae bacterium
CTTAATAGTACAATTCTTTTCATAAAATACTCCTTTAGTTTATATGATTAGTTTATTCCAATATTCGAGACTTCTTAGTTAATTTAAATTAAGGAATATAATTCCTGTTCTATTAAGATATTTTTAATCACTTTAATAGAACAGATAAACTCACTAGTATGAAGTAGGCTACTTTAAAGATTGAGGATTTGATTGCACCATTATTTGAGCTAGAAGCTTCTCTTGTGGTAAGTAGTTATATGGTTTGATGTAATAGGACCTCTAGCTAAAAGGTTAGAGGCTGAATTAGATTTATAGGTAATGTTTCTTGAATGACAGCTATAACACTTGTGACGATCAATTTTGTCTTGAAGTAAGTTTTTGTGCAGGATTGGGGATTTTGGGTTTATTCATTAATCCCCAAAATATCTCTCTAACTGATTAATTTAAAAGAATTTATGCGAGATAGTACTTCAATATGGCGTTTCGATATTCCACTACGTCGGGGCACCATTTTTCAAACGACTTAAAGCTTCGTTTAACCCACGAAGCTTTTTTTTTGTCTAAAAATCAATGTAACATTATCTTTAAATATTTACTTACGGATGTACTAGGTCGATATTGAGTTAACTAAAAAGTTATGTTATACTTATAGTTAAGTTGGAGGGGCTTCTTGTATAAAGTCATATTAACTAAAAAATGCTCTAATGAGCTACTTAAACAAAAAAAGTCAGGCGATCTATCTAATGAAGATTTAATTCTCATTAGAACGTGGACTAGCGAAATGTCGAACTTTGGTCCTGATTATATTGAATCTTGTGGCCATTGGAATGATCATGAGTTGAAAGGTGATAGGCTTGGAGAAAGATCATCAAGTTTTAGTTCATCTGGAAGAATTATTTATAAAATAAAGAATAATAAAATTGAGATTAGCGTAGTCAAGATAACAGCTGATCATGATTATAATTAAGGAGTGCTTATGACCAAACAAATTGATGCTTTATCTTTCTTAGATAACCTTATTGATGGAAAAGTGACTCCAGGAAAAATTGTGAGAGCAAGAAGAGAGTCACTTGGACTAACTCAAAAAGATATCTATGATCTAACAGGCATTAAGACAACATTTTTATCAGCTGTAGAGAATGATAAAAGAAACTTAGGAGTTGATACTGCTTCAAAGATAGCAGCAGCTATTGGTCTTCATCCATCATCAATTCTCTTTCCTGATGATTTTGATGTCGATAAGGAAATAGCAAGGATTATTAAGAGAAGGGAAAAGCTTTTAAAGGATAAGGCGGCGTAAATAGCCAAGAAGAACAAAGAGAAAAAACTCAAATTTCCAGTAATGACCTTGGGTATAAAAAAGGTTCTGGTTTTGATCATATAATTGATGGTTGGGTTACTTATTGGAATGATGTTCTAAAGGCGAAAGTTCCATTAGATCCGGACTTTGTAAAGGTTATGATTGCGACAGAATCATCATTTGATGTAAAAGCGAAGGCTTTCGCTGGCAAAAGAGCTGGTCACGCTCGTGGACTAATGCAAGTGACAGATCAAACTTTAAAATTCTTAAAAGGTCATAAAACAGAAGCTAGAAACCAATTAATTATTTTAAATGAAGATGATATGAATGACCCTGTGCTAAATATTGCAGCAGGTGTAAGATGGCTATATCGAAAAAAAGAAATTGCAGACGCTCGTTATAAGTCTGAATCATCTTGGTTAAGGTCGGTGATGTTCTATAAAGGCTATCGAACTATGAATCATATACAGGTTAAAAAGTTTATCCGTCTTTATGAAAGGACTAAAAGTGAGAAGTAGAGAATTAATAACTGGGCTAGTTTTGTCCTTATTCAGTGTAAGTGTATTTGCTGAGAGTAAGATTTGTTTTAAAAATGAAATATCTGTTTATTGTGAAGACGAACAGGAAGAAATGAAATCCTTAAGTGGTAATTTTTGACTTTAATAGTCAATGCGAATCAACTCTTTTAGAGATTCAAAAAGTAATGAGTAAGGGGAAGTTCTGTATCGTTTTTGAAGAGGAATTATCAGAATCAGGATTAACTATTAATAAGGTTGAGAGCTCTAGGAACTCTTGGTCATATTTTAACTAATAATGATAAAAATGAGTCTACCTGTGTGTTTATACCTGATAACAGTGAGTTAGGCGCTCTCTTCTAGTATAGCAGTTCGATATTCTTCTACGCCGGTTGTGAAATTCTTTAGCGTCGTGGGAGATGATTTTATCATGCTAAGCAGCTAGTTGAATAATCTCTGACTTTTTAAATCTATAGTCTTTGCCTTCTTTAGAAAACTTTATTTTTTTGTCTTTTATTCGACGGCGCATAGTCGATTCGGAAATCCCTAAGAAATTACAAGCCTCTTGGAGAGTCATGAGATCAGAACTTGCAAAGAGTTTCATAGAGTCTGTAATATCTAAACCGATAACATTACCTTTTTTATTGTATCTAACAATAATTCCGTCTTTATATTCTGACTTAGCTTCTATCTCATCAGAGAAATCTATAGATAAATAATCAATTTCTGTGTCGTGGTGTACTTTCATTACTTTACCTCAAAGTTAATCATTACAGTAACAATCTCAAATGTGTCTACAGCTCTAAGAACAGTTACTGCTGCTACTAAGTTATCTTTGCGTCCCTTGAGTTTCTTATAAAAAATATACTTATCTTGGGACTGTTTTATTTTACCATCTGGCTCGCTTAATATTAATTCGACATCTTTTGTTGAAATATTTCTTTGGAGTATTCTATCTACTGAGTGTGAACTGTATTTAATATTCATCAAGTAAAGAGTATCAAAATACGTCAAACTTGTCAATAAGTGGTCATGTAGTGGTCATTGTGTTTTTAGGGATTTTAGGTTTATGTGCTAATCTCCAAAAAATATCTTCAAGTAACTAATTTAAAAGAACTTATTGTGTGTAATACTTCATTATTGCGTTTCGATATTCCACTACGTCGGGGCACCATTTTTTAACGTACTTGAAGACAAATAAAAAAGCTCGATTACTATACAGCTTTCTTATTGAAGAGTTTGAAAGCTAAATAGGGCAGTCCCAACAATAGGTTATATTAGATACCCTAATATAATAGTTTGATAACTACCCAGCTCAGGATATTAAATTTTTATGAAAAAGTTTCTAAAAGAAAACTCTTTGCTGGTCCTAGTATTTAGAGTTCTTTAAAAAATATTTTAAATTCCAGATAAAGGGTGAATCTTGTAATTATTAATTCACTCTGACTTTACATCAATTATCTGAATTTATATTTTAATCTTAAAGTTGCAACAGCAAGTGCTCCATCTCCATAGTCTATACTCGTGCTTCCAGATGTACCTTCAAGTCCCCAAAGGTTTGAATGTGCTCCATATTCAATGCAAATTTTATCATCAATATAATACCCAAATGCTAAATTAAACCCTATTCCTCCTGTCGAATCAACATTTCCAGTATAATCAGATGGTGCAGTATAGTTAACAGAGGTAAAGTTTATTCCAAATGGGATATAGAAATTTTTCCATCTATAGATAGCGTTGGCATAGACTCTTAACATCGAAATTTTTGAAGGGTCTGAGACAGTAAGCTCAGTTCCATTTATATTTCCACTCTCTAATTCTCGCTCCATATGATATGTTGCTCCAAATGCTTTCCCCCAAGAATCTTCCTTAGACTCTCTGAATTCATATCCAAAAGAAAGGGCCGGTTCAAAATTTAACTCGGTATCGAGCAAAGTTGAGGGAGAGGATGAAGAATAGCCCCCAGAAAAATTTGCAATTGTTGTAAAATCGTAGCCACCGATGAGGAAATGTTCTTGGTCTGTTTGTTCGTTAGCAAATACTGTAAAGCTAGATATCAATAAGGTTAATAATGCAATTTTTTTCATAAAAAACTCCTTTTTTTATAGGATTAGTTTATTTAAACTTTTCTAGATTTTTTAGTTAATTTAAATTAAGGAATTTTATTCCGGTACTATTATAAACTAATCAATCTAGTTGCTTGATCTCAATGAGTACTGGATGTACTCGGTCGATGGTGGGTAAATACTCTAATTCAAATCTAATTCGATAAGCACAAAGTTCATTTCGTTCAAAAATACCTTCGCCTTAATCATAATTGATTGTTTTTAGTATAACATTTCTAAAAAATAAATATAGCTATCCATTAGCTTAATCAAAAAACTCCGTATTTCTAATTATTTATCTAAACTTACTTACACAAGTAAATGAGTTTTAAGCGGTAATTATCAAACTTTTTAAAACCGTATGCTGATCTTTGAATCAGCTTTGCTTTTCGATTAAAGCCTTCCGTTTTTCCATTTGTAACCCTTCGCTTGAAGTAATTTAGTATTTCCTCACGCCAATCCATTAGCGTTCTTCTAAGTGATCTAAGCCCTTTCAGTTTTAGGCTTGCCATAAAATCTGTGATCCTCGTTAATGCCTTAGCTGCTCTCTTGTAACCTCTGATTCTATACAATTCATGAATCATTTCTTTGACCCTATAAAATGCCTCTAACTCCCGATAACGATCAAACACGTACATCAAGGATCTCTCTTGATGAAACTTTAAGTTCTTTCCATTCATTAGTAACATTTTCCGAAGTGGATTTTTTCTTGATTTAACAATATATGATTTTGAATCTTTCATTATCTCAATTCGTTTTAAATTAACTGCGTGATTGGCCAATCGAACTAAGTGAAATTTATCAGCAATAATTCTAGCATTTGGAAAAAAGTCTTTAGCAAATGATCTCATAGATGGTGCAAAGTCACAGATAACATTTTTTACATTTTCACGACCTGGAACTCGAAGTAAGTTAGGATCTTTTAAGTAGTCCGATCCATAGCGGCCATAGACAACTTCTCTTACTCTCGATTTATTGTAATCAACAAAAATAGAAACAAATTCTTTTTGGCCATACTTCTTGTTTCGAATAAAAGAGTGCTCATCTATTCCAATTGTCTTTCCCCAAGGGTTTTGGATCTTTCTCACTTCAAGTTCAGCGTGTTCATAATAAGCATTGTAAACCATCCATGATGAGCACTGACATTTGTTTTGAACTCGTTTTAAATCTGCAAAATTTGTAGCACACCAAAGAATATGTTTTCTAAATCTTGTTGTTGATTTACGGCCTTTAACAATTCCTTGAACTGGCTCAGTGAATGGTTTTTTACATGACTTACAAAAGAATCTTCGTTTTTCAATTTTAAGAAATACCATTTTATTTCGAATAGGTTGATCTTTAATTGTGACATATCTTTTATCATATTTGGTTATAGATGGAGTTGCACACTTAGGACACACTTCCATAGTTGAAGTCTTTCGACAGTGAAACCTTAGAGTGTTTCTGAGTTGATCGGATTTAGGTAGAATTTCTAGTTCCGGTAATCCTAAAAAGTTGGTAATCTTTCTTCGAAGCATAAGCTCTCCTTTCAAATAAAATAGTTTGTGGTGAATTTATTTTATCAGAAAATGAGCTTGTGCTTACTTTAGTAGATTAGTCTTGAAACAGGGCATCCCACTACGAACCGAGAAGAGCCGTTATAAAGGAATTGATCTAGCAAAGATTTTGGAGAAAAAGTCTTGTTCTATTCCATATGGTTTTTGGACTTGCTTACCTTTGGGCGTTTTCAATGAAGAGCTTAAAAGAGCAGAGATAAAAAGTTCTTTCTGTATTGAAAAGCCAACTCTACCTATAAGAAATAAAGATGACATCGAAATGCTCAAGGCTATGGCCTTACAAGAGCCTAGAGTAATGAAAGATAAGGGTTGCATACTAATTGTGGATGACGAGGTTGATATCTTGCAGGGGATGTCAGAGATAGTTGAGACTTGGGGTTATACATCCGTTATTGCTGGAAATGGAGAAGAGGCATTAAGGAAACTTAATGACAGAGAAATAGACCTAATTATCTCAGACATAAATATGCCAATTATGAATGGAATTGAGCTAGGTGAAGAGATAGTCGCTCTTAATTTAAAAGTTCCAATCATATATATGTCTGGAGCTGCAGAAGAAAATAAAAAGAAGTATTTTGAAGAATTAAAAAAAATTAGGCCAGAGCATATTTTTGACAAGATAGTTTCATTAAATGAGTTAAACTTTTGTGTTAAGAAATTATTAAGAAGGAAAAAGACTCTTTAATATTTTCTTAATAAAACTATTTTGTTATATCAAGTTTCCCCAATGGGGAAAGAACATCTTCTATGCTTTAAATCAGACTTTTAGTATTTGTATTCCACTTAAGATTTGCTTAAGAAATATGGATTAAGAAAAGATATCTAAAACAAAACAGATTAAACTACTTAAACTTATTGACAGTGAATATTCTGCTTGGAATCATCCTTCCAAATTTAAATTTAATTTTTTAAGGAGGGGTGGTTTGAAAAAACTTATTTTAGCATTGGTGCTAAGTTCTAGTTTCGCGTACTCAGCGAACAAAAGTCTTAATTTTACAGTAAACATTTCATGTTCAACAGCAGGAATCTGTGTGGATAATTCTCTTGATAGAGGACATACACAAGTTGCGATTTTGCCAACTGGATATAATTGCGCCTCTGACACGTCAGCCTTGTCAAAAAGCGATTATATCGCATGGGGAAGTAATGGGGCCTTGAGATGTGTGTCGGGTACTTGTACACAATCAATGACAAGCTTTAGATTCAATAACAGTGTTGCTGGAACTTACTCAGTAGCTACTGAGCTAATTGTTCCCCCGGGAGATCAATTAAGAATTTTATCTTGTAAAGATGGTGTTGTTTTAAGTGAAGGATCAACAATAACAGTTGATAGTAATTGGACACCGAATAACCCATAGAAATTATTAATATAGGAATAAATTATGAATAAATTATATATTGTTATTATTGCTCTTTGCTTTTGTTTTGGAGCCTTCTCAACTACTGCAAGAGTAGAAAAAGAAAAAAATATAAAAAAAGAGTGTGTACTTGAAGATCTTGCCACATCTGGACTTGGTGATGTTAAGTATTCAATTCTTTCAGAGGCACAATTCCAAGCAATAAATGGTGATGAATGGGTGTTAATGAAAGGTCAATCAAAAACAACTTTAGGTGTTGGAGCTAATGAGCCAAGTGTATTCGATTACTTCGATCTTGCTCAAAACACATCTACAACGAATCTTCCAGACGGAAGAGGAATCTTTTTTAGAGGAAAGAACAATGCTACTGGAAATACTGCAACTGATAGAAGTGACGGATTCCAAGATCCCGATGGAGAAAAAAAGATAGGAGAACTTTCTATAGATAAGTTTAAGTCACATAATCATGCATCTCAAGTTTCTTCAGATAGAATAGGAAATCCAGATGGATCGTCAGATACAAGTGGTTCTTCTTCAGCGAATAATAGTTATTGGAGAGGGAATAAGTATTTAAATGCCAATACAACTCCAACAACATACGCTGGTGGTAATGAAACAGCTCCAAAGAGTTTAACTATTAATATTTTTGTTAAAGTCAAAAGAAAGTGTCTTGATGCTGTTGCTTTAGCAGAAAGAAGAGCTGCAGAGGCCAGAATTACAAACCTTGAAGGCTACATTCTTAAAAATACATGTGATGTTTGTTTAGGAATGCCTGAGTCAACTCTTGTAGAGCAAAGAGCTAAAAATGTATGTACAAAAGCTGAAATTGGTAAGTTTGAAGCAAATACTGTTGATTGGAGTGTTACATGCCAAGCAAGAACTATCAGCTCTAATAAAAAAGTATTAATGCTAATTGGAGCTGCTAATAGAGACCAAGCTGAAAATGACTGGCTTTCTCACCTTGATAATCAGTACCCGTATTATAATGTAGTGGAACAGAAAAAATAACTAGGAGATAACGATGAAATTGATTTTATCAATTATCTTATCTTTTACTTTTTTTTCATGTACTAAAACTGCTGATAAGAGCGAAGATAAGAATAAGGAGCTAGTTAATGGTATCTCTAAGTTTTCTGCGGAAAGTAAAAGAGACTCTTTTAACCTACTTCAAAATAACATGGAGATACCTGACTCCTGTAAACCACCGATTTCAACAGAAGTTAATAAACGAGCTTTTGTAAAACTTCGTGGTCGAATAAATAGGTGTGCTTTCTTTATTCCACAATACCCAGAACTGAATAGATTCGGTGAAGTTCAAGAATGTCTTGAGTCTGTTGGTGACTTCTTTAGTGCTGTCCCTGATCAAACTTGTAAAGAACTTCTGATAGTTCCTGGAGCACAAGGAAACATTGTAGAAGTTATGAATACACTTCTATTAAACTTTTATACTGGAAATGTTCGTGTCATTGAAGGAAATGAAACAGTTTTTAAATGGGAACATGTTAAAGATTACTTTTCGCTTTGGAGTGATTGGTTTAGATTAACGCGTAACTCAATGTTTAAGCTTGATGATGAGTTAGTAATATCTGTTAATCATGCAAAAGAATTTGAAAGTAAAGTCCTAAGACCTTTTTGGAATGATCTTCAAGATTACACTGTAGAGTGGAAGAGTACTTTTGGTGATATTGTTAAAGATATATCTCCTACTAATCCAGATGGGTCTCCAAGGACTCCAGAAGAAATTGCAGAGTTGAGACTTGATAAGAATAAGAAATTTCAAGTTTTTAAGACAATGCTTGAAGTTAACCAAAGAGTTATTGATTTAGCTTTTGAATCTGACCTAGCTAAAAAAGAAACAAGATGGATTGATGGTTCCCCGAACTTGTATGCTTCGCCACTATTGGCAGCAATTATTGGTGATGCAATTCAGCCTTTTTATGACCGAATTCAAGTTATTACAAAAATTTATGATGTTGCTTGTAAGTTAAAAAACTGTAAAGAAAGCTTTTATCAAGGTAATAAAACATATTGGATGATTAAGTATTTCCACAGTCTATCTCAAGGACAAGCTCCAGAAGCTATTGATCTTGACAGAACTGACGGTCTAAATAATTTTCTTATGACTTTAATTGATAAAAAAGCAGAGATCCAAGATCTATTAACGGCAACAAACTCATCATTTAATGTCGGAAGTATTGCTAATGCAAATATTGGTTCTGACTTTCCAAGTTTTCTAACTTCATTTGCTGATATCTTTTCTCAAAGTTTTGATATGGTTCAGAACTTTGAAAATACTAAGACTACAGATCAGTTTGGTATTGAGAGAGCAGGGTATTTCTCAACAGGAAATATTAGTGAAGTAAATGTTGGTTTTTCTAAAGCTAACATGGATAGACATATTAAAAATGTTAAGAACTCTAATGATAAACTAATTATCTTGCGAGATTCTTTTGCAAGACAAAAGCATACTTTAATTCAAGAAGTATTAAGCCTTAACTCCTCAAGAATTAGTATTGATCAACTTGAAGATAAGATAAACCTTGATCTAACTGACCTTTTTGTTAGTAACAATAAAATTGACTCTGTTAGACATTTCATATCTGAATCTAAAGATAGTTATGCAGATCAAGTAAAAGGTATTATTGCTAATCAACAAATTGGACAAGAAGAATTTTTTACTTTTCCAGAGCAAACATTTGTTGCAAATGCGGCTGATACTGCTGTTGGAAATCCAGATGTTATTGACGGTGCATATTTAATGGAACTTGATCCAAACGACGAAATTGTTAAAGGTGATATGCTTCAAATTAATGTAAGCGGTGAGTGGAGCCCAACTTGTGCTGTAACTCAGGTTTATGGAAACTCTGTTGTTGGAGCTAAAACAAGTGGTAAAGGATTTACTCTTATTGAGACTGATGGACAAAGCACTGTAAAGTCAGTTGATGACTATAGTACAAAAGAAAGTTTTCAAACTCAGTCTGTTAGTGTTGAAGTTTGTGCCGGAGGAAGTTTTGGTTATGGAAGTGCTAAGGCCTGTGCAAGTTCTACTTATGGAACAAGGACGGCTCAAGGCCAAAGAAAGTCTACAACTAATTCCCAGTCAAGACGTTCTGATGCTTCTTTTGATATAGGTGTAACTTTACAAAATACTCCTTATCCGTTTCAACCAGCAGGATCATTGCTTCTCGTAATGCTTTATAAAGGGCAAAATCAAAAACTTGCTTATAGAGATATTAGAATTCTTAGAGGAAATGATAATATTGTCGTACCTGATAATGGATTAGAGTTTTATCTTGTAGGGAACGACTGTAGTTCAACAAATAACTCAGGGGCCTTAACTGTTAAGATGACTAGACAAAGTGCAGTTGGAGCGTAAGCAAATAACTTTATTAATAAGATATCTCTTGTGTCTGATGAGATTCAGACTAGAATTGATGGACTTATCCAAAATGGTCAGTTGTCACATCAACTATTACAATCAATACGTTCTCAGCTTTTGGGATCAGTAGGGAGTGATATCGGTGGATTCTCAGGTTCAACAAGACAGTTACTTGAATCTTTTGTTAATAATGAAATGGCAATTCTTGATTACAAGTCTCAATTGACCAATATGGAAAGGCAGCTTGAAGCTAAGAAGCAAAGTCTTCTTTCTTTAATTAGTCAGTACACATCAGAAAATGAGCAAAGGTTTTTAAGAGTTCAGACTAGAAATTGGTTAATTTCTAATATGGATTTAGATTTTGTAAATAAGTCTGATGAAAATAAGAATCTTTATACGCTGAATAGAATTTTAAACACACTTGAGAACTCTCTTGTATCATATCTTGACTTTAAGTATAGAAATGATGAAAGGGATTTAATCTTAGGTGATTTGAATCTTTTAAGTAATATTGATATTTCTGATAACTTTGATACGATCTCAAAAAGAGTAACGACGTACGTTTCAACTCTTTTAGATTCTTTAGAGGATGACCTTAACAATAAGCCAGTTGTTCCTCAAACAACTGTAGGGCTTAGAATACCAAATCCTTATTATGAGCCTAGCTATCCAAATCCATTTCCAGATACAAGTCTTCATCCAAAAATGGATAAGTCTAGATCTGATAGTTTTTGGAATAAGCTTGTAAAATTTGAAAGATTTTCTGATGAAAAAGCTGACTTTGAAGTTTTAATTGAAGATCTTTATAAGGAGCATGGTCTTGCTTGTTATGCAGAGATTCCAATTATTGAGTCTATGGGATTTTTCTTTATTCCTGAAAATGAAGGTTTTGTAACAAGTTTTAATAACGATTACCGTTATAAAAACTCAAAGCTTTTTATTGATGGTTTAAGCCAAGTTCCTTTTGAAAGTGTTCTAAGGTCATATAACTTTGTTGATTATGACTGGAGATATATGGATGCAGCTACTCGTATGGCCATATCACCTGATGATGCTATGAATAAGCTTGTGACAGAATTTCCACCAAGAATTGATTTTGAATCAGGACTTGGAACTGGGAGGCCACTTTTTGGGAAGTTTAAAATTGGAGACCTTAAAGGACTTCGTAGAATTAATAATGAAATCTACATAGGGCATACGCCTATTAAAGAGATTAAAGAATTATTTTTAGCCTACGTTGTATCTTCTTCAAATAATAACTTCGATATAAATCTTAACTGGATAGAGTACTGTAAAAAAGATGAATAATTTATTTTTAATTTTACTATTTATTACCTCTGGAGCATCAGCTTCAGAGGCCTTTAAAGACTATATGGTTCAATCCCCAAAGATTGAGGCACCTAAGAGAGGTAGCCTTAAGGGAGAATATGGATCAGTTGGTTTAAAGTCTCTTAATCTTCAAACAGGAAGCTTTTCAACAAGTCTTCCTTTTGTTTTTCCAAGTAAGCGTGGAAAGATGCTACAAAGCTTTGGTGTTACATATTCACCAAGTTTTGGATTAAGTGAGTTTGGGATTGGATGGAGTAGTAATTTAAAAATATCTAGAGTTCGAGATCTAGGAGTGCTTAATTTTACTGATGACAATCTTTCAACTCCTTGGGGCAAGATGCTTAGAGGTGATAGCGGTTTCTATTATACTGAAAAAGTAGAAAAAAGAGTCAAACTTGAACTGCTTGATCGTGAAATTGTGGTTTACCTATCAGACGGAAGTAAAGTCTTTTTCGGAGATTTAAATGATGATGCTTATTTTGATGAAATAAAACAAGGACAGGTTGTTAGCTGGAGTCTAAACTACGCAGTTGATCCAGTTGGAGTAAAAACTAAATATAACTATTCAAAAAGAACAAACAAACATGAAAGCTATCTTCGAGAAATACTTTACGGAGGTCTAGCAGAAGATTATCAATACAAGATTGTTTTCAATAGTAAAATCAATCAGTTTAAATTTGAGAGTTTTAAAGCTGCAAAGAGAACTATTCAAGATGAATACATTGATGAAATACTAATTCAGGTTAAAGAAAATAGTAATTTCGTTGATATCTATAAATATAAATTAAACTATAAGTTTTACACAAATTCTCCGGGGTTTCACCTAGTAGATGTACAAAAAATATATAATACAAATAATAAAGAACCAAAAATTACGTTTAACTATGATAGTCCATCAGACTTTCTAAAAAATACAAAGTGGCAAGAAAACCCAAACCTCTCTGATCTGGCACAAAGGTATAGAACAAGGCTTACAAACTACAACTTTACTTCAATGCAAGACTTCAATAATGATGGAAGAGTTGATTTAGAGTTAGGACAAGAATACGATATTTACCACAATACAGATGATGGTTTTGAAAAACAAGAACTTGACAGTGCAACGGGAGATATTAGTACTTGGTGTCTTTTTCCTGTACATGCTTCAAGAAATTCAAGAAGATTCTTTAGACCTACACCAGATAGTGATGTTTTTGTTTATGACCTTTTTAAATATAATAGTGGAACAATATTTGATTTATGTAAGCTAAATGGTGAGAGGGTTGATTATTTTCTTTTTCCTCAATTTTGGGAAAAGGGACTAAAAACAATTATCTCTGATGTAAATAGAGACTTACGTCCAGATGTAATTCATTTAAGACATAATGCTTATGAAGTTATTTATAATACGTCTACTAAAAATAATGTAAGTTTTTCTCAAGAGACTAAATTAGTACCAATTAACTTACCAACAACTTTTCACTCGTTTTGGGTAAATGATATAAATAGTGATGGACATCCAGATTTAGTTTTAAAGGGGCATTATTCAATTTATGCTCATATGGGAGATGCGTCTGGTGAATTTAGTAAGGAATATATTTCTTTTAATGTTTATCTACCTAACTGGGTTCCAAGTTCGATTGATTTAAAAGATAGAAGCGTTTCTTTTGTTGATATGAATAAAGACTCACTTCCAGATATGCTTGTGCAGTATCAAGGCATTGTTTCTCTATTTATCAATACTGGGAATTCATTTTTACAGTACTATATTCCGGGAATGTTTGTAGGGCCAAGCTACAATCAAAATATAATATATGGTGATATGACAGGAGATGGAAATCAAGAGCTTATCACGACACTCGTAGGAACAAATAAAGTCTTAACTTTACCTCTAGATAAAACAGGGCTTGGGCTTTTAAAGAGCATGAATGACGGTAAAGGAAACTTTATTGAGTACACCTATGGAAAATCAAAGGCCCAAGTTGGAGTTGGTTCAAGAAAGACAATTATAACTGAAATGAAAAGAACAACGATTGGTGAAGAGCCAGTTGAATTTAGTTTGAACTTTGGTGAAATTGCTACTCACTCAGAAACAAAAGGCTTTTTAGGTTTTAAAGCTGTTAATTCATTAAAAGATCAAATCGGAGTTAACGAATCATTATTTATTTATGATTCAAAAAATAGATCCTACATTACTGAGAGTTCACAATTTGATACAAGAGTTCCTGGATTTATTAAATACTCACAAAGTAGTTTTATTCAAGATGTCTTTGATGGACTCGATATTACTCTTTTAACAGAGTCAAATTCTGGTTATAGAGACTTAGATGGAAATGACTCAAATTTAAAGAATACGACTATTTATAATCAAGACTTATGTATTGAAACTACTCGTAAAGAAAGTGTTAATAAGTTTTTAGAAACAACAAAGTCTTTTCAAACTGTAGCTGGTTTTGAAGATAATATGAGCTGCTTTGATGATCTTGTTACTATTTCTGGAAATAACTTCTCGTATAATTTAGATATTGATCGAGATAGCGCGGCTCGAGTGACTCATATTAAACGTGGTGGATATCTTCAACAACAAATGAGTTACGGACTTAATGGAAAACTTTCTTCTATTTGGAATACAGGTAAGGGAGCTACATCTGTTAATTATGACCAGTACTATAGAATTAATTCTGTTATTGCTCCTGATGGAGTAGAAACAGCAATATCTGAATACGAAATAATCAATGATAACCCAAAAAACATTAGTAAAATAAGACCAAACTTGATCTTTGAGCAATACTTTAGGTTTGATGGCATAGGTCGACTTTCAAAGCTTTGGCATAATCTTGGTAATTATTCAGAGTCAGTTCCTTATAAAAGCTATGCTTATGAGTTTGCAGACGATGAACATCTTGCGGCAACAAAAGAAGTTGAAAGTATAAACTATAGTGGATCAAGCCTTAGCTCAATCGATAGATTCTTTTGGCAAACAGGGGCCGGAAAAGATATAGCAAATGGACAGGTTGATCAAAGTAATATTGTTGTTAAAAATCAATACAAATACTTAACTAAGATAAACTCAAAGATTGGTTATAGATCAAATGCTATTGCTAACAATAAAGACTTCTTAAAAGTTAAACCACAAGACCTTCCAAATCCTTTTGAAGTAATGCTTCAGGATATGGACTATTTAAATCTTCCTATAGAGAATAATACGGCGGTATTTTCTAGTATTAATCAAAAGAAAGAGTTCACAAGAAATATTCAAAATAATAAAGTTCGTGATGTAATTATTGAAAATGGGGACAACTCTCTTCGAACAGTCTCAGTTAAAGATTCATTTGGTCACTTAGTTAGATCAAAGCTAGAAGAAGGAAATGTTTACAAATACAGACACGACGGCTTAGGTAGGCTTAAAAAGGTTATCTTTCCAGATGGTACTGAACAAAGAGTCAGATATCACCAAACACTTGGGTATGTAAAAAAAGTAATCAGGGATGGAATTGGAAGTATTAATTATATTTATGAACTAGATACAAACCTTCTAAAAGAAAAAATTGTATCTGACCAGTATGACTTTCCTAAATATAAAACTGAATTTGAACATGACTCTATCGGAAGAGTTATTAAGCAAACTCATACAAACTTTAAAAATAACGGCAACGTAGATAAGACTTATGAAATAGACTTTCTTTTTGATGGAAACTATTTCAATAAACCGCAGGACTCAAGCCAGCTTGGATTCTTAACAGCAATTCAATCGAATAAATTTACTAAAGAATACGTTTACTCAGCAGATGAAAAGAAAGTTGTATGTGACCAATATGTAGGTAATAAAAAACTAACTAAAAATATTTCATACTTTGATCACAGAGAACCAAGCTCTGAGGAATATATTTTCTCAAGAGCATCAAATGGTAATGTTTATACTCAAAGAGTTTTTGATTATGCCTTATCAGCTGTAAACGGACAGGTTGAATCTGTTCTTGTTGATGGATCGCCATTTTACTCATATGTTTTTGATAATCTTCTTGAAGTAAACGGAGCAGCCTTTAATGGAAACTTTATAAACTTCACCAGAGATTTAGATACAAATAGAGTTCATGGAATTTCAGAGAATGGAATGGGAAGACTTTGGAGTTATAATAACAGAGATCTTATTGATCAGATGGATTTAGACTTTGGAACATCTCAAGTTTCTAAAACTTATAGTTATAATCCAAACAAATACCTAGAGTCACTTACTGAAGTAAATTCTCAAAGTGCAACAAAAAACTACTCGTATCTTTACGATATCAACGGACTTATATCGAATTCAACTCTTGATGGAGACAGCACTGATCACGAAAGACTAATTGATCAATGGAAAGTTGGAAGCTACAGGTTCATCCTTGATGATATGGGACGAGTTCAAAGACGAAGAAAGTCTCAACAAATTTCACCTAAGAGATTTACTTACGGAGCTACAGGAAGAATAAGTAAGGTTAAGCAAAGAAATAGAGACCGCGCTTACTATTTTTACGATGAAGAAAATAATCCAATTGTAAAAGAATATAAAAACGGACAAATAGAGTTTTACTTTGAAGACCTAGTGATCAAGGGAAATAAACTTTACCAGCCAGTGAAACTTAACTCAATGAACCACGCACTTGGGTATTTTAATGGAGCAGACTTCAAAAAAATAGATGCAGACCATTTAGGTTCAGTAATCAGAGATTCAAACAATAGAATAAGACTTCCAAGCCCTTACGGAGAAAGAACAAAGAATAGAAACCTTAAAGATCACGATGTCTTTGACTTTACTTTAAAAGGTTACGACAGAGATATAGAAGCAGTGAGAATGGGACGCAGATATTACGACCCAAAAGCAAAGTTATTTTTAACTCCAGACTTTTATTTTATAGAGAATTTTGATAAAATAAAAGGGAGCCCAGTAGAGGGGAACTTGTATAGTTATGCTGGGAATAATCCAATTAACTATACTGACCCAAGCGGCAAAAATCTAATAGCGAAGGGTTTAAAGCTATTATATAACGCTGGGAAAGCAGTTTTTAATGCAGGAAAAAGGCTCGCTAGATACAAAAAGAACGATAAGCTCTATCAGAGTCAAAGAACTTCTTCGAAAACCGCAGGGAATTTGGGGAAAACTTCAAAGAAGACTCAAAATAAAGTAAATCATATTTTTGGTCCTAAAAACTTGAAGAGGCATAAACTAGATAAGTTACTTGATAAGTACAAGGGGGATGGTGTTAAGGCTTACAGGGATCTTAAATCAGCAGCTTCACGTTCTTCCAAGAAACTCAAGGATGGAGTTCATGATGTTGACGTAACATTAAAGGGAGAAAGTATCACAGTGAGAGTCTTTAAGGCAAAAGGTAAGACTGAAGTTTCAACAGCATTTGGTAAGTAGTAATTATGAGGAAGTTAAATCAATTTGAGAAAAATCTTGTTAGAGGTATAGAAAGTAGGCTTAGTGCAGTTGGAGATGTTAGTGATCTTAAAGTTAAAAGAGTGGACTTTACTCCAGCTGGTGGCTTTATTGAAATTGAAAACTCTAAGAAAGTCTTTCTCTATGGTAAAAGAGTTTTATCCGATGGTTTGTCATTTAAAACAATTGAAGGAAACTTGTATGGTTTGCTTTACTACTTTGAAAATGGTTATTTGGATGCAATCGAAATATCTTCGTATGCTGTCGATTGCCCATCATATGATAAGCTTTCATCGTTGGAGATTGTTTTTGTAGAGGGGAATTAGCTAGTGTTAGTATATTTTTAGCTTAGAATGAATATGCTTTTGTGTGGAGTGATTCAATAGGATGGATATAAATAGAACATTTTAATACGGAGATTCAAATGAACAAATTAATTTTATTAATTTTCCCAATACTTTTAATGTCAAATAAATGCGACAAAGAATCAACTAGTGATGATAACAAAGATCCTGCAGTTGTTTCTTTAGTTGGTACTTACGATTCAGCCTGTGTCGTTAATGGAGCAGATAGTAAATTAGCAATTATAGATATTACATCTTCGGCAGCAGAGCTAAAGATCACAGACTTTAAAAATGATACAACTTGTACATCTGGAGCTAAAAAATCTGAAACACGCTATACTTTCGATTCATATACATATGCAAACGATGACTTGAGATTAATTCGTTTAGGAGCATTTTATACTCCTTTTAATGCAACCGAGATAACAACTTTTAATAATAACTCTGAGTGTGGCTTTACTAATTGGTCAAGTGGTGTTGAAAAAGCACTTATAGGTCTTAACCCATGCTTTATAAAAGTATCAGTAGGAAACTCTAAGACATACACAGTACAAAAGAGTGGGGACGATCTGCACTTTTCAGGCTGGACATTTACAAACTTCATTAAAAGATAAGATATAAATTCAAACAGAGGAAAAATATGTTTAAGTTGTTCGCAATGTTATCTATAAGTCTATATTCAATAAATGGCTTTTGTGTTTTTGATGACCATGACATTAAGGGGAAAGTTGATATCGAAGGTTTTTTTGTCGGGAGTGATTCAGATCTAGGTGGGAGTTTTTCTTATATCGTTGATAGAACGACTGGTCTTTGTTTCGCTTCTTTAGGAGAGAAAACGTCTAGTGGTATCGGAAGTTCAATAACTCAGGTTTCTTGTGATTCACTTAAAAAAGTCAAAGCAATAGATCAATATATAAAGACTGGAAAAATATCTAAATAATCTGTTTTTTTTGAGAGTTATAAATACGAGAAATGCCTATTGATACCAATATAAAAGCTCAAGAGTATAAAAAGAACTTCGCTAGAGTTATTAAGGGGCAGAAACCGAGAGTAATCTGACGAAATTTTCGTCAAACAAGTCCCGAAAACAATACTTTCGACACTTGATGAGAGAAATTTCGTCAAACTTAAAACTAAGAAAAAAGAGTATATAAAAATAGTCATTTTTAGTTTAGAAGTTTTGGAGAAATCATTTTGTAATTAGATATTATGTCACTTTGGATAAAATTGATGAAATTTAAAATGGTATATTGAAATTATGGGCAAACACCGCAACTTGGCAAGACTGGAAGTGATCTTCTAATTATTAAAGAATTACTTCTTTGCTCTTTTAGATTTTGAATCTCTTCTTGGCCCCAGTTTTTTTGATATGCTTCTAGAGGGGTTGCTCCGTTTAGAATTGCTTTAGGTATTTTAATATTATGTTGGTCGATATAAAAGTTTATTTTTCGAAGGATATCATTTTTATCTCTTAACTTTTGAAAATGCAGGTAGTTACTTTTTAAAGATCTGAAAAAATGCTCAATCATAGAGTTTGAATACTTAATATCTTTTCCAGCTATGATTTGGTTAAAGTTTGAGGATAAAATATATTGACCAACTTTATTAGCAGTGTTTTCTGTACCACCATCTGACATCACATTTATTGAAAAATCTGAACTTAGACTTTGATGTTTTTCTTTGGCCTGCCTGATAAGTTCGATACTATTTTCTGCTGATATGTTCTCAGTGAGATGCCAAGCGATAATGTACCTAGAATAGTTATCTATTATAGCTTGGAAATAATATTTCTTAGGGCCATCAAAAGAAATTTGAGAAACATCAATTTGCCAGTATTGGTTTGGGTGGACAGCTCTTAAACCATCTTTGTAGTTCTTTTTATACTCAACTTTCTTTGATCGTCTCCAATCATTTAATTTGATATATTTATACCAAGTATCAGCACAGCAAAATAACTTCTCCTCTCTTTGAGCTAATAAACAAAGAGATGATATTGAAACATGAGAATACTTTTTGCTTGTAACATAAGTTTTCATTATATTGATTTCTTCAGCTGTTAATTGATGAGAAAATCTTTTTTGGCAGACCTTTCCTGTGAACTCGCATCTCTCAAATTCACTAATCCATCTGTAATATGTTGAGGGGGAAAGTTTTATTTCATGAAGGGCTTCTTTAAGACTTGAATATTTTTCAAATACTTTGATCGCTTTGATAATTACTTTTTTGTGCTCTTTCTTTTTCAACTTTTTTTCAAGAAAAGAGTAGGGATGCAGCTCTCTTACTATTTTAAGAAGCTTGTTTAGAGCCTTGTGTTTTTGAAGTTCTTTTTCTAGAGAAGTAATTTTTTGGGTTTCAAAAGAATTAGGAAAAGCAGCAACTTCCTCTATCTTTTCGGTATTATTAATCCAGTAAAGAGCGGTAGTTCTTGGAACCCCTTCATCGACATAGAAGTTTGGATCTTCAGAGTTAATAACTTGAAGTTTTGTATCTATTGAATATGAGTTGTATGTTTTTCGTACTGCTTGCATTTATTTCTTCTCATTAGCTAGCTTCTAAATTTTTCAGAATATCGATTAGCTTTTTTTCTATAAGTTCACCTTTAGCAAATTGATAAAGAATACTACTTATAAAAGTTTGATAAGGAAGTCCTTTTTTTTCGGCTTCACTTTTAATAATCGCTAGAATTCCACCATCTATGCGTAAACTTATGGGGAGTTTTGCAGATGTTTTATCAACCTTTGGTTTTGTATCTCTTTTCTTTAATTTATCTAGATCATATTCTTTTTGCATATTGGCCTTTCTCCTTTGGAGTTGCTTTTCTCGCAGATATTATTCTTATAGTGTCATGTTCATTTCTCTCACAAAATACAACGAGTAGAAGGTTTGAATTCGATGAATAACCAAGGCGTATGAATCGCTCTTCATAATCACTGTGTTCAGGATCATAAAACTCAAGCGATGATTCATCAGCCCATGTTGTTTGAGCTTCTTCAAACCACACACCATGCTTAAGGTGATTATTAATATTTTTCTTCTCATTCCACTCAAATTCCATCTTTTGTATTGTATCACGTTGTATATACAATGCAATCATTTGTTGTTAAGATTTTTTGCTAATCTTGAAAAATCCATTTGTCGAAATTTCGACAAACAAGTGTCGAAAATATGAAATTCTATTTTAAAAGTTAGTAAAGTTAATGACTTAGATAGGCTTAAAATGGTCCAACCTCCGAAAAATTCGTTAAAAGTAGGTGAGAATCTGAAAACCTGTCTATATAATGTAGTGGAATAGCAACGGACTGAAAATCCTTGTGTCCGTGGTTCGAGTCCGCGCCGTAATGAATTGGCATATCAAAAACTTCTAATGTTTCTGCGTCATTACCATTCTTAATATTTACAAATTTAGTAGCGCATTTATCTTTGTCCCAGCTTTGATGCTCTTTGAATGTTTCATGAAGACAGTGGTTATCGTTTATCCATAGGGAGTGTACTATATCAGTTCTATGCTCTTGAAAGATTCCAATGTTTTGGTTTTCAATATTTTGGTAGTAGTAGCAATACTTTCCATCCTGCTTAACAGGGCTGGAAACCATATTAAATCTAATTCTATAATATGGTAGATAGTATTCTCTTATATGATCTTTATGTTTTGGATTACTTTGGGCCACTTGTTGAACACTGGCTTCGCAGACATTTGCAAGTCTTCGGTCATTTCCGTCACCTTCTTTTAGGTCTTGGATCTTTTCTTTGTATCTGTTTGATTTTGTTAAAATACTCATGATTTCAATATCCTATCATATTTTTAGATACTTAGAAGCCTACAACTCGTCAAAAAGTCGCAAAATATGATTAAAATACGACAAAAATTAAAGAAATGTGCTATACTAGTCGAATAGTAGGTAACAGGAGAAGAATAAATGAGTAATCAAATTAAAGTTTCAGATTTTTATTCATACATTAAAAAATCCTTAGGGGATTGCTCTCAATCTGTTATTGCCTCTTTAATCATGTGCAACCGAGAGACTCTTGGCCGCAACATGGATCAAAATATTGAAGACTGGAAAAGTAAAGACTTCGGTGAAAGATTGAAAAGATTATTTTTCGCTGTTCACTTTATAAGACATTTTTACCCAGAGATTTCTCCTAAAGAGTTAAGTAAAGCAATTAGAATACCAATTTCAGAAATTGAAGGTATCGAGAAACCAATGTCGCCAGTTGTTCTTATTAATACATCACTTGATGATACAGAAGTGTATGAGCAGCTTCTGAAAGTGTGTTTCTACTCTGCTAAAAAGCAAACTAATTTAAACTCTGAAATGAAAAAAGTTAAATTTATGATTGAAGAGTATTTTCCTAAGCTTTCACCAAAGGTAGAAGAACAAGTTGCAATGTTCTAATTAAGTTCAACATCTGAGCTATAATCTGATGAGTTATTACTAGAGACGTTAAGCTGTTTCTATAGTTGTTCATATTCTTAAAGGCAAAAACCGAGAGTAATCTGACGAAATTTTCGTCAAACAAGTCCCGAAAACAATACTTTCGACACTTGATGAGAAAAATTTCGTCAGATAAAAAACAAAGAAGGAAGAATATATAGAAAATAGTAATTTTTAGTTTAGAAATGTTGAAAAAAATTTGCAGCTCAATATATTATATGCTTAGGGTGAAACTGAGAAGATAGTTGAAATTGTATATTGAAAAAATAGTTATGCGCAAACACCACAGCTTGGCAAAATTGGAAGTGACCTTCTAAATATTAAAGAGTTATTTCTTTGCTCTTTTAGATTTTGAATCTCTTCTTGGCCCCAGTTTTTTTGATATGCTTCTAGAGGAGTGGCTCCGTTTAGAATTGCTTTAGGGATTTTATTATTATGTTGATCGATATAAAAGTTTATTTTTCTGAGGATATCATTTTTATCCCTTAACTTTTGAAAATGTAGGTAGTTACTTTTTAAGGATCGGAAAAAATACTCAATCATAGAATTTGAATACTTGATATCTTTTCCAGCTATAATTTGATTAAAGTTTGACGATAAAATATATTGACCAACTTTATTAGCGGTATTTTCAGTACCACCATCTGACATCACATTTATTGACAAATCTGAACTTAGACTTTGATGTTTTTCTTTAGCCTGCCTGATCAGTTCGATACTATTTTCTGCTGATATATTTTCAGTGAGATGCCAAGCGATAATGTATCTAGAATAGTTATCTATTATAGCTCTTTGACCCCCTATATAGTTTGGACAGATCCTCGACGAGGATTTAAACTAATTTTAAGGGGTATTTATGACAAGAAGAAAGTATTCAGATGAAGAAAAACAACAAATTATTAATGAAGCAAGAGAGTCAGGAAATATC
>CAKZUQ010000010.1 GCA_937923325.1 uncultured Bacteriovoracaceae bacterium
TGTTAGCTTTTTAGATTATGATTTAGGATATTTTGACGATAAGAGTAGAAAAGTGGAGCCAATAACGGATCCATTTGGCATGAAAAAAGTGTAAAGCATGTCTTCGGTATAAAATGTAAAGTATGTCTCCGGTACGGACCCAATAGTCCAAGGAATGACAGAAAATACAGGTATAGCCAAAGTGTAGCCACAAATAGCCACTTCTAGACGGCCACAGACAAGTCTAGAAAGGTTGAACTAACCTGAATAAGTCTAACTAGCCGTAATCAAGTACCTGAAATTTAAGATGTTTAGAGAAAAAGTGCTTCCACCATCCTCGTCGGATGGTGGAGCTGGTCGGAATCGAACCGACGTCCAAAGACTCATCCAGTAGAGAGCACTACGTGTGTAGTCGCATTAGAGGAAGCGACGCCTGTGAGGGATTTATCAAACCCACAAAATCCGGTGATTTTATTTAAAAGGTTCTCCCGACTTTTCCTTTGCTAACTTTGATTTAGTAGCTCTCAGCTTGAGCTGGTCACTTGCTTTTTGTTATTGGTGCAAGCCCCTCAGCGGACGCGGTAATCTAAAGAGATTAGGCAGCCATTGCGAATTCGTTGTTTCCAACTAAGTTTGGGCGGCTTTTTACAAGGCCTGCCGACCAACCTTGACACGCACTCAATCCTTCCGTAGCCCCTGTCGAAACCAGTGCAGCCCCATAAAGATCAAATATCATAAAAATATAACACAAAAAGAATTAAATAGATATAATACTAAATATGAAAAAGTTAATCAAAGCCATATCAAGCCCGTGGATAAAGATTCCATTTGGGATCATTGCTCTGTCACTATTTATATACAAATTAATCGTAGAAAACTTTAGATTATAAATGCCTCGAACCCACA
Source organism: uncultured Bacteriovoracaceae bacterium (assembly GCA_937923325.1). The sequence continues at coordinate 886 of CAKZUQ010000010.1, forward strand.
ATTAGATTCGAGGCAATAAGGGGGAATGACATTAAAGTCACATGACCATTAATTATGGCCAAATCTCTATAATATATTAATAAATCTCTATCCATGGTATTTTGTCCTGTCCACTGAATAATCCTTACAAGAATCGTAACTTCTTACAAAAGACTGGTATCAATATGCCAAATTCCTATGGCTTGACATGTATTTTACATAAATCCAATAAATGATATTTATCAATAAAATCAATAACCTAGATTAAAACTATGCGACGGATCAATACTGCGGTATAATAACATTTGTTAACAGATAAGGCTCTTAAGTGAAAGTACTAATCGTCTCTGAAAATCAGGGAGACTCTCAAATTTTAAGAAAAGTAGTTAAAAGCATTATTAAATCATCAATAATAGTGACTGCTGTTAATAAGGCCCAAGCAACTGAAATAATTTGTAACGATGGCCCCTTTGCTTTTTACATAATTGATAGCGATATTAAAAATTTTAAACTAAACGCAGTCATAGAAAGCTTTATCGAACTCTCCGGCTCAAGACCAATTTTATACACAGGACACCAAGTAAACTTTAACTCCTCTATTACTCAAGAGCTATTTGATGAGAACGAAAGTAATCAATATATTGCAAAGCCGTTTGGAGAAGATAGCTTTAGGTTAGATCTTGAAGAAAAATTAAATGTAATTCTTAAGGCCGTTGCCTCAGAAAATAGAGAACACTCAATTGAACAAATTGATCCCAACGACTTTATAAAAATGAAGTTAAGAGGTTTTTATCTATTTGATGAGTTTCCTTATGATATTTATTTAGAAATAACACCAACAAGATACTTAAAACTACTTCCGGCCAATACAAAGTACGGTCATTCATTTTTGGCCAGTTATGCTAAAAAAAATATAAAATTCTTATACATAAAAAAAGATGATCAACTAGAATTTTTAGAAGGCGAAGTCGATCACTTTCTAGAGTTTTTTAAAAACAAAAGAGATAAGAGTGACGATATATTCACAACTCTACTTAGAAGTGTGACAGTTCTTCATCAGTATTTAATTGCGATTGGTATATCTAAAAAAGCAGTAACTTTAATGGATCACTTAGTTACAACGATCATTAATATACAAATGAAAAACCAAGACCTTAAAACAGTTCTCAATAATTATCCTTACTACTACGAAGGTATTTCAAGTAAAAGTATACTCACTGCAATTATTTCTATTTATATAGCAAGAGACCTAGACTGGGACTCAAAAACAACTAAGGGAAAATTAATTGCTGCATCGATATTACAAGACTATGCACTACCAGATGAAATGCTAAGTAAAGTTACATCTTTAAAAGACCCTTACCTAAAAGGGTTAACTAAAGAATTGGTTAAAGAATTTAAAGAACATCCAGAAAAATCATCAAAGATGGCCGCTCAATTTAATAAATATGCTGATATCGATTCAATAATAATGGCCCACCATGAATTTCCCAGTAGAAAAGGATTTCCTAACAGACCTATAAATAACTTACTAAGCCAACTCAACCACGTGTTTAATATATCTCAATTTGTTGCATCTAAGATTGATGGAGAAAACTTTATGAATGTTCCCTTAAATAAAATTCTTCTTACATTAAAAAAAGAATTTAACATTGGTAGTGCTAAGGATATCTACGAAGTATTTAGAAAGTCTTTACTATAAATCTACATCCATAAAAGCTTCGATAATTTTCTTATATGTATGTCTTTGATATCTTTCTTTTAATTTACTAACAATTAACTTCTTATCAAAAGCTTGAGATTTTTGCCCATCTGAAACATTTTCAAAGACATGTTTTGCAATATCATGAGAAATTAAAATCACTTTGGCCAAAGGTGATATATCATCTCCAAAAATCCCAGGAAAACCTTTACCACTTGTACTACCGTGATGTTGAGCAAGTAAGGTATCTGCGCCCATTGGAGCTTTTGGATAACCTCTTATGAAGTTTGATGCAAGATATGCGTGATCGAAAATAACTTCCTTATCTACTTCTGTTACATCATCTCTAAAAAGCAATTCCTCCTCATCGACAGCATCATACTTGGCGTAAATTGGAACTAAAAATAGATCGTGAAAAAATAGAACAAAGGCCACTTTCTCCTGTTGCTCTTTAGACCCCCAAGGCATCTTAGAAATTAGTTCTCTAGAAATATAAGTAGCAAAAATACTATGTGAATAAATAAACCCATCTTTATTTTCAAGTAAAATTTGAATTAGATTTTTAGCTTTTGGAACACCACTTGATATATTTTTAAAAGCTTTTACACACAGATTAGATATTTCTGTAAGCTCAGTTGTAAGTTCCTCACTTTCAGATATTTGCTCTGCAACGAATTGAGCTCCTTGCGATACGAGCTCAACTTTTTCAAAAGTAGTAAGTTCTTCATTTCTAAGCTCTTCAATAATTAGAACTGAGCTATGATTAATAAATTTTAACCTTTCATTAGCATTTATATACAAAAATTCATCTTCTTCAGTAATTAAATCAACATCTACAGCAGCACTTGCTTTAAACAATAGTGCATATTCTCCTTCATTAATATTAAAAACATCAACAGAAGAAGACTTTAGAAACTTAAAAATTTTACTAGAAACAGGGTAATAATCAGGAATATTTAATTCGATCATATCTTTTGCCGTTACATTTAACTTTTTAGCAAAAGCTCTAATCATTTCCCTTAAATCATACTTATTTTTAAATATCTTATTAACTTCAAAACCCAAGGCATCTAGATCAGAATTTGTTATTTCTCCAATAAGATAAATTTTATTTTGAGAATCAGATTTTAAAGACTCAAAGGTTTCTTTAAAATCGATAACCTTACTTGAAGATACTAGGAATATACGTTCACCTAGATACTTTTTGCTAATCTCCTTTTGAAGCGACGATCTATTTGAATGGACTACTAAATCAATACCAACATAGGCCCTAAGATTTAGCTCATAAAGGGAGTCTAAGAAATTGTTATTGCTAATTAAATGAACGTGAGTTTTCATAAATACCTTTTAAAAACTTACGCTGATTATAGCTTACTTATGAAGAAAAATCTTTAGTTTTCTATAAGACATATCAAATGCGTCCTTTGAAGAAGACTCAGAAAATACCTGACCAACGTGCTTATAGATCTTGCCACTTTCAGAAAGAATAATATCAATCTCACTATCGAATTTACTTTGATTCTTATAAATTATTACTCTCCCCACCAAATATGGAGATAATTCGCCTAATTCTATTAAATATTCTGCTGGAAACTCTATTTTATTCACCAGGTCAATGTACAAATTCTTATGACCTTTATCAATGACAAATTAATAATAAATGCTAACATAATATTAGATATTTAGAGATGTTAATATTATTTAAACAAAAGGGAGTTTTGTATTATGAGCTTATCCCAAGACTATTTGAAGTCATCAATTGGAAAGAAGCAAATCATGGCCGTAACAGGTGCTGGTTTAATTGGTTTTGCACTAACGCATTTATTAGGAAATTTACTAATCTTTTTAGGACCAGACAAGTTTAATTTGTATGCCTACACACTTACTAGTAATCCACTAATCTATCTTGCTGAAGCAGTTTTATTGTCTATGTTTTTAGGACATATTATTATTGCATTGGTAATTAACATTCAAAATAGAAATGCGCGATCTCAAAGCTACTATAAGAAAAAGCGAACAGGTAGAGGTGAAACATTCGCATCAAAAACAATGCCTTATACAGGAATTATTTTATTAATATTTCTTGTACTCCACCTTATTAACTTCAAGTATGGATCTAACTATCCAACTACTGTTGATGGAGTTGAAATGAGAGATTTATACAGGACAGTTATCGAGTATTTTATGAGCCCTATTTATACTGCATGGTATGTATTTGCGATGATTTCTTTCGGTATTCATACGTCCCATGGATTTTGGTCAATGACACAATCATGGGGATTTGATCATCCAAAGTACACTCCTCTACTTAAGTGTACTAGTTGCGCTTATGGAGTAATTGTCGCTCTTGGTTTTTCATCATTAGCAATATTCTGTCACTTACAAAACTAAAAGGATTTTAATATGAGTTTTAAATTAGATGCCAAAATCCCTGATGGCCCAATTGAAAATAAATGGGAAGAACATAAATTTAAATGTAAACTAGTAAACCCAGCAAATAAAAGAAAATATTCAGTAATTGTTGTTGGTACTGGTTTAGCTGGTGGATCCGCATCAGCATCTCTAGCAGAACTTGGGTACGAAGTTAAAGCTTTCTGTGTACAAGACAGTCCAAGAAGAGCTCACTCTATTGCTGCCCAAGGTGGTATCAATGCTGCAAAAAATTATCAAAATGATGGTGATTCAGTTTGGAGACTTTTCTACGATACAGTTAAAGGTGGAGACTACAGGGCAAGAGAAGCAAACGTTTATAGACTAGCTCAAGTTTCTAATAACATTATTGATCAATGTGCTGCTCAAGGTGTGCCATTTGCAAGAGAGTACGGTGGATACTTAGCAAATAGATCATTCGGTGGAGCACAGGTTTCTAGAACATTCTACGCTAGAGGGCAAACTGGACAACAGTTACTTTTAGGTGCTTACCAATCAATGATGAAAGAGGTTGGAAAAGGAAACGTTAAGCTTTACACAAGAAGAGAAGTTCACGATGTTGTCTTAGTTGACGGAAAAGCTAGAGGGATTGTTGTTAGAAACTTAACAACAGGAGAACTAGAAAAATACGTAGCTGATGCTGTTATCTTAGCAAGTGGTGGATATGGAAATACTTATTATCTTTCTACTAATGCAATGGCATCTAACTGCGGGGCAGCTTGGAAAGCATATAAAAAAGGTGCTGGATTTGCGAACCCATGTTTCACTCAAATTCACCCTACTTGTATTCCTGTTCACGGAGAATCACAGTCTAAACTTACTCTCATGAGTGAGTCGCTAAGAAATGATGGACGTGTTTGGGTACCTAAAAAAGAAGGTGATAACAGACATCCCAATGAAATTCCTGAAGGTGAAAGAGATTACTACTTAGAAAGAATCTATCCATCTTTTGGTAACCTAGTTCCAAGAGACGTTGCATCAAGAAATGCTAAACTTCAAGTTGATGCAGGAAAAGGTGTTGGAGAAACTGGAGTTGCAGTTTACCTAGACTTTAAAGACGCAATAGAAAGAGAAGGACAGGATGTAATTGCTGCTAGATACGGTAACCTATTTGAAATGTATCAAAGAATCACTGATGAATCCCCATATAAGCAACCAATGAGAATTTATCCTGCTGTTCATTATACGATGGGTGGATTATGGGTTGATTACAACTTGATGAGTACAATTCCAGGACTTCATGTTCTTGGAGAAGCAAACTTCTCTGATCATGGAGCAAACAGATTAGGAGCATCTGCTCTTATGCAAGGTCTTGCTGATGGTTACTTTGTTATCCCATATACAATTGGAGACTATCTAGGAAATACTACACTAGATAAAGTTGATACTGATCATATTGAATTTACAAAAGCTGAAAAAGCTATCAACGATAGACTAAATAAGCTCTTAAACATTAATGGTAAGAAAACTGCTGATGACTTTCACAAAGCACTTGGGAAAATCATGTGGGGACATGTTGGAATGAGTAGAAATGAAGAGGGGCTTAAAAAAGCAATCTCTGAAATCCAAGAATTGAAAAAGGAATTCTGGACAAATGTTTCTGTTCCAGGTGATGCAGATGGAGTTAACACAGAACTTGATAAGGCTTCAAGAGTAGCTGATTTTTTAGAAATGGGTGAACTTATGGCCAGAGACGCCTTAATGAGACCAGAGTCATGTGGTGGTCACTTTAGAGAGGAATCACAAACTCCAGAAAACGAAGCACTAAGAAAAGATGATGAATATGCTCATAGTGCTGTTTGGGAATTTAAGGGTGATGATCAAGAACCTGTTAGACACAAAGAAGAACTTACATTTGAGAATGTTCCTCTAACACAAAGATCTTATAAATAAAGGATATACCTATGAGTAGTGAAAAAAATATTTCGGTTAATTTAAAAATCTGGAGACAGAAAAACAATAAAGCAAATGGACACTTTGAAGATTATTCTTTAAATGGTGTTTCAACAGGTATGTCATTCCTAGAAATGATAGATATGCTAAATGAAAAACTTGTAAGAGAGGGAAAAGACTCTGTAGCTTTTGACCATGACTGTAGAGAAGGTATCTGTGGTATGTGTTCAATGATGATAAATGGAGAAGCGCACGGACCTCAAAAAGAAACAACGACATGTCAGTTACATATGAGATCATTTGAAGATGGTGCAAATATTGTAATTGAGCCATTTAGAGCAACAGCATTTCCAGTTGTAAAAGATTTAATGGTAGATAGGTCATCTTTTGATAGAGTAATTGCTGCAGGTGGATTTATCTCTGTAGCGACGGGAAATGCACAAGATGCAAATGCAACTCCAATCAATAAAGAAAATGCAGATCTAGCAATGGATGCAGCTGCATGTATTGGGTGTGGAGCATGTGTTGCAAGTTGTCCAAATGCTAGTGCCATGTTATTTACGTCGGCAAAAATTTCTCAACTTAAACTTTTACCTCAGGGTGAATTAGAAGCTCCAAAAAGAGCAGCTGGTATGGTTGCTCAAATGGATAAGGAAGGTTTTGGGAACTGCTCAAATCATGCCGAATGTGAGGCCAGTTGTCCTAAGGGAATCAATCTTTCAAATATTGCAAGAATGAATAGAGAGTACTTTAAGTCAAAAACATTTTCTAAAAAATTCTAATTTTTAATTAGTATAAAAATAGAAAGGCCTGCTAAATTGATCTGCAGGCCTTTTTTTATTTTCTTAATTTAGAAATTAGCTCTTTAGCATAATCAGTTTTGAGAACACTTATATCTTCAACATGATTTAAGTATACGCGTAAGGAATGCCTTTTGATAAAGTCTTCTGATGTTAACTTCCCTCTCCTACCAATTCTTCCCATATAGTGAAGTGCCGATGTTCTTAAAAAATAAATTTCTAAATCTTTATAACTTCTTCCAATATGTTTTTTTCTTCTTAAAAAGTAGTCATATGTCGATTTAAAATAACGAGGTCGTGAAATAAATTTATCTACCAGGATGTCCTCATACTTGTGAAAATCGACTATGTCCGATGCATCTTTATTACAATCTGTTTCATCTATAAATTCCTGTCCTAGAAAAATGTGTTTTTTTATAAAGTTATATTTCTCCATAGAAGTGGCCATAAGTGCTTTAGGCTTAATTCTGTAAGATGAAACACTTTCAGCAAAATCTTCAGCAGGATTAGTCATAGCATAGTCTGAAACATAGGCACTTCTTTTTCTAGGTCGTCCTCTGTAGATTCCTCCGTTTGGTTTAGAAGACTCTCTTCTCCAGCCTCCATCAATATTTTCCCAAAGCTGAGAATCATCTATTTCTCCCAACATTCCACCTAAAGAATGTGCTAATTCATGGAAAATTATCCCAATTCTCATAGAACTATGAAACTTATTCCATCTATCAGGGTTAATTTGAATAAGCTTTCCTTTATTTCTTGCGACTGCTCTATGTTGATTTAAAACAGAATACTGCATTTTATATTCAGAGTTTCTTTTACCTATTTTTATCCAAGAAGGATAAAACTTTGTTGCCAAATAAATATCTCTAAAATGCCTTCTACCAATCCTTCTGTCATTTAAAAGACCCGTTAGATCGTGCCCCTCCTTCAAAAGTAATTGATAATACCCATTCATACTAAGGTCTAAATTAATTTTAGGTTTACAAGAGGACATTGTGATATCCATTGGTAAAACGGCATGAGAGTCTTTATCTCGAACTTGACCAATAGCTACACCTAATAAAAGATGGGATAAGAGAAAATAATTAAATAATTTCATTAAATTTTCCTTGTAATATTTGGATTACGTTTTAATTTTTCAATATAAACTTTACTTTTAGAGGACATAATATTCTTAAAGCTCTTTGTATTTAAATAGAATGCTCTATATGTATTCTTTAAGATATATTCTTCCTTAGTTGAATTGAACTTATCTCCAACTCTTAGAATATAAAGTTTGATCGCACGTCGATAGAAAAGCCTTTCAATTGCTTTTGGATGTAACTTAAACCTTCTTCGCTTTAATAAACCTTCATAAGTAATTTTATAAAGTTTATCTTTATTCAATTCAGACTTAAGAGTTTTTTCAATCTCAGAAAAATCAATAGAGTCATTTATATTAAAATCACAATCACTCTCAGTAAGAAATTCTTGCCCTAAAAAAACTGTATCCTTTATAAAGGTATATTTTTTTAATGATATTTTCTTTAAATAAGTTGGATCTATTCTATAAGCAGCAACACTTTCAGCAAAGTCTTCAAAGTAATGGCTTGAAGAGTATTCTGATGTATGAGTTTTAAAGTCTACAGGCTCAAGTCTATTTCTTTCATTTTTGTACCATCCACCATCTACATTTCTCCAAATAAGAGAAGTATCTAACTTAGCAATAGCATCAGATAAAGCATGTGCTAGTTCATGAAATATTATCGCAACTCGCCTATCTGAAGAATACTTAAACCATTCCTTAGGATTTATTGTTATGATAGAGTTACCGAACATAGCAACTCCATCTAGTTTAGGGTTAGATTTGTAAATAATCTGGCTTTTAAGTCTAATGTTTGAAACTCTTAACCACTTGGGCATAAGCATTACAGCATCATAGATTTCTCTAATATGGTAAGATTTAAAGTTAGGGTCTCTTAACAATTTAGTTACGTTATGACCTTTGGCCCTTAAAAAGGACTTAATGTTAGCAAACTCTACTTTATCAGAAGAAACTCTACACACAGCTTTATAGAGGTCATTTTCTTCAATGGAGTTGGCCCTCTGAGCGAATGAACTCAGAGATAATGATAAAATAAAAAAGTATAGAATTAATTTAGTCATTTTTATCCTTTACACTGGTATACTATTGAAATTACGTATTGATTCATAACACTTACACTAATTTACTTATATTATGCATACAATAACGCATCACATGATATTTACTAGTATATTTGTAAAAATGACATTGTTTAAGTCCTAAATATATTGATATACCTATGCTATGGAAGTTTACAACAAAACAATTTTTAGCTTTATTTCAAAGCTCACTCACTTTGCTAAGGAAATACTTAGTACTGAGTGTAATTTGATTGTTAAGAGAAATAGGTTCCAGTTAAATAACTACCTCTACCCACTTAAGATAATAATTTTTACTGGGCAAAATAAAATTGGATACTTTGAGCAATCAACTTATCAAATAGGTCTCAATGAAAATCTTCTCTATGAAACAAGAGATCACATTCTAAAAGATATATTAAGGCATGAGCTGGCCCACTTTCTTACCTTTATTCACTACCCGACGGCCAAAGCTCACGGTGTAGAATTTCAAGAAACATGTATCAAGTACAGATGGGATAAATCTATCAGTAAATCTTCAATGGATATAAAAACATACAAACAGGACGTCGTTGCAAATCTTGAAAATGAAAGAGTTTTATCTAAAGTGAAAAAACTTTTAAACCTAGCTTCGAGTACAAATGAACACGAAGCAGAACTTGCAACTGTAAAGGCCAACAAACTTCTTTTAAAGCACAACCTTCAATTTGGTGAACTAGAATTAGATGAAGAGAATTTATATGTAAAAAGAGTTATGAAGACTAAAAAAAGAAACTCTAAGATATCTGCAATTTACGATATCCTCAAAACCTTTTATGTTAATCCCGTTTTAAGATATGCCAAAGATGGTGTCTATTTAGAAGTATGCGGGACAATGTTAAATATAGAACTAAGTGATTATGTTACAGACTTTTTAGATCAAAAACTAGATGAACTCTGGTTAAAGACAAAGACAGAAAAGAAACTGAAAGGTCTAAGAGCGAAAAACTCTTTCTTTACAGGTTTAGCAAAAGGATATGAATCTAAAATCTACAACTCTCAAAGTGAATTTACTGAGAAAGAGAAAAAATCACTTACAATTTACAGAAACAAAATGGACACTAAAGTAAGAAAGATTTATAAGAGTCTATCATCATCTAGTTGCAACTCTTCAATTGATCAAAATGCATTTAACTCTGGTAAAAAAGTTGGTATATCTTTATCAATAAATAAAGGACTTAAGTCTAAGACTTCTAAGCTATTGGGATATTTTTCATGACTATAAAGAGACAATATATTATATCATTTACTTTATTATTTTTAGCTGTTGCTATTGGGGCCTTCGGAGCTCATGCATTAAAGCACTTACTTACCGAGAAGTATCTTACAACTTTTAAAACAGGTTCTCAGTATCACTTTTATCATGCGATTTCTTTATTTCTAATAGCAATGCTTAATGATAAATATTCGAATAGTTTTAAAAGAAGCTACAATTTTATACTTGTTGGACTCTTGATATTTAGTTTTAATTGCTACCTCTACGCTACTTTACATATAAAGTTTTTTGCTATGATCGTTCCTTTAGGTGGAATCTCTTTATTAATTGGGTGGGCTACATTAATTTATCAATTTTCTAAAAAGGAATTAAAATGAAAATTTTATTAGTTCTACTCTTAACGGCATGTGCATCTAAATATGAAATTCATCCATCGATTGACAAAAGAAGCTTTGCTCTCGACAAGGAAAACACTTCAATGGCACCCAGAGCTGTAAAGGGTCAAAGAGAAACAAGTTCATTTTGTGCGGGACAATTTCTATTTATGAGTAATGCTAAAAAAGAGACTGATAAGTCGATACCAAAGCTACTATCTAGAACCTGTCCAAAAAAAGTATTTCTTTTAGATGCAAAAGTAACAGAGACATGGTGGACAACAATAATTTATTCTAGAAGTTGTGTAAAAATAGAAGCTTATTGTCCAAGAGAATATTAGATATTTTTTTTATCAGGTCCATGTAGCCATTTATGCTGTTGACCTATAACCCTAAAGAGAGATCCATTAAGTTCATTTATATCTATAATTTCTTTAAATCTAGCTAATGGAAATTCTTCATTCGGTTCATAGCATGGTGTTATAACCCAGGAATCATTATTTTTATATCTTTTAGCAAGTTCATAATAAGCGTTAAAATCTCTTTGATCAGCAATAACAGCTTTTATTTGAGACTTATGAGCGTATTTATTAATGAACTTTTCAAAAACTTTTTCGTTAAAGCGAACTTCAGTGGATGGAGTTTTAAAATCAAAGCTAATGAAGTCAACAATATCAAATACGCTATCTACGCATCTTGTTCCAGCAGCTTCTATATTTATAAAATAACCCTTTTCTTTAAGAGCTAAAGCTAACTCTAAAACCTTTGGCTCATTTTTTGGATGTAATGGGTCTCCGCCAGTGATTGAAACTCTTTTGATTGTTGAGTTCGCCTCAATCTCGATGCGTTGTAATACAGACTCTAAATCTTCATTAGGAGCATCAAAACTCCAAGTTTCCAAAGAATCACAATTAACACACCCTACCGCACAACCTTGAAAGCGAACAAACACCTGCGGTGTTCCAATAAAAACACCTTCACCTTCAGTTGCTCTATAAATGGAATTGATTGAATAACTTAACATAAGTCTGAAAACTTACTCAAAACTGAACATACCGTCTAGTCTTTATGAGCTTTTTTAGTAGATATTACATAAACATTTGAAATTCCTTTTAAAAAAGCTACAATTATGTCTATGAAAGAACTTTTATCTATTACTGCTTTAATACTACTTATATCTTGTAACGCGAATCAAAACCCAAATGTAGTGAATCGTGAAAATGCTGACAAAGAAGAGACAAAAGTAACTGAAGATGAAGCAATAAGATCTCAAATGAATAGAAATCGCGGATCTGACACTGTTATTCAAGCAACAATAATGGATGAAGTTAAATCAACTAAAAAAGCCTACTACCCAGAAGGTTACTCAGAAGTTCCAAGTAGTACGACCACAGAAAGCTATGCTGAAAAAATAGATATTTCAAAATATACTACAGAGTGCGGAGTGTTAAAAGAAACGACTTCTACTGTCGGAGAGAGAATTGCCGATTGCAGAAAAAAATACACCAACACAATGGGAATTCCTTCAAGCTGGGTAGCAAAAAACTTTGGAGTATCAGGAGAAGGAAATTGGTCTTTGGTATCTGTTGCAATAGATGCGACTCAAACTCCAGAAGTCACAACACTTGTCTGGTATGACTTTACGACTAGGTTACTATGGAGTGATCACATAAAAGAAGCTACTTTTGAAGAAGCGGTATCTGACTTTAATGGAGTATGTAAAACTTTTAACAAGGATAATGTTCACTTTTTAAATACAAGCTATATCGATTGGAGACTTCCAACTCGTAGTGAATTTCTACAAGCGGACATCAATGGTTCAAGATATATATTAAATAACCTTGATAAGACATATTGGACATCTACACTTCTAACAAGAGAAGCTGTATATTCTATTAAACAAAGTACAGGAAACTCATCTTCAACGGCCCTAACAGAAACACACTCTGTAAGATGCGTAGGTGTTGCGTTTCAATAAACTTAAAACTTAGGTATTATAGTGAAGAATTATCTCAGGGATAGAGAAATACAAGAAAATCTAAAAAGAATAGAGAATTATAAAAACTCTGTTGAAAAACCTCTGTATGACCTTAATAATTTAGAGACCTATGAAGTTCAAATTAAAATAGATAATTCTCTTAAACATGGACAATTTAAAAATGATTCTGAGAATCAATACATCTGGTATGCTACATCTCAAACATTTAAAGCGATGAAAAAAGATATTTTTTCTTTAGATGAATCTGATTTAGATCTACAAAAGCTAATAGACTGTAAAAGCTGTAATACTGAATTAGATAGACAGTTTTGGAATTTTTGCCCTCATTGTGGGAGTAGCTTCTAATGTTTTATCACACTTATGACAATATAGAAGATATAGAACCAGAGTTCGTTGCCTCTTTAGAGGCCCTATTAAAAGATAGGACTCCATCATTTGACTTCATTAAATCAAATGAAAAAGAAGAGACCAACTCAACTTATTATCTTTTCTTTGGGAACAAAGACAACTCTCCTAAGGCCTTTATAAAGTCAAAAATTGAAAGGCCAAAACAAACAATACTCAATAAAATCATTCCATTTAAAGATTCTAAGTTTTTAAAATGGAGTGGACCTAAGACCTACTCTGATTCTTTCTTTATAGATCTTAAATATAAAACTGAATTCAGTATTTTCTTTCAAAATATGGCCAAAGAAAAAGCTAAGGAATTACAACTGAAAGAACATAGGTTAATAAGTCCCATACCGATTTCGAAAGAGTCAACACCACCTAAGAAGTTTTTAAATTCTCTATTTAAAACAAAAAACAGTTACGAAGAGTATATAAAATCACTAAACATAGTTACTCAAAAAGAAATTACAAGTATATTTAAAGATCATCACACTTTAGAATTAAAACAATACAATTCTCTACTAGACTGTTTTAGTTACAAAGAAAAAAGTAAAGATGAGTACAAGAGTTTAAAGAAAAACTGGCCTTATAATCTATTGACTAATATAGAGCATTCTATAATGTCTTTAGAAACAAATGATCAAATTCTCGCATTTACGGTTCTTATTAAGAACGACTTAAAACATAGTTTTTTCTATACGAATAATTTACTTAACCTTGTTGATGAAAGAATATTAACTCAACTAGCACTGATGTTATTCTACGAAGAAAACAGTTCGATCTATCTACACTCTTTAAATAAAGTTGAATTTACATCTGAATACGAGAAATTAAATTTTGATTCATATATTGAAAAAGAGTATGTCTTATCATGATGGACTTAGTATTAATAAGTAAAGTTGTACACTCCTTTTATGACAAAGCAAAAAGAGATATCCTGATTGGTTATCATTTTAGAGTGATCGAAAACTTTGATGAACATATTCCTAAGATTGTTAGTTTTTGGGAGCTTCAGATAAACAAAGAAATCACAAATAAAGACCACTTACCCTTCAATATCTTAAAAAAACATGCACCACTCTTAATAAATAAAGGTGAAATTTTTAGGTGGGAGCTTTTGTTTAAGCAAACTCTTGAGGAGTTTGAAGAATTAACAGATAAAGATATTGAGGTATGGATGTCATTAGTAGACTTTTTTAAGCAGAGACTACTTACTTCACTTTCTTAGCATTAAAAGCTTTTTGAACAAATCTTTCAAGAATAGGTTCACCCGAGACATAGTCAAATGACCAATTCGAAGAGTGATAGCCATCAAAAGTCAGAGCACTTTCAAAGGCGTCTTTTGAGTTTCCGTAATAAAGAGCATTAAATTCAATAAGTTTTGCTTTGGCCTTATAGCCAACTAAACATTTAGGTCGATATTCATGGCAATTAACAAGTACGGTACCAATACGTGCAGGGACGATAAACTTGAAATCTTTATCTATTTTTGTCCCCATAGAAAGGATATCATCCTTAGTAAAGCTCGTTTCACTCTCGGTACAAGAAACGAAAAAAATTAATAGAAAAGTAAAAATAATTTCTTTCATACTAATAATTATAAATTGGATGTGATGTTTTTCAAAGCTAATTCCATCGTAGGAAAGTTATATTTAAACTTTGTTTCATTAAGTTTAACAGCTTTAACATCTTGATCATCAAAAATCATCTGAGCAACTTCTCCTTTTAACAAGGTCAAGGCAAACTTTGGAACAGTCAATTTTGCAGGTTTATTAAGGAGCTTACTAAATATTGTAGTAAATTCTTTATTAGATACATTAAATCGACTTACAGCATTCAAAGTTGTTGCTAGCTCAGCATTAAAAATACACTCAATGTAAACATTTGCTAAGTCATCTACATGAATCCAACTTATCATCTGCTTTCCACTTCCAAGTGTTCCACCTAATCCTAGTTTAAATACAGGATAAAGTTCTTTGATCATTCCCCCACTAGCACCTAAGACGACAGATACTCTTACAATAGAAACTGTGTCAGCTATAGACTCAGCTGTAAGAGCAGCTTTTTCCCATTTTTCACATACATTTTTTAGAAAACCTGAAGAATAGATACCAATAGCAGAAGTTGATATAAAATTGGATAAATGAATATTAGATTTTTTTAATTCTTTAATTATTGTTTCTGTAGCAACAATTCTAGAGTTATATATTTCTTTTTTTTGATTATCGGTCCATCTCTTTGCAGTTAAGCTCTCCCCAACAAGATTTATCACAACATCTAAGTCATTTAATTCTTTGGTATCAAAGGAGTCGTTGTACGATTTCCATTCAATGGCCACAACTTTACTATCAAAAGTTTTTAGGCATCTCTTTACATCTCTAGTTAAAATAAAGACCTGATGACCTTGGGAAATCAACTTTCGAACAATTACTCTACCAACAAAACCTGTCCCACCGCTTAATAAAATCTTCTTGCTCATATTACTTTCTTTTAATACCTTTTCTAGAGTTTTTTGCAAGTTGAGACCTCTTAGTGATCTTAACTCTTTTTACTTTAGCCTTTTTTGCTGCTGGTTTTGGTTTTTTCTTAACCTCTTTAATGTCCTTAGCAATCAAATCTAAGTCAAAGTTAGATTGATCTTTAATTGCATTATTAATAAATCCAATCATCTTGGAGTCATAGCCAGTAACAATATTATAAACAACACCGCTCTTTCCAGCTCTAGCGACACGTCCACAACGATGTAAATAGAACTCTGCATTTCTTGGAAGATTCCAATTAAACACCCATCTAAGGTCTTTTATATCGATTCCTCTAGCAGCAACATCAGTAGCAATAAGGACTTGAGATTTACCATCAACAAATGATTTATGGTTTGCAATTCTTTCTTTTTGTTCAAGATCACCATGAAGTTTCTTATACTTTAAACCTTTAAAATGTTGATCAATATAAGCAGCGATTTCATCAACCTGATTTTTTTGATTAGCAAAAACAATTCCTCTCCCCTTAGCTGTTTTTTCTAAAAACGCATGGGTAATTGACATTTTTTCTTTAACAGAAGCAAAGATATTATAAGTTTCAATTTTCTTTTGAACGGTATGGCTATCTTTAAATCCAACTTGAGTTAAGTTCTTTTTAGCAAACTTTTCGAGTAAGTATTCTTTTACACTATCTGGTAATGTGGCACTAAAGAAATGAATATCTGTTTGGTCATACTCAACGTATTTAACAATACCTTCAATATCTTTTTTAAAACCCATATCAAATAAAGTATCGGCCTCATCAAAAACTAAATATTTTAAATTAACAAAGCTAATTTCTTTTTTCTTCATTGATTGAAGAAGTTTATTAGGAGTTGTAATTAAAACTTCATAAGCCTGATCAGCTAAGTTTTTAGTAGCTCTATTTCTTTGACCACCAACTAAGTTTCGAACTCTTAGTTTTACGTGATGAGATATATTTTTAAAAACAGTATGAATTTGAACTGATAATTCTTTTGTTGGTGCAATGATTACAGCAATTGGAGTCGACTTAGATTGTTGTGGGCCATGCTCATCTTCTATTCTTTTGATTAACTCACTAACAGGTAAAGCAAACGCAAGTGTCTTACCTGTTCCAGTTTGAGCTAAACAAATTGTGCTTTTACTATTTATAATTTGTGGGATAACTTTTTTTTGTACCGGATTAGCCGACTTTATACCCTGTTCTTTTATGAACTCGTTAAAGTCCTCATCGATTCCCAATTCTTCAAAATTCATATATTTCACCTTAATTTTTAGGTACTTATAGCTTATTTTAAAGCTATCTCACAAGGTAAATGAAAAAATTATAACTATTAGGCATAATTTTTCACAAATAACGGACTCTTTTAGTTTAAAATAACAATCTGCCGATAGATTTCATACTAAATAATGCTTTTTGAACAAGGAAGACTATGAAAACGACAAGCTTACTACTACTTCTAACCATGTCTATATCGACATATGCAATTGAAATTAATCTTGGGCCAATTATACCAGGGATCACATGTACTGGAACATTTGACTTTGGTACAAACTGTGCTGACTTTACAGCTCAAATCTCTGCAGAACTTAATAAGGATCTGCCTGATGTAGATATTCAAAAGTATGCTAATGGAGTTGCGAACTCAATGGTAATTGCAAACTCGGGAAAAGGAACTGACTACAGTCAAAATTTTGATCTTTTTACAATCAAAATTTCTGGTGGTCTTGGTCTTGATGCATCAACCAATGGTATAAAAGAGGCATTTGATGACTTTTCAAGCGCAGACGGTGTTGGCGTTGGAGGAGCCTTTACAGGTGGTATAAATCTAGACAGTTTACCGATAAAAAAATTTAGTATCATTGATTTTAGTAAACTGGATATATTCTTTAATATATTTTCTTTAAATATAGATAAAGATTTAGATAGTGAAAAAGCGAGTGGATCTTTTGGAGGCTTTGGCTTTATGACTAGATATCAAATTCTAGAAGGACAAGATCTTCCATCAAAATATTTATTTCAATGGGGAGGTCTTCACCTTCATACAGGATTTCAAAGATCTAAGATGAATCTTAATTATACACTAAACTTTGATGATGAGACAGTAACTTATGATTCAGGAGGAGGGATATCACTAAATGGAACTTTCTCCAACTCTTCTGGAACGCTCGATATAGATAGCATAACAAATAATATACCTATCGAAGTATCAACTTATGCTAGATTTTTATATATCCTGACACTTCACGGAGGAGTTGGAATGGATATCACCTCAGGGGAGTCGAATATTAACTTTAATGGTTCAGGTTCCGTATCTGGCTCAGCAAGTGGCGGAGGCGGTGGTTCTTACACAAACTCAATATCTGCAAATCAAAAATCTTCAGGATCTCCAGAAATAGTAAACCTAAGAGGTTTCATGGGGCTTCAGATCAATGCACCAATTTTGAGTGTATCAGTTAATTTAAATAAAAATTTTTCAAATGATGTTTTTGGCTTAAACGTGGCAACTAATTTTTCTTGGTAAGTCTTTTTTTAAGTTTTCGATAGACCTTTGGATAATAAAAACCAGAGGTCTTCCACATACCTAACTTCTTTTTTCTAGAAATATACTCTAAATACAAATACTTCTTTTTATAACTAACAGCATGACCACTTCTAATCATTAACTCATTAACATTCATATCATTTACGAGTATAATAACTAAATTACGCCCAAAATAACCTTTACCTAAAACTTTGACCTTAACCCTTTGATCTTTTAAAACTCTAATTAAGAAATCTCTAGAATTTATACCGATTTGAACCTTATCTAAAGAAAACTGATCAATCTCAGGGGCATCGATATGAGCAAGTCTTATATGAGTACCATAAGAATCTACGATAGAGTCCCCATCAATAACTTTATCGACTTGTATTAAAAACTGCCTTTGGGGAGTAATCATGAATAAAAATGAGAAAGAGAATAGGGCAACATATAAAAGATTTACTAGATGACCTTGCATAATTCACTCCCCTAAGGCATAACCATTTAATTCAAAACGTTAAAATAGTAAGGAATTCTAAGTAATGGATATTAGAGAAGAAAATAAGAAGCACTTTAGATTTGAGTTAGTTCATGAAGACAAAAATTGCGGTGCCAGAGCCGGAATTATTCACACTCCTCACGGCCAAATACCAACTCCAGTATTTATGCCTGTTGGAACTCATGGAGCGATTAAAGCTCTTCAGCCTCAAATGTTAAAAGATATGGATGTTCCTGTAATTCTTTCTAATACATACCACTTACACCTTACTCCAGGATCAGAGTTAGTAAAAAAAGCAGGTGGACTCCATAAGTTCATGGCCTGGGACAGACCAATTCTGACAGACTCTGGTGGTTTTCAAGTATTCTCACTTCAAGGTAATTCAATTACTGAAGAAGGAAGTAAGTTTAAAGATCAAAGTGGAAATGAAGTTCTTTTAACTCCAGAAACAAGTATAAACATACAACAAAACTTAGGTTCTGATATCATGATGGCCTTTGATGAATGTATTCCATATCCTGCAGATAAAGCATATGTAAAAAATAGTATAGACAGAACTCACAGATGGCTTGATAGATGTATAAAATCTTGGACAAACCCTGAGCAATCTTTATTTGGAATTATTCAAGGTTCTACTTTTGATAAATATAGAGATGAATGTCTAAGAGAATTAGTAAAAAGAGATCTTCCTGGATATGCAATTGGTGGAGTTTCTGTTGGAGAAGGTCCAGAACTAATGGAAAAAGCTGTTAAGTATACAGCTCCTAAAATGCCAAAAGATAAGCCTAGATATGTAATGGGTGTTGGAATGCCAGAAGATTTATTTATGATTTGGGAAAACGGTATTGATATGAGTGATTGTATCATCCCAACTAAATTTGCAAGAGGTGGAACTTTATTTACAAATAGAGGTAAAATTAGAATTACTCATAAGAACTATAGAAGAGACTTCTATCCTATTGAGCCAAATCTAGATGACTACGTTAATAAGAACTTTTCAAGGGCCTATATAAAGCACCTTTTCGACTCAAATGAAATTCTCGGACAAATATTAGCAACTCAACACAATATTGCTTTTTATAAGTCTTTAGCTGATAGAGCTAGAGAAGCAATACTAGAAGATAGATTTTTAGAGTTTAAAGCAGAGTTTTTGGCCGGTTATAACAAACAAGATGGAACTAAAGATAATAAAAAATCTAAAAAGAAAAAGAAATAAAATAAAGATAGCGGATGATTTATTTCATCCGCAAAACGCACAAACTACATCAAACTTCTCTCGATCATATGAGAAATAACTTTACAAAGTTTCTCTAAATCTTCAATTTTCACATTGTGAAATAAAGAGATACGCAACTGATTCTCTCCAAGTTTTCTATATGATTCAATATCATAAGCGATATTAAGCTTTCTTAATCTAGCACCTAGATCAGTTACAGAATATTCAGATGAAACATTTATTGTGGCAACACAATTAGATCTAAACTTTTCATCTGTAACATAAAATGAAAGATAGTCTTTTTTATTAACCCAATTTGTAATTAACTCTAACTTAGCTTGAGATTGCTTGATGACTTCGGACTCACCTAATTCATTCATTAATTTTAACTGCTCATTGAGAAAAAATAGAGAGGTAACACTTGGAGTGTTATAGGTTTGAAACTTAACTCCATTATTAATTGCATTTTTAAAACTCATTATCTCTGGAATATATCGGTTCTCTATTTTTTGAATTTCTTTTGCTCTTTTTAAAGCTTTAGGAGAAAGAATCGCAATATAAGTACCTCCTTCACTAGCAAAGATCTTTTGAGGCGATAAAAAATAAATATCAACTTTAGACATATCAAGAGGAACTTGTCCTCCACCGCTAGTAGCATCTACAGCAAGTAAAGTATCCTCTTTAAGGTCTGGAATAGAATTAATTATAACTCCAGTTGATGTTTCATTTAGTGTTGTACAAATCAGATCAAATCCATCCTTATCGATAGGATCTAAACCACAGCCTAAGCATACCTCTTTTTTTTCAGCTTTTATCCAAGGTACTTTATTGTGTGCAAGATACCATTTATTTGAAAACTCACCAGTCACAAAATGAAATGAAGATTCCTTAACCATTCCAAGTGCGAGCATATCAAAAAAGAAAGTTGCTCCCCCATTACCAATAATTATTTGATAATTTTTTGGTATTTTAAAATAAGCCCTGAGACCAGTATGAATTTCTTGAATTATTGAGGTTACTGCAGGCTTTCGATGAGAGGTCCCCAAAAGATGGCTTCCAGTTTCTTTTAACTTTTCTAGAAAAGAAATTGGTATCAACGACGGGCCAACACCAAACCTAGGGTCAGAAGGAATAAGTTCAGATGGAATTTTAATATTTTCAAACATAATTTTCTCACAAGATTGAATTCTTAATAATTTTAACACTTTGAGCACAAAATCAAAAATTCATACAACATTATTCAAGCACTTCGCAGTGAGTTAAATTTACAATAGTTTAAAAGCTTTGTATAAATATATAAACTAAACAAGGATAAAAATGAAACACGATCCAATCTACTATGGTGAATATTTAAAACTAGATAAACTTCTAGACTCACAAGATCTAAAGAGCGTTGAGCATAAAAGGCCAGCTCACGATGAAATGCTTTTTATTATAACCCATCAGGCATATGAGCTTTGGTTTAAGCAGATCTTACATGAAATAGACTCAATTCATGACACTTTTTCACAAGATAAAATCTCCCCTGAAAAGATTAGTGTTGTCAACCATAGACTAAATCGTGTTAATGAAATTCAAAAACTTTTAAACCAACAAATTAAAATAATTGAAACTATGACACCAATGGATTTTATGGACTTTAGAGACTACTTGGTACCAGCATCTGGATTTCAAAGTATTCAGTTTAGAGAAATAGAACTAAAGCTTGGACTTAGAGAAAAGAACAGAACTAAGATGGCCCAAAAGTTTTTTAACTCAAGACTATCTGAAGAAGATAAAAAAACACTTATTGAGCTTGAGAACACTCCAACAATGCTAGAACTTGTAGATAAGTGGTTAGCAAGAATGCCTTTCACACAATCTGAAAACTTTGATTTTTGGAAAGATTACAAAGCTTCAGTTGAAAAGATGTTGGAATCTGATGAAAAAGTAATTATGT
The DNA here is from genome assembly GCA_937923325.1 of uncultured Bacteriovoracaceae bacterium. Next base: position 22,530 of record CAKZUQ010000010.1, read on the forward strand.
CTAACCCTACTCTTTCAGAAGAACAAAAATTTATAGAAACTATGAACCTTAAAGGAACAAGAACATCATTTGACGTATTATTTGACTCGGATAAATACGAAGAACTAATGAAAGAAGGTGAAATTAGTCTTTCTCAAAAAGCAAAGTTCTCTGCAATATTCATTAGCCTATATAGACATGAACCTATTCTTCAACTCCCTTATAGACTGATCAACCATCTCATTGAAATTGATGAGTTATTTACAACTTGGCGATATCAACATGCTCTTATGGTACACAGAATGCTAGGATCTAAAATTGGCACTGGAGGATCTTCAGGGCATGATTATTTAAAAAAAGCTGCTGATAATAATAAGATTTTTAAGGACTTCTTTGATATGGCCACTTATTTAATTCCAAATGCTTATTTACCAAAGCTTCCTACCAACTTAAAGCAAGAATTAGGTTTTACACATGAGTAAGGAATTTTATTCGAATTTTTTAAAAGAACATTCAAATCAAATACACCTTTCATCTCATAGCCATTATTTTTGGCCAGACATTGCTAAAAGTGGCTATGAAGATTACTGGCAATTATCGGCCAAAACAAGTGATCAAAAATGGGATACTATTTTTTCAAAAGAAATCCCTAAAGCACAAAAACATATTGCAAAGATTTTAAACTTTGACACTCCAAACAGAATATCTTTTGCTCCTAATACTCAAGAGTTGACAGCTAGACTTATAAGTTCATTTTACTTTCAAAAGAAAGTAAATGTTCTCACAACAAAAAGTGAATTTCATTCTTTTTCAAGGCAGATCAAAAGAATGGATGAGTTAAACGATGTTAATGTCAATTATATTGAAAACGAGACTCTGAATTTTGAAGATAACTTTTTAAAAAGTATTACAAATGAAGTTAATGTCATCTTTTTATCTCACGTATTTTATAATTCGGGCAATAAGGTATCTTTAGAGTTTATAAAAAAAATAATTTCTAAAAAGCACGACGATTGTCTATTAATAATAGATGGTTACCATGCTTTTTGTGCAATTGAAGTTGATCTATCAAATGTTATTGAAGATATCTACTATCTGGGTGGATGTTATAAATATGCTCAAGCTGGTGAAGGTCTTTGCTTTATGACGACACCAAAAAGTTGCGATCTAAGACCTTTAAATACAGGTTGGTTTGCAAGTTTTTCTGACCTTGAGGATCCAAAAGAGCTAGTTGAATACTCAGACTCAGGTTTTCGTTTTGCATCTTCAACATTAGACTTTTCAACACTTTTTAAATTTAACAGAATATGGGATCATTTTGAGAGTAAAGACATCAGTTATAAAGATATTATAAATCATTCTAGAGGCTTACAAAGAGAATTTTTAAAAAACATAGATCTAACTTATTTGGTGAACTCAAACCTAGATGATATTGGCCTATTTTTGTGTTTTGATTTTAAAGACTTAAACTTGGCACAAAAGATTCAAGAAAAATTAACTATAAATAATATTTTAATCGACAGAAGAGGATCTAGAATTAGATTAAGCTTTGCCTACTATATTGACTTAAACGATACTCAAAAAGCAAAAGAGATATTCAATCAATCTATTAAAGACTCAATCAAAGAGTTATAGTGCAAGCCCCTATCTTCGAAGTTTTTATATTGATCAAATGAAGGAAAACCAGGAGAAAATAAAACTGTACCCTTTTTAATATTTTGAATTTCTATAAAGGCATCTTCAAGATTCTTACAAACCGTGCAATTAAGTAACTCTCCAAGTTTTGATGCCGATTCACCATAAGCGATAAGCTTTGTGATCTTTTGATCTCTTAATGCAATGAATTCACTAATATCGTTGGAGCGTAATTTTCCTCCTATAACAAGACAAAGATCTGAATCAAAAGACTTTATTGCTTTTAAAGTAGACTCTAGATTTGTACTCTTTGAATCATTATAGAAACGTTTTTGATTTTTTTCACATATAAATTCAAGCCTAAATGCCGGAGCTTTAAAAGAATTGATAAACTTTTGAAATATATCTTTTGAATAATTAAGAAGGAGTTCCTTACATATTTCATTCGCACAAAATAAGTTTAAAAGATTGTGATCTCCAACGATTTTTGATTTCTCTAATGAAAAATCTTTTAATCGTTTTATTTTTTTTGAATTTAAATAATCAGGTACAAACGATTGATCTGATGTAAAAACACTTCCTCTCGTTTGATTTTTAAAAATATTCAACTTAGCAGCTTTGTAGTCATCAAAAGATGAATACCTCTCCATATGATTAGGAGTAATGTTTGTAATAACACTTATAAGAGGTTTAAATGAAATAATACTCTCAAGTTGGAAGCTTGAAACTTCAATTACAGCAAAATCATAATCTTTATTAATTATATCAGCGTAAGGAATTCCAATGTTTCCACCTAAAAAAACTTTTTTTCCAAATGATTCAAGAGACTCTTGAATCATTGTCGCAGTAGTCGTTTTTCCATTAGAGCCAGTGACTGCAATTACAGGAACAGATGAGTAGCTAAAGGCATATTCAATTTCTCCTATAATCTTTGAAGGCTGAACATCCTTAAGATAAGAAATCGCTCTAGGAATACCTGGAGACAAAATAACTCTATCAGCAGCGTCAAAAGTTTTTTTTGATTCTATTTCTTCAATGCACTCAAAGTTTTTATTTATAGATTTAACTTTTTCCTTCCAAATTCTTTTGTCACCTTTATTTACAACACATACATTTTTTGCATCGACAGAGGATAAATGCTTTAATACAGAAATTGAACTTTTACCAAGCCCATATACAACAGTTTTCATATTGAGAGAATCTTCTCCATTATATAGCCTAAGCAATCAGACTTAATAATATCAATATCTTTAGTTAACATAGAAGGAATAAAACCTTGAGCAGTAATTAATTGCTTGTCTTGAGTTCTAAAGAAGATATCAGTTATATCGTTTTGATTATTATCAACAATCTTAAAAACTTTATTAGACTCTAAGGCAAACTTTGTACCGGGTGATATTAATTTAAAGTTTAAACTTTCAATATCTGAAATAAAAGAAATATCACTGCTTCCATTCTCAAAATGAAAGTCAACTTTGGCAAATTTATCAATTTTTATTCTTGCAACTGTGTGAAAAACAGTTAATCCCTTAGAGCTTGAATCTAAGCATAAAGAGTTTTGTTTAAGAACATTCTGGATGAATGTATAAACCTCTTCAACAGAATTATCTTGACCTGATTGACCAGCTTCTATAGTAACTGAAGGACAAATATTACTAAATGCCATGGATTGAACCTCAGAAGGTTCAGTGAAGTATACAACCCTTTTACTGAACAAACTTGCAAGCTGTAAAAATGAATTTTCAATTTTATTGATACATGCGTAAAAAGGGTTTGCTCCTGTATTATTATGAATATCTATATTTGCAAAAGGCTTTAGCTCTTTGACATAATCAATAACATCCATCGCCATTTTATTTTCAGCAGACTCACCTTTTTTCCATATTCTATTATAATCAACTTTTCCTTTAACTTGCCTAAGACCTAGCGAAGCGGCCTCAATATTTCCTATAAATAGGATGACATCTCTTTGAGGAATATTTTCTTTAAAATCTTCTAATAACTTTTGTAAAACATAAAAACTTGTTGTTTCATTACCATGGAGTAAAGTTGATATAATTAAAGGTGATTTTATCTTACCTTTAATATGAAGAAGCGTTGGGCCACTCAACACATTATTTATATCTTTTAACTCACAAGTGATAAGTTCTTCTGGAATATCATGAATAATATTTAACATTATTTATCTATCCCCCAAAGGTGTACAGGTATATTTTTTTTCTGGTTTATAGAGTATTCCTCAACCATTTCTTGAAATCTTTTTCCATGCATATGAATATATGCTTTTTGCCAAATTGCTCCATTGACAGCTTTTTTACAACGATTATAAATAATATCTCCAATATAGTATTCTATTGATTTTTTATCAATTCCTCTTTTTAACAGAGCCTCTTTAACATTTGGAATGATTTTCTCAAGAAGAAGTTTTTGCATATCGTAGTCCTTCCCATCAATCCAAGTTACCTGACAGTAAAAACTTTGTTTCGCTGCTTTATAAAAATTGTTTTTGGCATCTGAAAAACTAATATAATCTTCAAGTTTATTAGAGCATAATGCTAAATAGTCAGTAAGACCTAAGAAGAAAGCTGTATTTGCAATTGAATCAACTAGAGTTGGCCCAGATGACGGAACTCTTTGTTCTATTCTAAGCGCAGGTTTTTCACCATCAAGGCCAAGAACTGGCCTTGTCCATCTCCAGATTGTTCCGTTATGAAACTTAATATTATCAAAATTTTTCAGATCTCCTTTAAAAACTTCAGGAACTAAAATTGGATAATCTCTGACACTCTCTTCAAAAAGATCAATAATACTTGTATTTAAGAAACCAGAACCAAAAGTTACTCGAGAAAGAGTCTCATGGCTTATGGTCGATTCACAATCTAACTCTACTGATTGTTCAAAGCTTAAAATTCGAGACTCGTCCCATAATTCTTTTCCAAAGAGATAAGGTGAATTAGCAGACGTGGCCAATAGAAATGCACTAGCAATCAAAGAAGCATTATAGTACTTTGCTGAATTTTGAAGATTGACACCTAAGTGAATTTGAAGACTTGTAGCCGCACATTCAGAGATTACAGAGTTCATAGATAAATCTAATTCTTCTTTTCCTTCAATATGAATTTTTAAAGGCTTATTATTTCTAAGCTTCATCACTTGGTCGTTCATTACTCTATAACGATTTAATGGAGACATGATATCAAGAGTAAGCATGTGAGATCTAAGAGTGGGAAGTGTTCCAATTAAAATAGGCTTACATTCATGTATGCTAGAGCTAGCTTCTATTTTTTTCCAGATTAAATCTAGCTCATCCTTTAAAGTTTCAAAACAATTGCCTCTATAATCATATGGATTCGAATTAATTTCAAAATTAAATTTAGATATTTCAGGGACAACTTGTTTATGACCTAATGTTTCTAGAAATTCAGGAGCACACTCAAAGGGTAGCATATTGCTATTAACTAACCAGCCTTCAATTTCTAAACCAATCATTGAGGCTTTCTTTGAAAACTCATCTCGACTTTCAATTTCTTTTAATAGCTTTAGCTCATTGAGCATCATTTGTTTGAATTCAACAAACTGCTCTTTAGTAAAAGTACTTCCTTGAACTTCCTGTCCCATTACTTTAAATCCTAAAATTAGTACATATGAAAAACTTCTCGCATTTCCTGGCAGAGGTTTTCCATTTTTGTTTCGATATCTGGTTGATTGATATCCTCTTTATTAAAAAGAAATCTCTCTGGTCCTTTATTTTCAAGCATTAGCTTGGTTTGCCATATATTGTCTCTAGGCATATTTAAGTCCGAATGAAATTCATATTCTTCCATTACTTTAGGATCAATGTAATCTTGTATGGAATTTAAGTACTGATCATTATAAATCTTTTTACCGTTATCAAGGCGAGTATAGCCTCTAACAACATAATCAATAAAAACTACATCACATTCAAATGCTTCAAATAAATAGTTAATTGCCTTAAGTGGGATAATATCCCCACAAGTGGCAATATCAAAGTCTACTCTAAAGGTACATATACCATTTGGATCAGAAGCGTCTGGGTATGTGTGACTAGTTAAATGAGATTTTTCAAGATGGGCCTTGTAAGAGCTTCCTTGCGCAACCTCTTCCCATTTTCCACCTTGAACATCACTCATAAGAGTCATCGTGCTAGCGCCTACTGGTTCGTAATCCATTTTAGATTCGCTAATGATATCTGATTGAATAATCTCACAAATTTTTCTAGAGATTTCTAAAATCCTTTGTGAGGAATATTTTTCATTTATCCAGTTTATATACTCTTCTTTTTGTTTATCACCATAAGTGATACAAAAATCATATAAATTAAAACTTAAAATCTTAGTAAGATTATTAAAACCAGATAGTTTTATCTTCTGCTTCGCACTTAAACTCATCTTAGATTAAACCTAATTCTTTAACAGTTGATTTTTCAGTTCTTAATTCTTCTAAAGTTGTTTTAAATTTTTCAGAACCAAATTCGTTATGCTCAACATTTTCAACTACAACTAGTTTTCCACCTTCAACTCTACATGGGTAAGAAAAGATAAGTCCCTCATCTACTCCATATTGACCCTTAGATGCTAAACACATAGAAAAAGTTTCTCCAGCAGGAGTGTCGTGAGTTAAGTTATAAACACCTTGAACACATGCATTAGCAGCACTTGCAGCACTTGAAGCACCTCTGGCCTTTATAATTGCAGCTCCTCTTTTTTGAACAGTAGTAATGAAGTCACCTTTAAGCCATTCATGATCTGTAATCACTTCAGAAGCTTTCTTTCCACCGATTTCAGCATTAAAAAAGTCTGGGTATTGTGTAGCAGAGTGATTTCCCCAAATTGTCATTTTCTTAACAGTATCTACATCAACATTTGCTTTTTGAGCTAATTGAGATTTTGCTCTATTCTCATCAAGAGTAGTCATTGCAAAAAATCTATCTTTTGGAAGTCCACTTGATTCCATAGCAATTAAGCAGTTTGTGTTACATGGGTTACCAACAACAAATAATTTACAATCATCTGCACCGTGAGCGGCCATCGACTTTCCTAGAGGTCCGAATATTCCACCATTAACTTTTAATAAGTCTGCTCTTTCCATTCCATCTTTTCTAGGAACAGCACCAATTGCTAAGATCCAATTTGCATCTTTAAATGCAACATCCATACTATCAGTACAAACAATATTTTTTAATAATGGAAATGCACAATCATCTAATTCCATTTTTACACCCTCTAAAGCACCAAGTGCTTGAGGAAGCTCAAGTAATTGAAGTTCTACTTCTGTATCTGGTCCAAACATTTGTCCTGAAGCAACTCTAAAAAGTATTGCATACCCAATTTGACCTGCTGCACCAGTAATTGCAACTTTAACTCTTTTCTTAGCCATAATATTTCTCCTTATAATTTAAAAACTGACAAAATTATAATCTATATAGCGACTCACGTAAATGAGAGATATCTATTCCCTCAATAAATTGGACAAAATAGATAAAGACCTCGATAATGTCTATTCAGGAGAAGCCATGAGCGAAGTAAATAACTCAAATACTAAAAAACCAAATAATAAAAGAAGAAGATATAATAAGAATAAAAAGAAAAAACCTTCTACTGGAATTAATAATGATGCACCAGTTAAAGCAAAAGAAACTTCTGGTAACAAGAATAGAAACAGAAGACCAAAAGCTTTATCACCTAGTAAGATTGCTCAAAAATACGACAATCTGCTAGAGCAAAACTTAATTGCTAGAAAAAAATACTTTGAGATGTACGCTAGGGCCAAAGGCCAGGCTTATCAAAAGATCAGTAATAACTATATGAGAACTCTTAGGGCGGTATTCAACTTCAAAAGTACTTTGAATGAGTGGCAACAAGAGACTCTTGATAAAAAGCTTGAACTGTACCCAGAAGATAATCAATATACTACGACACATAATCTACCCTTAACTGGAGAAGTTGAAGTATCAAATGATCAAATTGAAGATATTCACCTTACTGAAAACCAGAAGCTAGCTTCTTACAAAGATGACACAGAAGAAAGCTCAGGAACGATTGAGGATTATAAGAAATACAAAGACTCTATGTCTGTATAAATAAAAAAAGGACCTTTTAAAGGTCCTTCTTCTAAAAAGAGTAATTTTATTCTGTTCTAAGAGTTTGAAGACATTTTAAATTCATTGTTTGAACTTGCAACATACTCAGAAGGTGTAGACGCTACATCCTTAGTAGTAGTTGTGGAGTGCAATGGTTTAACATTCTCTTCAGATCTTAAATAATTATTTAAAGTAACATCGTGATCTCTTAGAATCGCTTCTTTTAATTCGTTTGAATCGATATCTAAAACCTCAGAAACTCTAGTTAACATTTTTAAAGGTATATTACATAGAGCTCTTTCTACGTTGGAAATAAACTGACCATTTTTATAACCTAATAAATGTGACAATTCAGATTGTGAGTATGCCTTAGGATGTTGAAGTCTTTTTGATTTTATTAAGTTGGCTATGTTTTTAAAACAACGCATGTATTCTCCTGCTAAATTAAGTGTTTCTATATTAATCAGATTTTTTAAATTGTCACCATACAATTCTTGAAAAATGATAAAAATATATTGCCATAAGTTTTCATAAAAAAAGTTTTGAATTTTTTAAATAAACGCTTGTGTTGCATTAAATCATGAGTAAAGCGGTATAGCTTTACTTTAAAGACTTAGTGTTTTTCGATGTTTCCTAAAATCAAGTAAGATTATTTTTCACTCGAAAAATAAAAATTAAATAAACAAAGGCTCAACTCTCTATTTATTAGATGAATATATTTTTTGGCCTAGGTAAAAAACATCTCTTGCAGCGCTATCATAGAGCTCTCTATTCTTGCTATGTTTCTTTATTATTTTTTCTAGAATTAATTCTGAAGTAACTTTCGTTTTTGTTGAGAATCTTGGCATGTCAAAAGAAACAAAATTGGTCTCTTTTCCAGATTCAAAATTACCTTTCTTTTTAGCTAATTTTAAGATTTCAGCGCCAGCTAAAGTTGATCTATAAAGAGCTTTTATATATGTGGCCCCTTTTACTTTCGCCTTTTGATTTTGATCAACAAAAGATCTCATTACATCTAACATAGATAAGAATGGTCCTCCTCCGATATCACTACCTAAGGCCCATGAAATTTTATTTTTCTCAATAGTTTTAAAATCAAATAATCCAGAGCCTAAACCTTTTTCTTTATGTGGAGCATTTGATGTTGGACAGTGAGCAATCGCTGTTTTTGTTTTAGCAAGAGTTTTTAGTTCTTCTTTATCTAAATGAATTCCATGGCCCATTATTGTCTTAGAACCTAAGACACCGCATTTTTTATAAATATCAGTATAAGATGTTATATTCTCAAAACCTTTCATATCTTTATAAATACTTGTTACAAAATCAATTTCATTTTTGGTTTCACTTAAATGGGTTTGGATAAAAGACTTATTCTTTTTAGCATGCTTTGCTGTATCTTTCATCGTAACAGGGTCTGTTGCAATCGCAAACCTTGGAGTTAAAGCATACTTTTCTTTATACTTAGTTGATAGATCATTTGCTAGCTTTATAGCTGCTTGTGGTTTTTGAGTTAAAAATTTAGGTGAATTTATTGTCATAAGAACATTACCTATAACATAATCCCCTTTAGCATAATCAAAAGCATAATTTAAAGCATGCTCATGGATAGATGAGTAACATGCTCCTCCCATCGTTCCAGTTTTAACAATTCTATCAAAAAATTCTTTTGCTCTTCTCTTTGCATATGTTTTATTTTTAAATTGGTTCTCTGTTGGAAAAGTGTACTTATCAAGCCACTCTAAAAGATTGGCCTTTGGCATTTCTCTAACGTCATCTTGAACCCAATGAAAGTGCATATCGAAAAATGTTGGCATTATAACTTTCTTAGATAAATCAATAACTTCTAAATTATCAAATTCTTTGTAAAGCTTTGAAGCTTTACCAATTTTTTCAACAACAAACCCTTCAAAGCTTTTTGTTTTTTTAGATTTAATAATCATTGCACCATCTAAAACGAGTTCACATTTCTTATCAGAAATTGGATTTAATATATTTGCTAAGATAATCTTTTTCATAAACACTCCATTTATATAACTTCAAACTATCTATATATAAAAAAAATAGAACTATTACCAATAAAACCTATAATTAGTCCAAATATTACTTTCACAAGTAAAGGACAATAGAAAAAGAAGAGACAAACTTTTAATAATTTATCTATATAAAAAACGATAAAGTCATCAGCCAAGCGTACCGATAAATATATTAATAATATAAATATAAAGGGACAGAAAATGATTAAAACAATGATTTTATTTATAATTTTTTCAATGCATTTATTGGCATCAAACCAAGAAACTCTAAAATTCCATGAAGAACATCAAAACAAAATTTATCAAATGGTTGAAAAAGAGTTGACAATTTCTCAACGTAAACTACTAAAAAAACAAATGAAAGAGACCACTCAAAAACTAAAAGAGAGCCTTAGTCTAACTCCAGAAGAGAGAAGTAAAAAAGTTGAAAAAGCAATGAAAAAGATGAAAGACCCAGCTTACAAACAAAAAATGAAAAATTTTGAAAAAAATTTAAGTAATGATGAAAAAGTAATTATGAAAAAAATTATGGAAGCTACAAGTAAAATGATGCAAGAATAAAGAAGTAAAAAAATAATTAAAAGGACTTAAGAAGCCTTACAACAGAGTCGCTTAGTTAGAACAAGACACAAAAAAAACCTATTGTAGAAACAATTCTTTTTAAACTATATAAGGAACTTTTAATATTTACACTTCAATTAAAACCCACATCTTTTATGTGGGTTTTAATAAGTTCATAGCAAGTATTTATCTTTTTACAGACCTAGCATTTGAAGCAAGAATCTTTTTTCTAATTCTTACATTTTCAGGCGTTACTTCAACCCATTCAGAATCATCTATCCAGTCTAATGCCCACTCAAGAGTTCTTGCAGGGATTGGTGGAAGAACAATATTCTCATCCTTACCTGCAGTTCTTACTGCTGTAAGTTGCTTTGTTCTTGTAACATTAATATTTAAATCATTTGGTCTTGTCGATTCACCAACAACCATACCTTCATAAACTTTTTCTTGTGGCTCAACAAACTGAGGTCCACTTGATAGAACTTTAAATAAACCATACGCGCTTGTTACACCAGCTTTATCAGCTACTAGAGCTCCATTTTGTCTAGATAGCATCTTACCAACATAAGGCTCGTATCCAGCAAAGTATGAACTCATAAGCCCTTCACCTCTAGTGTCAGTTAAGAACTTAGATCTATAACCAATTAAACCTCTCGCTGGAACTTTAAACTCAATTCTAGTTCTTGTTTCTCCGATTGGGCTCATTCCACTCATGATACCTTTTCTCGTTCCCATAGCTTCAGTTACAGCACCTGTTGATTCAGTTGGAACATCAAAAACGACATTTTCAAATGGCTCTAATTTGTTTCCGGCTTCATCTTCTTTCATAAGAACTTGTGGTCTTGAAATCATTAATTCATAACCTGCTCTTCTGATCTCTTCAAATACGATAGCAACTTGAAGTTCACCTCTGGCCTTAAGAACAAATACTTTTGGATCATCAGTTGGTGCATATTGAAGAGATACATTTTTTCTAATTGCATCTTGTAAAAATTCTTCTAACTTTCTTGAAGTTAAGTATTCTCCTTCTTGACCTGATAAAGGAGAGGTTGATACAGAAACTTGAACGGAAACAGTTGGTGGATCAATTTTAATTCTTTCAAGTGGCTCAGGCTTAGAGTAATCAGCAATTGTATCACCGATAAATGCATCCTCAACACCAGATAAGATTACAATTTCTCCAGCTTCAGCTCTTGGAACTTCTTTATATCCTAATCCATCAAAAATTTGAATTTTTCCAATTTTAACTTGTTTAGGCTTTTCAGACTCACGCCCGTACCACATAAATGGTTTATTCTCTTCCATATAACCTCTATTAATTCTACCAATCATTAGAGTCCCTAAATATTTAGAGTAAGAAAGGTTAGTAACTAATAGTTGTAAAGGCTGGTCTTTATCTAATTGAGCTAGAGGGTAAAAATCACCAACAAAAAAGTCTAAAAGACCTGTAAGGCTCCCTTCTCTTGCTGCTGGATCTTTTGAAGCATATCCGTCACGACCAGATCCATAGAAGAATGGAATATCTAAATCAAAGTCTTCAACTCCAACTAAGTCAACAATCTCAAGAATAAGATCTTCAACTTCAGTCATAACTTCTTCATGTCTTTCATCATGTCTGTCGATTTTATTGATCATTACACCAATTTTAATTCCACGCTCAATAGCTTTTTGAAGAACAAATCTTGTTTGAGGTAAAGGTCCCTCTGCTGCATCAACTAAAAGTAATACACCATCAACCATCATTAATGATCTTTCCACTTCTCCACCAAAGTCAGCATGGCCTGGAGTATCTAATAAGTTTACCTTATAGTCTTGCCATTGGAAGGCACAGTTCTTTGCAGTAATTGTGATCCCACGTTCTTTTTCTAACTCTCCAGAGTCCATTACTCTATCAGCAACTTGTTCGTGAGCAGCAAAAAGTCCAGATTGTTTTAATAGTTCATCAACCAGAGTCGTTTTACCATGATCAACGTGCGCAACAATTGCGATGTTTTTAAGTTTCATTTGTTCTCCAAAGAATTATATAGTTGTATGACGGCATTATGCGAAAAATAGGACTGTATGACAAGAAGATATCGGCCTAAAACGACTAAAACTAATACTAGATAATGACTCAACACAACATTCAAGAAATGAATTAAAATTTAGCAACTATACTTTCAGCTATTTTAATCCCATCAACCGCAGCAGAAGTAATACCTCCAGCGTAACCGGCACCTTCTCCTGCAGGATAAAGGCCTGTATGACTTAGCGACTCAAGAGTATTTTTATCTCTTAAAATTGTTATGGGCGCAGATGTTCTAGTTTCTGGTGCAATTAATAAAGCATCATTGCTAGAAAAATCGTTAAGCTTTCTATTAAATTCTTTCAGCCCATCTCTTAAATGATTATTAATAAAGCTGGGAAAAATTTTAGTTAAGTCTGTTTTAAATAACTTACTTGGGCAAGAAGATTTAGGAAGTTCTTCGTTTGTAAGCTCACCACTTAAAAACTCACCTACAGTCATAGCAGGAAGCTCTCTTCCTGAAGCCTGCTTTGTTGAAAGTTCAAACGCCTTTCTTTCAATATTTTCTTGAAAACGTAATCCGGCCATAACGTCGTCCTCATCAAAATCTTCACCAGCAGTAACAGAAACAACTAAGGCCGAATTAGACCATGGAGAATTTCTTGCAAAGTTACTCATTCCATTAGAAACAAGTCCATTTTCCGATGTTCCACTTGATAAAACATATCCTCCAGGACACATACAAAAGCTATATGTTCCCTTCTTAGATTCTTTATTATGATGAGAGAGTTTATATCTTGCAGATCCTAAATGATCACTTTCATAAAATCTTCCATGTTGGATTTTATCTATAAAACTTCTTGGGTGTTCGATGCGTACACCAACTGCGAAAGACTTAGCTTTCATTGATACATTTGATTTATATAAATCTTCGTAGACATCTTTAGCTGAATGTCCAGTAGCAACAATTACATTATTTGATTTTAAAACTTTTCCACTCTTTAACTTTACACCAACCACTTTGTTTTCTTCAAATAAAACCTGGTTAACTCCATCGTTATAAATAATTTTAGAACCTTTATCTAAAAGATACTCACTGATTTTTGTGATAATTTTTCTAATTTTATTTGAACCAAGATGAGGGTTTGAAACATAAGCCGTTTCAGGAGGAGCTCCAAAATCAACAAATCTTTGCATAACATATTTTACAAATTCTGATTTTATTCTAGTTATGAGTTTACCGTCACTAAAGAGACCTGCACCGCCTTCTCCAAAGCACACATTTGATTCTGTATCGAGGATACCTTTTCTCCAATACTTAGATATAGCTAGCATTCTACTAGTTGCTGGGTCTCCCCTTTCAATAACAATTGATTTAATACCGTATTCAATTAATCTTAAGGCACAAAAAAGTCCTGCAGGCCCAGCTCCTATAATAATAGGAACCTCTTCAGTATCAACAGAATTTAGCTCTTCCTGATACTCATTAAAAGATTCATTTTTAGAGATCCATTCGATCTTATAAATAAAGATTGGTTTTTTTCCATTCTGAGCACCTCTAGCATCTAGACTCTTCACTAGAATTCTATAATCAACAAGATTTTTACACTTAGATCTAAGATATTGATCTAGGTCCTCATCAAAAGATAATTTAAAGTCTATAATTTGTGACATAGTGGGTTTATATAGTTCAAAAATGAAGTATAAGTCTATAAAATAATTAGAGTTTTATAAATTCTACAGCATATTTAAAGGTTAATTATGAATATATCTCTTATTACGATTGGAACAGAGCTTCTAAATGGAAAAGTTAAAGACTTAAATACTTTTACACTATCTAGTCTTTCAAGAGATTACGATTTTGATTTAATTAATGCTGTAGCAATTAATGACTCTAAAGAAAGTATTTTAAGTACAATAGACTTTCTATCTGTAAACAGTGAAGTCATTATAATAAGCGGAGGACTTGGACCGACTAAAGATGATATTACTAAAGATGTTTTAATAGAAAAATTTGGTGATTCTTTTGAAGAAATAAAAAATCACAATGGAGCAGCTAAAGGTATTCTCTTCAATTTACAAACAAAAATAGTAGCAACTCCGGGTGTCCCTTCTGAATTTAAAATGATGTTAACAAAAGAAATTTTTCAAAAGCTTAATATTCATTCTAAAGAATCTAATCAAGTTATATTCAAAACTCATAAGATTGGTGAATCTAAAATATTCTCAGAGCTTTGCCCTACTTTATGGAATGACTTAGAGGAATATGGAGAAGTATCAAGTCTTCCACAAATCGGTGGAGTGAATATTGGAGTTAACTTAAAAGATAATTCAAAAAAAGATAAACTAATTAATTTTGTAAAATCAACAAAGCTAAATGAAATTGTTTGGCATATTGGAAATAAAAGTCTTGAAGAGGTTATTATTGAGAAGGCCAAAGAAAAAAATATTAAGATTGGTTTTGCAGAGTCTTGTACGGGTGGTCTTTTAGCTTCAAAAATAACCGATGTGTCTGGAAGTTCTTTTGTTTTTTGGGGTTCAATTGTTAGCTACTCTAACGAAGTAAAAATGAGAACACTTAATGTAAAAGAAAAAACTTTACATGAACACGGAGCTGTAAGTATAGAAACTGCAAAAGAGATGGCCCTAGGAGCAAAAGAAAGTATGAACCTTGATATTGCTATTACGACTACTGGTATTGCAGGGCCAAATGGAGGCTCAAAAGAAAAACCTGTAGGTACAGTATGTATAGGAATAGCTACAAGTGAAAAAGTTGAAGCATTTAGATTTGAGTTGAAGGGCGATAGAGAAACTCTAAAAGAGAAATTTGCAAAAAAAGCATTGTTTCTACTCCTAGAAAATTTAGATTAAATTTTTAAGTATATTGTTAATTCTCCACTAATAGGATCTTCAACAGTCTCCATTTGTGAGCTACCAATACTAATAGTTTTTTGGAAATTTAAAGGATCACACCCTCCTTCTCTAAAGATACGAAAAGCTCCGATCGAATTGTGCTTAATATTTTTTTGGCTTATAACATTTACTTCAGAGCCAACAGTGTTATCTACACAAGGGCCAACAGCTCTAAACTCCATCAAATTATCATTATTTGATTCTCTTACAATATACTGAGCACTAAATTGAGTAAGCAGACAATTATTTAGAATAGAACAGTTAGAATTCATTGAAGTATCTAAAACTTTTAAAACAGGGTTTTTAAATTGATCTCCATTTCTTTTACCATATAAAGAGCAGTTATCTGAACTCATAGAAACATCCACATCCACTTCTCCACCACTTAAGTCAACTTTTAAAGCTTTCGCACAATAACTACTTCCGCTAAAGTTGCCATTTTCACCACTCCAAATAATTGCATGAAAATCCCATATATCAGAGGGTATTTCAGATGAAAAATAGCCACTCTCTAAAATTCTAGTAAAAGTATTTCCACTAGCAGAAACACCATATAAAATAATGGTAGGTCTACTTGATAAATTTGAAGCTGAAGCAAATTGATTAAAATCTATTTGCACTTCTGATAGTTGTTCTTTTTTAGCACAAGATACCAATACAAGAATAAGAGTTATAAATATATTTTTTTTCATTCTATAATTATCGGCTATTTCTTTTCAGAATCTTAATCTGACGTTTTTTCTTAGGTTTACTTCTCTTAGCTTAATTCTATAGCCACAAAAAAGAGCCACAACTCTAATTCGATTCATGTAAAATCAATAGGTTCACTTATTTTCAACTGTATTTTTTGCCTAGCTTTATAATGAAATCAGTATAAAAGACAATTATGTCGACAAGAGTAATAGATGAATAAAAAACTTAACTTTTTATACATTCTCTTATGCTTAGTATTTGTGTCATCATGTATACAAGAGCCCACTACTTCATCATTTAATGACTTAAATTCTAGTAGTGATAATACATCCGAAAACACTTCTCCAGAAACAGTAGGGTCAGTTGCAAATTATTTTCAAATAAATACTACAACCAGCTTTACGACATTATCTGTTGATTTCGATTACAATGATAGCTTTTTAATCAGAGGGGATGAAATTCACCAATACATTAGAGAGCAGTTGCTCTCAGATGATATAAGTCCTACAATTAATCGATGTTTAATAACCAGATTTCAAAGTTCGACTTCCAATAAAATACTTGCAGCCTCACTTAAAGTTAGATCTTTCTACAATCCAACCGTAGGTATAGTAGAATACTACTTTCAAATCGAGCCAAATAATGAAGGTACAAATACTTCTGATTGCTCGCATCTACAAGTAACAAATGCACTCACAAACTTATTTCCTTCAGAGTCTATCAGTTACACTATTGAAGATATTTGTCCAAACTGCGGAGGAGAGCTTTTAAGTGATCAAATTCAGTTAATGCTTGAAGATGGAAGCTTAATTACTGATATAGATACCTCAAATATGAGGTTAAATCTAGAAATCAACTCAACAAACACAACGCCAATAACACCTAATACAACTTTTTCTTGTAGTGAAGATACAGTATGTACGGCAAGTGATTTTGACTGTTGTTTAGAAGGTCAGTGCGTGAATCACAAAGCAATAAAACCGGGAACAGATACTAATAGCTCAGATTACCTTTCTGCAATTCTACAAATTTCTCAAAACCCTGGACAGATAACAAATTATTCAAATTACTTTTTTATCTGCCCAAGTTTGACAGGTACAACTAATACAGACGATACAAGTTCAAATCCAGCAGAAGATCTAGAATCTGAACTTACTTTATTAAAAGAGTTACATGAGTGTTTAAATCCAATTGATAACGAGTTTTCAATATGTACAATAACTCAAAAAAATGTTTCAACTTTACTTGAGGATACAGGAGAACATACCTTCAATCTACCAAGTTCAGATATCACATTTCATTCTTTAAACCCTTCTCTCAGTGAGAATAGTATAAAAGAAGTAACATTAAGCGGAGTTAAAATATTTGAAGATCGAGTTAAGGATATTGATCCAAATCTTGGAGAATTAGGCACAGCTTCTGATGATCTCGTAAATTCTCAATCTTTCACTTTAAAGTCACCTTTACCGCGAAATAACGCCAACGATGAATTAAAAATTAGATACAGAGTCGATGGTACTTGTAAACAGCTATCTACAAACCTTGCCCAATGCACTAAAACCTATGTTCAAGGACAGGTTTCTTCTCCAGCAAGTTCAGATGATCATGCAACAAGTAACCTTTTTAAATTGCCTAGCTATACCGATACGAACTTTAACGTAATAGTAAGAGTTGGAGGTTCTAATATTTCTCAGAGTTCATCGACTTGGACTCTTTCTGGAACAAATATAATTTTTAACTCTAGTGAATATAATGTTTTTCCAAATCAAACTGTTACAGCAACTTATTTTGTGACTCAAAATGTTAGTAATTTAACACTAGCACAAAGCCAAGCTCAAACGAGAATAAATGAAATATGTGCTTGTACAGGGACAGTAAATTGTAACCTAACTCCGGTATATAAAGATCCTAACGACACAACCTCAGACATCACAACATATACGTGTACAACTCCAAATAACAACACTTCAAGCTCTCCGCTTCAAGAAACATTATTTATTTCTTCAAAGTCTGCAGCTCACAAGTTTTATAATTCAGATGGAGTTTATTATAGATATGAAGACTTAGGTACAAATAAACAAGAGTGTGCCGTTAACTCTGGAGATGAATCAAATTGTACTTCATTTGAATATACAAACAACAATAATTTAAGGCCAAATAACCAAGATCAATACATTGGCTTTAACGAAATATATGGGACTATTTCTTCTAATAATAGATCTGCTGTTTCTGCAACCGAAATAGATGTTCAAAAAGGTAGAACTTACGATATATTTGCAGATGAGGGTGTTTATTCCAGCTGTAGCTCATGTGGAACAGATTACTATAGTGTTATAACAAGCATATTTCCAAGTAGTTTTTCAAGTGCTGGAGGTGGCTATGTACCTAATATGGTAGAATCTAGAAGAATTGAAAACTCTAGTCGATTCAACGCTGATGATATGAAGTTTGCTAGAGCATGTTTTGTTCCAGCAACAATGATCCCTTGGACTCATGTAACAAATGATGATGTTACGACTCAAAGAAGAAACAGACTTAAGGCCCAACATTTTATGTTTGCAAATGGATACAACAAGGACTGGTATGGATTCGATTACGGTTCTTTGATTGGATCTTTTGATGGTGTCAGATGGTTTTCGATTGGTAATCAAAGAAATATTACAGCACAAACGAATAAACTTTATTTGGCCGTAAATTCTTATTACTCAGATCAAACGTCTAATAATTCTTTTAGAGTAACTATAAGTGAATCTGTCTCTGTAATTAACTCTGGCTCAGATGTTACAAGTGATATTCAAAGTGATGGTGCTCAATGCCAACTAGCTCATATTTGTGAAACCGATAATGACTGTTTGGCACAACTTGGTTACGATTATAGCTGTGAAAATGTAGGGCTCATGAGAACACCTTGGCCTAGATTTGATGACGATGGTAACGAGGTCAGTGGAAGTAATAATCTTACTATTGCATCTTTAATTGGAGGTGTTAATGGAGAACCTAGAAGGTGTGTATATAGAGGTCGTGGTTCTTTATGTTCTCAATCTGCCAGTACAATAACAGATAATGAATCTTATACACAAACTGCTTCGCAGGCCCTAAATACCTGCTCTAGCAATAGCTTTTGCTCCACTTTAAACAGTGCAAATTTTAATAATAGAATTTCAAGGTATGCAGCACCACCTGCCTTGCAAAACCAACAAGACTTCATTCCAACTCTATCAGATATTTTTGGGATGGACGCAAGAATACTGGGAAGGCCATTATCTTACTTTGGCTCTGAATTGCCATTTGATGGTGTAAAATCTCAGCTAGAAACAAATAATGTATCTGGAATGTGTGTGCCTGGAAAAAATATTACTTTTGCAATCACACAAGATGACTTAAATAATTTAGACCCATTTATTAATAAAGCTGATGAAAACTTTGAGATCGGACAAACTCTATCGACGATATCTCCTAGTGAAAATTATTTGGCCGCTTGCCCAGCTGTTGATTCGAGTGGTTTCTTCACATTTAAATCGACTCCTGCTAATGAAATTTTAAACTCTGGATCACATAACTATTTTGCAATTTCTCAAAACATGAGTACAAATCTATATCAGCTTGATGCTTTAAATAACTCTGAGTTATTCAATGATGAAAGCGATATAAAAACTCAAGCAGGCTATAATAAGAACTCATGCATTAGAGCTCCTGGAGCTAGTTGTTTTACAGACTTAGATTGTTCTGTAAACTCTTGGGTGGCAACAAAATTTAATGCAGCTACAAATCTTGAACAAGAACTTAATGAAGCAGAAAGAGCATTTTGGACAGAACCTCTAGTATGCTCAACAAGTGAAAGAAGATATCCTATTGGATCTATCTTCCCTAATATAGATTATAATGCTGCTGATAAAAAATGTTGTATGGAATCTAATAATATTTTTACATTTTATACTCAAAAATTCTCTGGGAGCTCATTCAATTCAGTTTTAGACACTGAAGCCGATGAATTAGAGCCAGCAATTGCGGGAGTAAATCAAGATCTTGATGATCCGGCAAGGTACTCTAGAATTCATACAATTTATGACTTATTAAAAAGTGATCAAACTAACTACCCTTCTCTTGTAACACCAAATGATAATAGCTCATCAACTTATTATTTGGGAGGGGAAGATACAAATAATGACTCTATTATTGATACAGCTACAATTGATGCCAATGATAGTAGGTTTATTAATCAATATAAAACTTTACATGCTCACAACACTAGAATGTGTTGTTCTAATAGCTGGGTTAGAGAGTTTAATTCTGGAGGACATCAGTTCACAGGTGAAAGAGGTCAAGAATATGCATCCTCAATGGTAGAAACTTTTAGAGCTTTAAGCTGGCTGCCTAAAGAAAACTCTTCCGATATAAATTTTTTCTGTACAGTTGATAATGCAGATGGACCAGGTTGTACTATGAGACATATAGTAGAAGGGTCTGACTATGAAAACAAATGGTTAGAGTACTTTGGAAAGCTTGAATTAACTGGGATCCCTCAAATCTTCATACCATCTCATGAAAGTGATTATTACACTCCTGTTGATGCTGAACAAAATGATGGAAGGTTACAACGTTTGCCTGTTGGAAATACATTATTTAATACAAATGGTATTTTAGTAAATAAAGATCAAGACTCTGATTTTATCGATGCAAATGGTACTCAGTACTTTAGTGCATCATCCTTTGGCCCTAATAATCCAAAATTTAACTCTAGTAATAGAATTGAAGTCTTTTCAGAAAACAAATTTGCTTGTTGCCTACCTACGGGACAAACCGTTGATAGTGATGTCACAAACTCTCAATGCTGTACCGGACAAGTTACAGGTTCAGGACAAACAAGAAGATGTTGCTTAAATGATTATACAGACCTAAGTGTTTATACAAATAGATATGTTTCAAGTGAAGGAGCAGTATTTAGTGGAGTTGAGATTACGGATGTAGACGCTGATGGATATCTTCCAAGAGAAACTGTACTCCAGATGGGCGAATCAATGTGTTGCTCAGGAGAAGCTGCTTATGGTGTTGCTATTAGTGATCTTCTTGTACCTGTTATTGGCTCAAATTCAGCTGAAACAAGAAGAAGATTTATATATGATGAAAATTTAGATGATCAAAATGGAGCTTTATCTCGATTTACAAATGGTCAAAAGTGGAACAATCACGTTTATTGTGTCCCTTCATCAAATAATAGAAATTAAAACCAAAATAGTAAAATACATCCAAGTATCACTCTATAAAGAGTAAAGGGTAATAGCCCTATTCTTTTAATAAATTTTAAGAAGAAGTGAATTGTTAATATACCCACAATAAAAGAAATACCGATCCCCAAAAATAAATCAGACATCTCAACATAAGTTGCTTCCCCTTTAGAAATCTCTGGAAGTTTATAGATAATACTTGCAAAAATAATCGGTAAAGATAAAAGAAAAGAAAAGCGACTGGCCTCTTGTCTTGAAATTTTTAAAGCTCTTGCCGCAGTAAGAGTTATACCTGAACGACTAACACCAGGAAAAATCGCTAGAGATTGAAATATGCCTATGATAATTGCAGCTGAAAAGCTTTCTTTTTTTGACATTTTTTTTAATGCATTTACTTTTCTTAAGTCACTGAACCACATTAATAAACCAAAAACGATTAAGTTAATACCAATTAAATGTGTTGTTCGGCCTATACTTTCACTAAGGTCTTTTAAAAGTAAAATACCTACAACACTTACTAATGTTGACCAAATAAAATTTACAACAAACCAAGATTGCTTAAGAGAACGAGTTTTAATAATACAAAATAGATCTTTGAATAAATCTAAAATATCTCTATAAAAATAAATGATTATAGCAATCGCTGTTCCAAGATGAAGTAAAAGATCAAAAACAACTCCGGGATCTCTAAAATTAACTAGAGACGGCAATAATGCTAAATGCCCACTTGAACTCACTGGAAGAAATTCTGCAAGTCCTTGAATTATACCATAAAGTAATATTATAAAACTACTCATTAATATCACCTTTCACTTCAGAGGAATTATCTATTACATCTATCTTTTCATCAGAATTATTCTCTTTTAATTCAGATTCAGACTTGATTGAACTATCCTCACTATTGTCTTGGTTAAAATACACCTTATCTTCATCTTTATAGGCCCTTAAAAGATCTGATAGATTCTGAACATACTTATCTATAAATATTTTTGTATTTTCAATTTTGATTGTTTTCTTTATAAGGTTCAAATAATTCAATTGAGATTCAAAACTAGCAATAATTTTATCTTTACTTATTTGAATTTCTTGATTTAATGAAGCGTTTAAAAACTCAAAAGAAATTTCAAATGCTTTACTTAACTTAAGATTTGAAAACTGTTTTTGATATAAAATATCGATAATATCTAATAAGCTATCCTCTTTAATACCAACTATCTTTTGAGGAAGAAGAGATTTATTAAATTTTTTATTTTTTGAATCGATATCAAAAATATTAGCTTCAAAAAGAGACAATCCTAATACTCTTTTTGAGTTTTTCGTTTTGTTAAAGACCATATATGGGTGATTTGCAATATTCTCGTAATGAATGCTTGTAAAATTACTACTTATTGCAGATTCAATGGCAAGTCTAAAATTTAAGTATGGTCTAATAAATGGTCCTCTTGTTAAAACATGGTCTACGAGACTATCTAAGGTTAAATTAAAAGAGTCATTTGTAACACTCATAATTTCTTTAATTGAAGGCCTATTTAAACTTTGAATCTTTTTATCAAATAATATCATCGATAGTTCTGGATAAAAGTTCTTTATATTTAAGTTGTTCTCTTTAACCTTTTTAAGAATCTGTCGTAAATCAACTTTCTTTATAAATTTAATCGAACTACGTTGCTTGTTATCATAAAACTGTAACTCTGGCTGACCAATAATAGACTTTCCCACCCTTTTATAATAAAAAAATGGGAGGATTTCTTGCTTTGAATCAATTGATACATTAAAGAAGTCACTTCGTTTAAAGTAATCCACAGTTACTTTTTTAGGAGGATTCAGTATTGCCTCAGATACAGAAATTGTTTTCAATGCAACGGGTGAGTTCAATATAGGTATAGTAATCCATAATACAAATACTAATATAAAACTGCACAAGAATAATATAAATGTTTTAATAAAACCTGATGAAACGACCTTACTTGAAGTTAAGACTTCTTTGAGTGTTCTTTTTCCTATTAAAGATGGAAGATCAAAGATAAGAAAAGGTCCTGTAAAAATACCAATGATTTCTCTCAAAGGAGACTTGATCCTTTTTGCTAATAAATTTCCATCCGAAGACATTCCAAGTAACATCTGTCCTAAAGAAACACCAAAGATTAGACTTCCAATAATTCTGAGACCCCAAAATACTACACTTACAGATATTGCCTGTTGAACAAAACTCTTAACAAAATCAAACTCATCTAAATTTGCATAACTCTCAAATTTAAAAAAAGACAGAACTTCTCGGTCTATAACAATAAACTCAAGCAAAATAAAGGCAATTGCAATATCTAGTAAATTGGCAAAAACACGCACTAAAGTATTCGCACTTTTGAGATGACTTAAAAGACTTGATCCTTCTTTATCTAAGTTAGATATTGCCGCATTCCTACCAATACTCTCTTTATTACTTTTTTTAACATTTTCTATTTTTTGTTTTTTATTGAAGTTAAATTTTTGCTTTAAAAAGTCTAAACTAAATTGCTTTCTCTTTAACTCTTCTACTTCTTCTAACTCATCATCTTTAAAACTACTATTATGTGAAAATGATGAAATTTTTATTTCTTGAGTAATATCAGAAGCTATTTCATTCGAAGCTGAAGAGACAGTATTCATTTGAACTTTAGACTCTCTTAAATAAAATTCTCTTCCTTGGCATTCTATTTTATCTTTAATATCTAAGATATACATATTTCCAGGAGTCACGGACTTTTTATTAATCTGTAAATCCTCTCTAGGGATAATAGATAAAATATCGGCATTCAAAATAAGGTGGAATAATAGCCCCTCAGTTTTTGAAAATTGAATATCTCCTTCAACATCAGAAATATAGGTAACATTATCGACTTTAATACAAGTATCATTAAAACAAATAGATATTATTGAACTATTGCCATCATTTTTCGGCACACCATTTATACTCTTATCACTAGACATATTCTGTTCCTGATTAGAAAAAACCCTTTAATTACATATATTTAGTTTACCAATAACTACTGATTTGCCAAGTGAAGAGATCATTACCCGACAAAAATGTTCCAACGACAGTATAATTACTAAAAGCTGTTTATTTTTAATTAATTATTTAAATGAAATAGACGATAAGTATTTGAATTACTTTAAGATGAGGTCAAAAAAATGGCAAAGTTATTAAAAACATTACTATTGAAAACAGCAAGTATTGCAATAAATACACAACTTGTTCTTTCTCCAATGGCACTGTCAATTAACTCAGCCGTAGCACAGGATACAGCCTGGGACAAAGCATCTAAAGCGGTTGACGCCTTAACCAAAGGTGTACAAATTGGAACTCAAGTTCTCAATCAAACAAACTCAGCAGGTCCAAACAATCAATACTTAATAAAGCCTGTAGCAGCAGACGGTTTACACCAAAAGCTTGCCAACAACGGATGTATGGTTCTAGAAGCAAAAGGGAATTCTTTAGCAGTAGATTCAATATGTGATGAGAGTAATCCAGATGTAAAAGATCAAGCAATGGTACTTCAATATCTGGAAACGGCACAAATAAACAAAGAAACTGTCGATGAATTTATCATTAAAGGAAATGATAGATTTAGCCAAGGACCAGCATGTTTTGATAGAGTCGCTTTGACTTATCAACAAGAACTAAAAGCAAAACTAAAAAGTTTAGATGACCTCAAGAGTCTGATGGAAAATAAAATCAAAGCCTTTAAAGTTCAAAGTGATAAGTTAGTAACAGCAATTAAAGGTGATGATGCTATCTTAAATGGTGCAGGAGAAGTCGCTTTAGCAAATCATAACTTTATGGCCAATTTCACAGCAGCTGAAAGAAATAGCTGTGCAACCTTCATTACAGAAAATACGATTCAAGAGAATGGTAAAAGCTCTGGGTTAAGAGGACTTAAATCTATAATGGATAGAAGATTTGAAGGAGAAGACTCCAATGGCGATAGCTATAGCCCAAAGCAAGTCTTAACAAACCAAAGACAAATAACAAAAGATGTTGAATCTTTACTTGAAAATTTTAATAACAATATCACAGGAACTGACTCAATAGCCTTAGATTCGG
Organism: uncultured Bacteriovoracaceae bacterium; assembly: GCA_937923325.1. Next base: position 47,755 of record CAKZUQ010000010.1, read on the forward strand.
ACACTTTATACGACGGAGCTCAGGCTACTCTTTTCGATGTTCAAAATAGAGGTGTTTCTAATATTTTAGGAAATGAACTTAAAGACTTTGAAAGGACATTAAGAGATAAGAAAAAACAATTTAGAGGTTTAGATGAAGCAACAGCATCAAGAATTGAAAGTATAGAAAATGGAACAGAAAACTCTGCTGACATAGCAGAGATCTATAAAAGAAATCAATACAATGCCTGTATAGCTGAATATGTAGGAAACAGTTCAACATTCTCTCGTTCAATAACAAATTATAGTTTAAGTGATTCTGCAAACAATAATAGAGACTCAATTCTTAGAACTACTGTTTATGAAAATTTAGAAGACAATGACATAGATATCGATCAAAAAATTAAAAATATTTCTGCATATGATAGCTCAAGTCAAGAAAAAATAAGGTTAAGTAGAACTCAAACTCTTTGTGGAAAGACAATTTATAAAGATGCTACAAACATAAGCGTATCCTCTTTACTCTCACTTTATAGATGTGAATGTGAAAAGATTTATAATAGTAAAGACGGTGGGACAATTAGTCAAAAAGATACAGAAACTAAGCTAGCAGGATACACTAAATATATTGCAGATGAAAAAAATAAGCTTATGTCTAATATTGCAACTAAGGTAAAGGAAAAAGTCTTATACTGTAACGAAGATCAAACAACAGGAATAGGAGCACTAAGTTGTGAGAATGCGTTTGATAGAAATTCTAATAACTTTTGCTTAAAGACAGCAACAACTTGTGCTAGCAATGTTGCAAGTTGTGGAACATCAATTGCCAATGCACTTGATGCAACAGTCGCTTCTCAAATAAATAAAGCAAAAATTTATGAAACAGAGATGGAAGTAATGAAACAAGAATTATTTGCAACTCTACAAAATGCATTAACAATTTCTCAAATTGATTCCTTAAATGAAGATGCGATAAATCAAACAGGTTCTCTTTCTAAATCAACAACTGATTTAAAACTAGATCTTGTTCAAAATAAATTTCTTGAAGGTTTAGATCAGGAACTAAAAATTGAAGATCCTGATGCGTATTTAGAATTGTTTCAAAATGATATTGCAAAAATTCGAGAAGATTTAAAAAAGTCTTTAGATGAACAATTTGGCGAAGATGTTGAAAACTTTTCGGGCTATGCAAGTAAATCGTCTTCAACTCAAGGTCTACTAGGAGTTATCTCGACTGCAATGAGTAATGCAAATTTAGAAAAGGCGAGATGGTCAACAATTTATGAAAAATGTAAAAGAGCAAATGCTGCAATCATAAGACAAATAAACGATGCAAACCAACAGCAACAAGAATATGATCAAAAAATTGCTGAACAAAATGCTTATAACTTAAAGAAGTGTCAAATCCTTATCAAAGGATGTGATGATTCAGCTCATTATTCACTATTATCAAATACTGCACAAATAACAGAGGCAATAAACGGATCTTCATTGGGTAATCCTGCTGATGAACTGTGCTCAAATGATGATATCGATCCAAGTGAGTTCGCAGCTAAAATGATGGATAAGAAAAATTTAACATTACAAATTATTAAAATCAAAGAATATTGCGCATCTAATGATACAGGAAAGAATGATTATTCGAACGAGTGCAAAAACACAGGCTCTTTTTGCAAAAGTTATAAAGATGAAGACCGGTATAACGATGTTGAGTTCTGTGTAGAATATGGAACGAGCAAAGACAAGAAAAACAAGATTATAGAAGTTATAAGCAATAACATCTCATGTTCAAAAACAGTTGATTATGCAACTCTAAAGCGACAAGTCGATAATGATAGAATATTAAGAATTGCACTAGATGACTACAAAGATAAACGAAAATGTATTACTCCAGAAGATGACGACTATAAAGACCTCGCATTCGATGCATATAAATATTCAGCAAACTCTTCGACTTTTACAGGTTTAGGAGAACAAGGGGCTCCACAAGAATGTAAAAATATCATTGCTGCATCAAAAGGAAGTGGAGATAAAGATGAAGGCTTAAATAACTTTACTTCAGGCTTCTTCGATATACTGAATGGAGCCAACGTAAAAGGCCAGTAATAAATAAGAACAAGGAAGAATATATGCATAAGGAACTTGCAAAATTCACAAATAAAATTTTAATGTTTATTGCATTAGTAGTTCTTGTTGGCTGTAATGCACAGTCAGGAGGAGCTATCGATGATCCAGATGCATTTCAAGGAACAGGAGCTGGTCTTGTATACCTCGTAAATCCAATTGTTAATGGAGAAGCATCTCCAAATTACGAAGAAAATAGTGTCTCTAGAAAAATTACTAACAACACAAGTTTAAGTGAAGACTGCTCATTTGAACTACTAACTACAAATACATTCTCGACAACCGCCCTTCCCTGCTTCAGTGTTTTTAATGAAGATGACTCAACATCTATACCTCTAGAAACTAGCAATGGAGGATGGACCTACCCTCTTGGATCAGATGCTTTTTATCAAGTTAGTACTTTCTTTCATGTAAAAAAAATGATGGACAATGTCTTAGATTCACTTTCTTTTGCTCATTACTCTGCATTTTACAATAGATTAACTTGGAGTATTCCCTCAGCAACTAACTTCTACTTACCAACAACTCAATCTTTTTGGCTAACAGAAAATACTATAACTAAAACACTAAGAGTTATTTCAAAATGCTATCTTGATGAAGATAACTTTAATGCATTTTATTCTGCAGCTGAATCTGAATTATGTTTTGGCTATAATGAAAACATAACGTCTCTTCGCTTTGCTCAAGATCCAAGTGTAATTTATCATGAATTAGGGCATGTCTTTGTCGACATACTTTTAAATCAAAGAAATACATTTATGAATCCAAATGGCATAACTGTTGAGACAATCCCTTATAGAGTAAATCTTGGAAAGTTTTCCTACGATGAAGGTGGAGCTTTAAATGAAGGGATTGCCGATTTTTTCGCATATTATATGAATAGAAGAACAAGATTTGGAGAATGGGCACTTGGAAGGTTTTTTGATGCATCAAGACCTTTAACAGAGAGTGACCCTCTACATACAGCAACATTTACAGATACTGAAAAATTATCTTATCCAAGACACGTTCATTACGATGCCAATTTTGAAATTGGAGAAAGAAATCCGGCCAAAGAATCTAGGCATAATGCTGGTCAAATCACATCTCATTACTTAGTTGCCCTTCATAAACAACTGCAGTCAACATGTAGCTTTCCGACTAACACAACAGGACTATCAACGACAGACTACAAACATAAAAAAGCAAATGATTACTTAATATATCTATTAAGTGAAACATTAGGTGAACTTGGTGACCAAACAACTAAAGGATCAGATTTTTATGAAAATTTAAATGTATCATTTGTAAATTTAAATCCTGAAAATGCGTATGAATGGAATGACTCTAAAGACTCTATTACATATAGAAAATTTTATAAAACATTTGCTAAAAACATCTATCACAATATATCACAATATCTCTGTCCTAGCTTCACAAAGGAACAATCTGAGAGTTTATTAGATAAGTATGGATTACTTTTATTTAAAAACTATACAGATGAAGGAAGTGGTAGAAATATCGCTAGCTCACAAAGCATTATATATGATGATATAAATGCTAGCGCAACACATCCTGCAACAGGAAGTGCTGTAGCATTAATATCCCCCACTACAAGTACGAAAGTTGACGAGATATATAGAAACAACTCAATTCTTATTTCAAAAGAGCTGATTGGGCTTCCCTCTAGTACAAGTGGTATTAACAGAGCTTATTTAATTGATGACAAAGTACAAATTGATAGATTACTAACAAATTTAACCTACCAAGGAGTACCTGTTTCAACATCAACTGGCGTTGCGGGAACAGAGTTTAATAATAGTAATATTCAAATTGGTCCAGGTGAAATAGTTGGACTATCCTTAAACATAGTAAACAATTCGAACTCTATCATGGCCGGACTAGAAGTATTAGGTAATGACTGGGATCATATGAAGCTTCTAAATAATTCAAATAGATATGTTAATAGATTTAGTAATGAGAACACATTTAGAAGTAGTCAATTAGCAGAGCATAGACCTTGTCAAATTAATGGCTTTCCACTTTTAACAGAAGGAGCATTAACGGATACAACAGAAAACCAAGGAGACTGTAGCTTTAATAGTAAAGACAATAATCGTTTTGATTTTGAAGTAACAGATACTAATGGAAAATTTCCAATGCACTCATTAGATTCTCCTCAACCAATTTGTCTAGTTCGACACCAAGCAGATGATGAGGAAAGATGGGTTTCTCAAAATTTTAAAAGAAAAGATTTAGGTATTGGAGATACTGATTGTTTAGATTATGCAAATAGCGGCAGTTCATTCAACCCTAATTCTTGCCTTGTAAGAGTTCTGCCTGGTGCTTCAAATGCTATTTACAGTAAGATTGATCCAGGACAAACTTTAGCTGATACTCTATCAAGTGATGGTTCTGTTTACGAAGTAACATCATCAAATGTAGTATTATTAGAAATTAACAAAAGAATTCCACCTGGACTAGAGTTTACATGTCGATTTAGAGCTAGAATGAGTAATTGTAGTGACTGTTTTACTGATGAAAATGGAAATGAATATACACAAAGTGACTATACATCACATCAACCTTTTAAAGTGATTGACTTCACATTTGCCGTAACGGAGTAAAATATTAAAAAGTTATTAGTCTTCACATTCATTCTTACAGGTGTCTACTTTTATCTAAAAGAAAGTAAAAGCCTTAATTTAAAAGTTCAAACTTATACAAAAAAAGATACTCAACCTAATAAAAAAATACCAAAAGTGACTAAACAAAAAAAATCACAATTAGTAAGAAAAACTAAATATAAAAAGAATTCTAAAGAAAAAGGTCCATTATTAAGCTCAAAAAAAACACAACTAGTACCACAAGTTCAAATAGATAAAGACATTAAAAATATATACTTTGCAAACACATCAAAAGAGCTTGATATTAAAATATCTAAAGTTAAGGAAACTTCTATTAAAGTAAATGGAAGAAGTAAAACCGTTAATCATGTAATAGTAAAAACAAAAAAGAAAACAGGACCGACTTCAAGTTTTGAAGCTTTAGTTGATCCAAAATCTAATGTTGTATATAAGACATGGAACCAGACAAGGTTTGAAACAAATAAAACGTTTAAAATAAAAGCTGCTGGCCTAGAGTTTTATTCTAAGTAATTCTATTTACAACTAATAAATTACTATAACACCCTACTCTAAGTTACTTGAGAAAAGATTTTAATTCTTTAAATAGGACTCTTCCAATATTTCTTGGTTTAACTTCCTACTTCGATAAAAAGGAGTTATAAAAAACAGCTTTAAAAGCTGGCTTAATATTCGTAATGATTCATTTCATATAGTCTAAGACAATACATACTAAACTTTTTCAGTATATCAATAATATCTTTTTAAATTATAGATAGACTTTATTTTTGATAGTTTTTATTTGATACAAAACTTCAGTAAAGCTTTTAACGATCAAAGAAAGGATTTGCATAAAAAGATAAAAAGATTAGTCCAGAGTTTTTAAATTTATGTAGTGGAAGATACAAAAGTATATATTAAAAAAAAGAGGTTCAAAGAGAACGATTGAAGAGCGAGAGCATATAAATAAATTATTAGATTTGAATGAAGATTTTATTTTTTTGGAAATAGTTAAGGAGATGGTAAAGTTATTTTTTGATAGTGAAACGAAGATGATGCTTTTTGATGAACTTGCACAGATTCGAAATTGGTGCCATAAGCTAGGATTTAATAATCTTTTAAAGTGGCATATGTATTTGATTAATCTTTGGAGAACGTTACAAATTATTATAAGCATAAAGTAACGTCATCGCTTTCAAAAGGTATGATTAATGTGATTAAGGTAAGAATTAGAAGAGGCTATGGTTATCAAAATATGGATTATTTAAAACTTAAAACCATGCAGCAATGTGGCATTCTAAACTCAGATTATTTCACTGTAGATGATAAATTTATTTTAGGGTTTCAGTAAGATGCAATTTTTTGAGTTAGAATCATAATAAAAATAAAAATCTATATTATTAATACAACTGTCAGAGAAATTATGACTCGAAAGAAGATACCTATTTAATATTACATCAAAGGAGTGACTAAAGTATTGGCATCTCACTTGCTAAAACAAGATTAATATTATGAACAGATTTCATGAAATATATCAATAATAAGTGTAACTCAAAGGATAACTTACGAAGAAATTATTAATTGGACTATTGGCTCTCACAAGCCTTTCAGTTATGGCAAATTGTAAAATAAAAGTTAAACTCGTTGGTGAATACAAAACAGGTTTTTATGATGATTGCTCAAATTGTGGTCCTGGATTTTTTAAACGAATAAGAAAGAAAAAAGAAAGAACGACTAAAAAGATGATGAATTTTATTGAAGCAAATTTAGAAGCGAAAGGTTATCAACCATTAAACAGTTACAGTGAAGCAGATCATACATTAGATGTTCACTTTAGTCATGATTCTTATTCAATTGAAGGTCATCATTTTGTAGATATGAGATTTACAGATAAACGATATGGATCTAAGGATCTATACCAAGGATCAAAAAGTTATTACTCGATTCATTCTACATACAATGGCTTTATTAAAGCGGTAAAAAATACTTTTAAAATTAATGACATAAATTCTTGTCACTAAGTTTTTTATATTTGAGTTTAATAGACAAATAATACAAATTCTTCAATTTTAATTATTTTTGATAAATTCATAAAGTAATTATTTAAGTGAATCTTTAAGTTCTTTAATTCTGTCTTTATCAACTTTATTTACTAAACCTTTTGGCTTAGTTAGGAGTTTAAACTCATCAGTGAAGTACGATTCTAATTTATCAATATCTCCTGTATAAATAGACCTTTTAAGATCTAAAGAAATTTCAGGGAAATAAGCTAAAATATTTTTAGATAATGTTGGAAGGTATGGCTCAAATAATATACCAAGACATAGGGCATATATACTTGAATGAGCAATCGTGATTTTAGCAACATCTTTATCTTCTTTTATACTTGCCCATGGAGCTCCATCAGAAAAGAACACATTTGCAATTTGACCTATACTCATAAGTTCTTCAAGACCTTTTTTAATAGATACATTTTCAAGATGAGCATTAAAATTCTTAATTTTATCTTTTAATTCATTTGCCTGATCTAATCTTAAAAATGAAGTGAAGCTTTCTTTATCAATTCCATCAGTCCAATTCTTATAGAAGAAAGTTAAACATCTATTTACAAAGTTTCCTATATTGTTTGCCAGCTCATTATTAATCTTTGCTTCAAAGCCTTCCCAAGTAAAACTTGAATCACTAGATTCTGGGATTAAAGTCGTAAGATAGTATCTAATATTGTCCTGTCCAAATTCTTCAATTGTTTTAAAAGCATCGACATAATGTCCTTTTGACTTAGAAAATTGCTTACCTTCTAAGTTAACATATTGATTTGCAGGAAGATTAGTAACAGGTTGAACAACACCACTGGCCATACTCATAACTGGAAAGATGATGGAGTGGAAGATGATATTATCTTTTCCAATAAAATTAGTGATTTTAGTATTTGGGTTTTGCCACCAGTCTTTTAGATAGTCTTCATCACTGTCTTTTAAAAGCTCTTTAGTATTACTAACATAACCTATTGGTGCATCAAACCAAACATATAGCTTTTTACCTTTGGCCTCATCTAAAGGAACATCTATTCCCCAATCTAAGTCTCTAGTTATTGCCCTATCTACCATCTTTTCTTTTGATAAAGAGTCTACAAAAGAAAATACCGATTTTTTCCAGTCTTTTGATTTAGACTCAATCCATTCTCTATATTCTTTATGGTACTTAGAAAGCATCAAGTACCACTGATCAACAGATTTAACTTCAATATTTGTAGACTCACAAAACTTACATACAGGCTTAATTAGCTTTACAGCATCTATCCATTCACCGCACTTTGGACACTCATCGCCTCTTGCTTCTTCGTAACCACATATATAACATTCACCTTCAACAAACCTATCTGGTAAATAGTTATTACAGTCTTGGCATTGAAGTTGATCTTCAGCTCTTTTCTCAATAAAGCCTTTATCATGTAACTCTTTAAACCACTTAACAGTTTCCACTGCATGATAATCTTTAGAAGTTTGTCCAAAATAATCAAAAGTTATACCATACTGATCAAAAACCTCTTTATGCTCTTTATGCCATTGATCTACATAGGTTTGATAATCAATACCTGCTTTATTAGCATTTTGCATAATTGCAACACCATGCTCATCAGAGCCACTTATATGTATTGTGCTTTCTCCAAGAAGCTTTTTGTGCTTCGTGTAAATATCTGCAGGAAGATAAACTCCAGCTATATGACCAAAGTGAATAGGTCCATTTGCATATGGTAAGGCCGAAGTGATTAAATTTTTTGAATTATTCATAATATATTACCTAAATTTAGTATTCAATAAGACTGATAGTATATAATTAATGTATACTCATCGCCAAATACTCAAAGAGAAATTTAATTAAATATGTTTGATTTAGATACATTAAACCCAGAACAAAAAAGAGCTGCAACAAGTGTTGAGGGCCCTCTTTTAATTCTAGCAGGAGCAGGCTCTGGAAAAACAAGAACAGTTACCTTTAGAATTGCCCATATGGTTAAGGATTTAAGAATAAATCCTAAAGAAATACTAGCAGTTAGCTTTACAAACAAAGCAGCAACAGAAATGCACGAAAGAGTTGGTAAGCTTTTAGGGCCCAAGCTCAAACGTGGCATTACGCTATGTACTTTTCATTCTTTGGCCATAAGAATTTTAAGAGAAGATATCTCAAAACTTGGTTATTCAAAAGATTTTACAATTTATGATTCTGCAGATCAGTTATCAATTGTCAGAGAAGCATTAAAAAATTTCAAAATGGAAAAAGCATCATTTGATAAAAAGCAGATACTCTCAAGAATTGGATATTTAAAAAATAATGCCATCACGGCTGAAGCTTTTAAAGACACTGAATTTTTTGATGATGAAAGTGACTATGATTTGGCCGTTGAATATGTTTATCACTACTACCAAGATAAATTGCAGTTCTACAATGCTGTTGACTTTGATGATATTTTATTTTTAGCGGTAAGACTTTTTAATGACTACCCTGAGGTTGCTGAAAAATACTCTAAAAGATACAAGTATATTATGGTTGATGAATATCAAGATACAAATGGTCTACAGTTCGATTTCGTACAAGGGCTAACTTCGACTCATCAAAACATATGTGTCGTTGGAGATGATGATCAATCCATTTATGCATTTAGGGGCGCAGATTTATCCAACATTTTAAACTTTGAAAAACAGTATGAAGATACAAAAGTTATAAAACTAGAGCAAAACTATAGATCAACGGCAAAAATCCTAGAACTCGCAAATGTTGTTATAAAAAAGAATAAAAAGAGAAAAGATAAGACAATGAGATCTACAAACTTTGGAGGTAATCTTCCTGAGTTATGGGGATGTGCAAACACAGATCACGAAGCACAAATTGTAATAGATGAAATTATCAAAATTCAAAAAGAAGGTTTATTTCTTGGAGAAGTAGCTCTTTTATATAGAAGTAATACTCAAGTCCCCCCTTTTGAAGATCAACTAAGACTTGCTCAGATACCCTATACTATAATTGGTGGACAAAAGTTCTATGAAAAAAAAGAAATTAAAGACTTAATTGCATACCTCAGCGTAATAAATAATACAAAAGATGAACTATCTTTAAGAAGAATTTTAAATGTTCCTAATAGAGGGATCGGAACTAAAACACTAAACAAGCTCTTAGACTTGGCTCAAGAAGAAAATACCTCACTTTTCAATATTATCAAAAAAAATCCTCTGGGTGATTCTAAACAAGGAATAGCACTAAGAGCATTTGTTATTATAATTGAGAGGTATCAAGATTTATTTAAAACGATGACCATAGTTCAAGGCTTAGCTTCATTGATTCAAGAGATTAACTATTTAGAATTCGTTGATAAAAGCTATGACAGTCCAAAGATTGCAAAAAGAAAAAGAGATGATGTTTCTAACTTTTTAATGTCTACAGAAAGATTCTATGATCGCTTTAAAGAAGATGCCACTCTACAGAACTACCTTGAAAGACTCCTATTAGCGGATGCAAGTGATAACAAAGATGATGATGGAATCTTAAAGAATGAAGTTCAACTAATGACTCTACATGCATCTAAAGGTCTTGAATTTGATATTGTATTTATGATTGGATGCGAAGAAGAACTTCTTCCACACAAGAATACGATTCAAGAAGGATCTGAAGTAGATGAAGAAAGAAGATTATTCTATGTAGGTGTAACAAGAGCTAAAAAGAGACTCTATATTACTCATGCTCATGAAAGAAGAATTTATGGAAAAGATTTAAAACGATTTCCTTCAAGGTTTGTTATAGACGTTGAGGAGAATTACTTGGTTCCAAAAGACCGAACAGGCTTTGCACATATGACAGAAGAAGAAGAGAAAGAACATAAATCTGATTTCTTCAATGATTTATTAAGCTCACTCGATGATTAAAACAAAATACAATTATAAGTTTAATTCACGTTAATCCCAAGAAATTAGAAAGAATACCCCGTATACCTATGATTTTTTATCTTCACCACTTATATTTTTTATTAATAGGTATTTTTATTGCTTTGTGAAATTGATCCTTAGGTAGTGCAATATCTATCGTCCCTCTGCATTCGAAATCACTTTCAACATATTCTATGTTCAAAGTAAGCTTCATACCTTCGTCGAAAAGCCATTGTTCATGTAATAAATCGCTCTTCAAATAGTTATTTATTTGATCTTTAATTTACTCTACAGTTGGAACCTTCTCGTTTTCTATACAGTATTTTTGAATTTGATCATCTAATCCTTTAAAACCTGAATGCTTCAACTCCTTAACATCTCCAACCCAAGACTCAGGAGAGCTAGATGGATCATACAACTCAACAGCTTTCTCTACCTTCTTAACACGTTCAGCTGTATCAGCATATTTGCTACTAGAAGTTTTGACTTCCGTATGTAAACAAGAAGATAAGATGATTAATGTAATAAGAATTGTCATATCTCAATTTATCCTAATATTCGCTCTAAATCCAAAAAGCTGAACACGAAATTAATATTTTTCATATATACCATACAAACTACTTCTTTACTTTATAGTTGAAGAGACACTACCTCAAGAAATGAATAGACCATCATTCGTTACTCTATAGTAGATCTACTATAGTATATTTTCAATTCAAAACTCAAATAACGCACAAAGACCGACTACAAGTCCTACATGTAAAGAGTCCAAATATTTCACTAATTGATTTTGTACAATATCAACTATTTATAAAGGGAGTAATCGTTTACAACTGATATAAATGCTTTAAGTTACCATTACAAAGAAATAAAAAAAGGGCCATCCTTGGCCCTATACACTTTTAAAGTGAATCCATCCTTGGATATAACTTTTCTCAACCTTAATACTTAATTTTTTAGTTTATACTTTTGTGTGTATATACCTAGTTCTCAAGATTGATCAAATTTACATCCTCCAAACTTACCTCTCTCAAATAGGTTTGAAAAAATTTGAAAAAACCATCCTTTTGAAAAGTTATTAATTTGAAAATAAAATCCATCTTATATTCATAACTTTCCATTAACTTATTCTTAATGTATCGATATATTTATTGTGAAATATTCAACTTCCTATGTCAAAAAATAAATACGAATTAAACAAAATAATTGTTAACTAAACTAATACTAACTATTATCTTTACTTGTAGAAATAATCTTTTTAAGTAAATTAAAATGCTCAGGAGTTCTTTGAGTTATACCTTGATAACTTGCAAGCAAGTCAAGAGTACTGTACAAATCATTGTTTCGAGCATGAACTATAGATCTTTTGGCCATAGAGTTTGCAACTGCTGAATTAGAACAAATTTGATCAGCTATATTTCTGACTTTTTCTAACAGTTCGTCTGATTCAAAAAGACTACTGACAAGATTCATACTCAAAGCTTCTTCACTATTATATATCTTTGCTGTTAGGGTCATCTCCATGGCCTTAGAGTAACCCACAACTCTTTGAAGAAAATATGTTCCACCATCACCAGGAATTAAGCCTAATTTTGTAAATGTCTCTCCAAATTTAGCTTTTGTACTAGCAATTCTAATATCACACATACAGGCTAAATCTAAACCAGCTCCGATAGCAGCTCCATTTACCATAGCAATCGTTGGCGTGGACAAGCTATTGAAACATACTGGTATCTTTTGAATACCTCTTTTATATCTAAGCCTTAATTCATTAGATTCACCAGCAAACATACCTTCTTTATTAAGCATTTGCTTAATATCTCCGCCAGCGCAAAAGTGCTTTCCTTCACCCGTAATGATAATACAATGTATCGAATCATCTTCATCGGCAAAATAAAGTAAATCGACTAAATCTTGAATCATTTCTACAGTGAAAGCATTACTCGCCTGAGGTCTATTTAAAGTGATCCATAACTGATTTTCTAAAGTTGAGATTTTAAGATCATTTAATTTTCTTGAATACATGCTATGCCTTATTTTTAAAGTAAGATGATAAAAACTTAGAGGGAGTCTCTTTATTAATAACCCCCAAAATAAACCGCGAGGCTTCTGAAATTTTATTAAGCTTTACCCCAGTTTTAATCCCCAAAGATTCAAATAAATAAATTAAATCTTCAGTTGCGACATTTCCTGTCGCACCCTTTGCATAAGGACATCCCCCCAACCCTCCTGAGGAAGAATCAAAAGTAGTAATTCCATGCTTAAGACTTACTAATATATTTGCTATGGCCATACCTCTGGTGTCATGAAAGTGCATCGCAATTTTAGATTTATCTAAATGCTGTAGGACAAAACTTAAATATTCATCTACTTGCTTAGGAGTACCAACTCCGATTGTATCTCCAATTGAAATTTGATAAACACCTAAGTCCTGGAACCTTAAACATATGGCCAAAAGTTCTTCTTTAGACATATGACCTTGATATGGACAACCAAATGCTGTTGAGACATATGCTCGAACTTTAATGTTGTCCTGATGTGCAAGAGTTGCAATCTCAGACATAACTTTAAAGCTCTCATCGACAGTCATATTAATATTTTTTTTTGTAAATTCATTACTTGTTGCTGAGAAAAGTGCAATTTCCTCTACTCCAGCTTCTTTTGCTAGGTTATATCCTTTTAAATTAGGAACAAGGCAAGGAAGATTAATATCTATTAATTCATCATTGGCGAGCTTAAAAAGATCAGATGCATTTGCCATTTGTGGAACAGCTTTCGGACTAACAAAGCTTGTGACTTCGATAGTTTTTAAACCTGCTTTAGAAAGTAAACGAATATATTTAACTTTATCCTCTAAAGAAACATTAACCTTTTCATTCTGAAGTCCATCTCGTGGCCCAACTTCAACAATATTAACTTCTTTTGGAAGATCATTAAACATAGTTAATCTAACTCACACAAAAGACTATTCCCAGTAACTTGCTCGCCTTCTTTGTATAGAATTTTTGTTAGAACTCCATCTTTATTTGCTTTAATATTGTGTTCCATTTTCATGGCTTCCAATATTAAAATAGTATCTCCAGCCTTCACAGAGTCCCCCTCCTTGAGAAGTATCTTAAATATTTTTCCAGGCATAGGGCTTAAAAGAGACCCCTCTTTCATCGATTGAGAAGATGAACTCTTCGCTTTAGGTAAGATTTTAGCATAGGCTTCAATATCACCATCAAATACTTGGTACAGATCATCAGTAAAATCATTTATATTTAAAGATAAATCCTCTTTAGAAAAAGTAAATTTTCGATCATTAATCTTTAGAGTGACAGAATTACTGTCCTTATGAGTGATAATAAATTCAACTTTTTCGTTATTAACTATTGCTTTCATTAAACATTCCTAAAGTTTGCTAAGTTGTTCCAACTATTATTTTTTTCATCTTTATTTAAAATTAAATTCGAAAGGACTTTTGCTTTCTCATAGTCAGATAGAGACTTTGGAGCGAGTTCTTCTTTATTTAAAGCTAAGAAATGTGTGTGATAGTTTCCTTTTTCAAAACTAAAGTTTAGTAATACTCTTTTCATATAATCTCTATTAGTCTTAACACCACTAAAGGTGATCTCATTAAGAGCTATAATCATTTTGTCTCTAGCACTAATCCTATCATGAGAGTGGACAATAATCTTTGCAAGCATCGGATCATAGTTTGTACTAATGGAATCTCCATCTTTAAAGCCACAATCAAATCTTGCAACAGAGGATTTTCCAATCTTTAAAATTTTTCCGTTAGTCGGTAAAAAGTCATTATCAGGATCTTCTGCGTAAACACGACATTCAAAAGAGTGTCCACTTTGCTTAATATCTGACTGCTTAAAAGGAAAAGCTTCTCCTTGAGCTGCAATTATTTGTAACTCAACCAAATCAACACCAGTGACCATTTCAGTAATTGGATGCTCTACTTGTAAACGAGTGTTCATTTCTAGGAAGTAAAATTTATTATCAGGGGCCAAAATAAATTCGATCGTTCCAGCTCCTAGATAATTTATACCTTTTGATATCTGAAGTGCAGCATTACAAATTTCTTGCCTTAAACTGTCGTCAAGAGCGGGACTTGGAGACTCTTCAATGACTTTTTGATATCTTCTTTGGATAGAACATTCCCTATCATAAAAATGAAAATGATTACCTTTCCCATCACTAACGAGTTGTACTTCAATGTGCCTAGGATTTATAATATATTTTTCAAGTAAGACTTTATCGTTACCAAAGGCATTCATTGCCTCTCTTTTAGCAGAAGCTAAAGAACTTAAGAAATCCTCTTTCTTTTCAACAATTTTCATTCCCTTACCACCGCCACCTGCAGTAGCTTTTACAAGAACGGGAAAATCTATTTTTTCAGCTTCAGATAAGAGTGTTTGTTCATCTTGAGAATCACCATGGTATCCAGGGATAAGTGGAACATTAATTTCTTCCATTTTTACTTTAGAAGTTTTTTTATCTCCCATCAATTCGATTGCTTCATTAGATGGACCAATAAAAGTAATTCCATTATCACTTAAAGCATTCGCAAAAGTCGTATTTTCAGACAAAAAGCCATATCCAGGATGAATTGCATCAGCATTAGTATCTTTTGCAATTTTTATGATTTTTTCTATATTTAAATATGTATCGCTTAGAGGTCCACCGCCAAGAGATACAGATTCATCAGACATAAAACTATGAGGTAAAGTTTTATCCTCATCAGAAAAAATAGTAACTGTTTCAATTCCCATTTTTTTACAAGTGTTGATAACTCTTAATGCAATCTCTCCGCGGTTTGCAATTAGTATTTTTTTTATTTTCATGATTCAATCCAATTTGGTTTTCTTTTATTAAGTAAAGCTTTCATCCCTTCTTGTCCCTCATCTGAAATTCGAAGTAAAGAAATCGCTCTAGTTGTATATTCACTATAATCTTTATTTTCTGTAATTGTTTTTATTAATTTTTTTGCTTCGATTGTTGCTTTCGGTCCGGCAATTAAAAAAGATTTCAGAACCTTATTAAAATCTTCTTCAAAATCATCAAGACTAGAGACTTGATGTATAAGATTCATTTCCTTGGCCTTAATTGCAGAAAATCTTTCACCAGATAAAAACCAAGCTCTTGCATTAGATTCCCCTATCTTGCTAATACAATATGGCGATATAACTGCTGGTATAAGACCAAGTCTTGTCTCTGTAAATCCAAACTTAGCTTTTTCATGGGTTATAGCATAGTCACAGACTGAAACGAGACCAACTCCACCACCTAATGCTGCTCCATTAATTTTACCAACAACAGGTTTTGAAACATTATTAATAGTTTCAAACAAGTTAGATAGTTTTTTGGAGTCTTCTATATTCTCTTCTAGAGAATAATTTATCATACTACTCATCCAATGAAGATCAGCTCCTGCACAAAAAGATCTTCCTTCTCCAGTTAAAACAATAACTTGAACTTCTTCATTAGAATCTAAATCTTTAAATGACTTAGTCATATTTGCAATTAATTCATCATTAAAAGCATTGTGTATTTCAGGACGATTAATTCGAATTGTTCCAACTTTTTTTTCAATACTTATATCTAAATACTTCATCATTACATCCTAAATACACCAAATTTAGAATCTTCAAATTCTTCATTGTGTCCACTTGAAAGAGCGAGACCTAAAATATCTCTAGTCTGGTGAGGTAATATGATACCATCATCCCAAAGTCTTGCTGTACTATAATAAGCACTTCCCTCTTCTTCGTATTTATCTAAGATTGGTTTTTGGAAGTTTTTTATTTGATTTTCATCCATTACATCTTGTTTTTTATATCTTAGGCCATCTTGTTTAACTGTAGTTAATACACCAGCAGCCTGTTCTCCACCCATTACTGAAATTTTTGAATTTGGCCACATCCACAAAAACCTAGGGTTAAAAGCTCTTCCGCACATCCCATAATTTCCAGCTCCAAAAGAACCACCAATAATTATAGTATACTTAGGAACATTTACAGTAGAAACAGCTGTAACTAACTTCGCTCCATGCTTGGCAATTCCTTCTGATTCATATTTTTGTCCGACCATAAATCCAGTTATATTTTGTAAAAACACTAAAGGGATTTTTCTCTGACCACAAAGTTCTATAAAGTGAGCAGCCTTCAAAGAACTTTCAGAAAAAAGAATTCCATTATTTGCGACAATACCAACTTTATGGCCATGTATGTTTGCAAAACCACAAACAATTGTCGATCCATAGTTTTTTTTAAATTCATGAAACCTTGAACCATCTACAATTCTTGCAATAACTTCTCTTACATCAAATGGCTTTCTTGTATCTTTTGATAAGACTCCATAGATTTGTGAAGCTTCACATTTTGGGGCTTCAATTTTTAAACCTGGATATTTATCTTTATTATTAGATTTATAGTTCAAATTTTCAACAATGTTTCTAGTTATACTTAAAGCATCTTCTTCATCTTCAGCGAAGTGATCGGCAACACCTGAAACTTCAGTGTGGACTTTAGCCCCTCCAAGATCTTGAGCACTAACAACTTCACCAGTTGCTGCTTTAACAAGAGGTGGACCTCCTAAAAATATTGTTCCGTTGTCTTTTACAATTATTGTCTCATCACTCATTGCTGGGACATAAGCTCCACCGGCTGTACAAGAACCTAATACAACAGCAATTTGTGATATGCCTTTTGCACTCATTTGGGCCTGATTATAAAAAATTCTTCCAAAGTGCTCTTTATCTGGGAAAACTTCGTCCTGCATAGGTAAAAAAGCTCCTCCAGAGTCGACAAGATAAATGCAAGGTAGTTTATTTTGAAGAGCAATTTCCTGAGCCCTTAAATGTTTTTTTACAGTTAAAGGAAAATATGTTCCTCCCTTAACTGTAGCATCATTGGCAACAAACATACACTCAACTCCATGTACTTTACCAATTCCAGTTATTATACCAGCAGATGGAACATCTGTTGAATAGACTCCTTCTGCGGCTAAAGGACTTAACTCTAAAAAAGGAGATCCCATATCGATAATTTTTTCGATTCTCTCTCTGGCCAAGAACTTTCCACGTTTTTCATGTTTTGACTTTGCAACATCTCCACCGGCCAGTTTAACTTTAGCTAGTTTTTTCATTAAAGAATTTGCGAGTTCTAAGTTATATTTTTCATTTTCAAGATATTCTTCACTTGATGTATTTATTGTTGAATTAATAGTATCCATTTCAAACCTTTCAATTAATAATATTGTAGACTTATATTATCTTTTGATAGCTTTTATGACAACTAGACATGACTGTTAGTCGCTACGCACCATATTAATTTTTTAAACTCCAACTATTAAGATCTTAACTTTTATGCTTCTTAGAGATTTAAATTTTTGAAAGATGATAATAAAAAATAGTATTCCTGTACGGGATCCATAACTTTAAGAAGATTATTCTATTTTTCTATTTAAGCATTGAATAGAAGATGATGCTACTGTCTGTAAATATTATTCTTAATCAGTCCATTGATGAAATATTGAGTTAAAGCATTTTTAATGTTCTCATCTTTTTCTAAAACTAAAAAGTCTGAAGCTGTCTTGTTGAACATGACACCCACTTCATTAGAAAATACGGAACTTCCTAATAAAATTTTTGGACTATGTTTTACATTTAAAAAGTCTAGGACACTTGGAAGAATATCAGTATGAGATACTGTTCGATCTTTTTTATGAGTATTTAAATTAATCTTTGGATGATAAAAAATAATCGGAACACTATATCTTCCAAGTTCAGTGTTATATTTGTTAGTTTCTAGCTTTTGAGTATGATCTGCTGTTATGACAAAAAGTGTATTTTCAAACCATGGCTCATCTTTTGCTTTTTCAAAAAATACTTTAATTGAGTTATCAGTATAACCAATCGTTTCATGAACTTCTAAATTACCTTTTGGAAACTTTCCTTTAAATTCATCTGGAACTATATAAGGTTGGTGAGAGCTTAAAGTGAACAATGCTGAAACAAAAGGCTTTTTCTTTTTAGAAAGTTCACTTCTATAATAGTCTAAATAGTGATGATCAGAGATTCCCCAAGCTCCGTCAAAATGTTCCTTGTTTGGATATTCATTCAAACCAAAGTAATCATGAAAACCAATTGCTTTAGAAAAAGAGTCAAAGCCCATTGTCCCATTTTTTCCTCCATGATAAAAACTATAATCATAGCCTTTAAGATACTTAGGAAAAGAATAAAATTTATTCCCTTGATATGCAGACTGAGAGATTGGAACTGAGGCAATAGATGGTAAGCCTAATAGAATTGAAGGTAAGGCCTCTATAGATCTTCTTCCATTTGCATACCCCTTGTAGAACAAAGATGAATCCTTTAAAGAAGAGAGATATGGTGTATAACCTTGTTCCATATATTCATAAGAAAAGCTCTCTAATATTAAGATTACAACATTCTGCTTTTGAGGATGAGTAAAGTTTTGTGTGCTGAAGCTCAATTTCTTTTCTAAAACCTCTATTGCTTCAAGATCAGTTTTATAGAGCTTAACTCTTTCATCCGATTCCTTTAATGATGACCTAATGATTGTATAAACTGGATTAAGTGCCAGGTTTCCAACAGTGTGATTACTAAATATGAAAGCTTCTTTAGGACCAATACTTCTACTTTGAAGACCTCCTCTAATTGCAACAAATGAGAGACCAAGAACTAAAAATGAAGCTGCGATATGTTTAATACTTAAAATATCACGAATAGATTTTTTATTTCTATTTGAGTATGGATAAAACTTTATAATATAAACTGCACCCACAATATATAATAAAAAAAGTTTCCAGTAATAAAATACTAATTGACTACTTTGCCCGGCAATATCATCGCCTAAGTCAAAAATGTCAAAAGTCATTTTCTTTCCTAAAAATTGAAAGAACTCAACATCTACAATTAAAAATGCAAGACCAATAAAGTTTAACAAAACAAAAAGAAGCTTATTAAACCTTTGAAAGTTAACAAGTAATAAAGAAGATATAATAAAAGGTAAATTTAATAAAACGATACCTGCAAGATCAAACCTTAGGCCATATAAAAGAGAAAGAATAACTTCGCTACTAGAACTCTCTAGAAATATATCTTTATTGTAGAAGTAAAATATTACTCTTATACAAAAATACAAAGGTACAACATAAGAAATTCTTTTAAATAGCAACATCATAAGACTATATCCTTAAATATATGGCAAAAAAAAAGCCGACTACAAGCCGGCTTTTTTTAAATATAATGGGTGCATCTTGCTAGTCTCACACTCAGTCCCCCGAGCACTACATTCGCCGCAAGTGAGCTTGACTTCTAGGTTCGAGATGTTACTAG
>CAKZUQ010000011.1 GCA_937923325.1 uncultured Bacteriovoracaceae bacterium
TTTTTATTGTAAGCTTTTCACTATCAGTATGTCTGCAAGAAAGTAAATGTTATAAGAGATTATTACTTTAATCTTCTTTACAACAAAGGCTACTTTGA
Source organism: uncultured Bacteriovoracaceae bacterium (assembly GCA_937923325.1). Next base: position 99 of record CAKZUQ010000011.1, read on the forward strand.
AAGTTTTAGCATTCTTAACATTAATACTTATATCTAGCTGTGCCAAAAGACTTGAAAAAAATAACGTTAACTCTAGACTTATTATCTCTGATCAGAGCTCAAGCCCTCAAATTTTATCCGAAGAGCTCGAAGTTCAAACCAAACTTAAACAGGCCATAAAAACATCCTCTCTTAATTTGGTAAGAACAGCTTTAAAGCGAGGAGCAAAACCTGACTTGGTAATGATCGGACAAGAAACGGCTTTAACCTATTCAATAAAAAATCATTATAATTTTATCGCGAGCACACTAGTAAACTCAGGAGCAGATACTGATTTGGCCAATAGCTATAACGAAACTCCACTTCATATCGCAATAACAAATAATGATGCTATTTTAACTCGAATTTTACTTAGCAAAAAGAAAACCAATATCGATAGGCCATATAATTCAGGTGAAACGCCTTTAATTAGAGCAATAAGACAAAAAAATAAGAGAATTGCACTAATGCTTATAAGGGCAAATGCTGATCTAGAAATAAGAAGCCCCTCAGGAGACTTAGTTGAGAATATTGCATATCAAAACTTAAATGAAAGAATTGCTATCCTCATAGAACGATTAAGAAAGTTTAATAACAACTTAACAAGAGTTGATACCATAAGAAAAATAATTAATGACAAAGATACCTTTACACTTAATTATATAAAAAATATTCACCAAGAAAAGAATCTACGGTTTGGGACCAAGTTTTTAAAGCAGTCGATCATAAATGAAGATGATAACTTTTCAAAAGAAATAATTAATACTTTTTTTTCAATATCAAAAATACCTGTATATACACAATATTTAATGCTGATAGAGACTATTAAAAATAAAAACTTGGACTTAATTAAACATCTATATCAAATATTAACGTATAAAGACCCAAACTTTTATGACAATGAAGATAGAACTTTACTTAGTTATGCAGTAGAAAGTTTGAAGTATAAAAGTGCTTTATTTTTTAGAAAAAAAGGTTCTGAAACATACTTTAAAACCAGAGAAGATAAAGTCATAAATTCATGTAACTTCTTAAATAAAAGAAGACTTAAAAGAAAGTCGTTTAGAAGTTTCAAAAATATGCTTGGCTGCTAATCCCTTTTATTAAAGGGAGCGACCCAAATAAGTAAAATCATCCCAGGAACAGCTAACAAAGTACAAACGTAAAAGAAATTTGTATAACCTATACCGCCAAACGACTCACTCCCCTCGATTAAATACCCAGCAAGAACACCAGAAAAAGATTTAGGTACTGCAAACAATGAAGTCAAAAGGGCCAATTGAGTACCTGTGAATTTTTTATTCGTGCTCTTCGCTATAAATGCCATTAATGCAGCAGAACCAAGACCAACACCAAGGTATTCAAATCCAATAACAACACCTAAAATCCAAACAATAGGGCCAGCTTCACTTAAAACAGCAAAACCTAATATTGAAAGCATCTGAACAAGACCAAAAATCCAAAGGGCCTTATTAATACCTGTACGATACATCATCAGACCACCTAAAAATCCACCTATCACCATAGACCAAAATCCAACAGCTTTTCCAAGAGAACCAATTACTGTATTAGAAAAACCAACATCTATATAAAAAGGAGTGATTAAAGAAGTCGCGACTGTATCTCCAAATTTATAAAAAAAGATAAAAAATAGAATTAAAATACCTGATTTAAAACCATCCCTTTGAAAAAATTCAAATAATGGATCTACAACTGCTTCTTTTAAGCTTTTAGGTTTTTCTTCTTCTAAATCTAAATCTGGAATTAGCAAAGTACTTATAATACCTATGAACATAAACAACGAAACAATAATAAATACATACATCCAAGAAAGGTGATCAGAGAGGATTAAACCAAGACTTCCGGGAACAAATCCTGCAATTCTATATGCGTTAGCATAAAATGAATTACCAAGTCCAAGCTCTTTATCCTCTAATAACTCTCTTCTATATGCATCTAGAACAATGTCTTGAGAAGCGGAAAAGAAACCTATTGCTAAACCTGAGTACATAATTAAATTAATAGATGTTTTAGGATCCATAAATGCTTGAGAGATCATAAATATCAAAAGAGCAACTTGAGAAATTATCATCCACCCTCGCCTTCTACCAAATAAAGGAGGTGTATAACGATCTAAAAGTGGAGCCCAAGCATATTTAAAGGCGAAAGGAATCATTACCAACCCAAAGAAACCAATTGTCTTAAGGTCAACTCCTTCGCTCCTTAACCATGCGGGGATCAGTTGTGCCAAAAAATACATTGGTAACCCAGCCGTGAAGCCGTTAAAAATGCAAATAAGGACTTTTTTATTAAGGAGTGCTTCTTTTAAGCTTAATTTTTTATTCATAGAAATAGCTTAGTCTAATAAACACGATACTGTATAGGATAAAATACTGACATAAGAAGGTAGCAATTTGATACTAACTTTAGAGATAAGTTGATTTTTTATATGTGAAGGCACTTTTTAAAATATTTTTATTTAAAGTATTTTTCTTTGTTTTATTATTAAATTTTATTGATTTAATTGTTTCACCTATCGCCTTCGCCATTTGAGGTGGTACAGCATTACCTATTTGTCTGAATTGAGCTGTTAAGCTACCTTGAAATACAAAATCATTTGGAAAGCTTTGAAGCTTTGCTGCTTCGCGAACAGTTAAATATCTATTCTCTTCAGGATGATAATACATAGATCTTGAAGTCAAAATAGTAGGAGATGGAAGGTCTAGAGGTAACCTTTGAAGTCTAGTTTGTCTGAATCTTTGCTCAGATATTTCACTCCAAACAACATCATATCGAAGAGACTTTGGTAGGAATTCAAGCTCATCTCTTTGATAGCGTATTCCTCTACCAGATGGGATATGACACAATCTTTTAAAATCTAATTTGTTTTTGATCTGAGCACTATCAACATCATGATTATAGACTTTTTTATTTTTTGCCTTAAGAGATTTAAGAGCTTTTTTTACAGTTATTAATTTTAAAGAACCTCGTTCTCCATGAGTAATCTCAGGGTAAATAGCTTCTCCCCCCCTAACTCCGATGAGAATAGTTCTTCTTCTTTTGGATGGAACACCATATTCCTCCGCGCTCATAACACGTGCATCAAGATTATAACCAATTTTGGCAAAAGCCTTAAAGATTGCATCTAAAGTACCTTGGTTTTTCTTGGCAAGCATACCTGTTACATTCTCAAAAATTACAATCTTAGGCTGAGTTAACTTTACAACTCTTATGAACTGCTTAAAGAGTGAATTTCTTGAGTCATCGGCTGAGCCTTTACCAACAGTAGAAAATCCCTGACAAGGAGGGCCACCAATGACCATGTCGACAGAAGTTATATCAATTAGACTCTCCAATTTCTTTTTTGTTAGTTTATGTATGTCCATACATACGCCAATCGAGTTTGGATGATTGTGTTTAAAGCTCTCTACTGCTCTTTCATCATAGTCAACACCAAGCAAACACTGGTGTCCAGCCATTTCCATACCCGTGGAGAAACCTCCGCAACCGGAGAATAAATCAATAAACTTAAAGGACTTTGTCATATCCGAGTATATTATTTAGAAAGTAAATCTTTGTCTAGGTATAATCGTTCAATTGATTAAATTCAAGGGTGTATTATATATATACTTTAGATAAATTGAATCAAAACTTTGCATAACAGTACGACTCTAACTATTATAGTTAACTATGATAAGTGTAATTCTACCAACATTTAATGAGAGAAAAAATCCCTACTTTAAGAAAATTCTTGAACGATTTAAAGATGTGGATCAATTAATCATCGCTGACTCTAACAGCTCAGATGAAACAGTAAAAATTGCAGCTCAGTATACAAAAGATATTTACAATTGTGATATAAATTCACGATCCGAAAGAATAAACCTTGGAATTGAAAAGGCCAAAAACGATATCATTATTATTCATCATCCAAGAAGCCTTCTTGCTAAAGATGCAGAAAAAGAACTATTAAGTATTAGTGATGCAGTACAATGGGGAGCTTTTACACATAAATTCGACATAAAACACTTCTTACTAAGATTTACCTCATGGTATTCCAATCAAATAAGGGGTGATAAAAAGAATATATATTACCTAGATCATTGCATATTTTTAAGAAAAGAAATTGTAAAAAATGTTTTTCCAATACCCACTATGGATATTTTTGAAGATACTGAAATTTGTTTAAGACTAGCTAAATACAATAATAAAAGATTGAAAACCATTAGTACGACTTCGGCAATAAGATTTACAAAAAATGGAATTCTAAAGCAGTGCCTTACTAATCTCTATCTTAAATATAAATATAAAAAGGATTCTAACCTAGAACAAATGAATAAACTTTACGAAAAAAATACGAGGCTAAATAACAACTATGACGATAACTGAAATACGTCCCTTTATATTTTTAGTAACGTTCACACTTTTATATTTACTACAAAAAGTGGTTCCACTATTTAAAATGAAAGATCACGCAAGAATAATACATAACTGGTACGTTTTTGTACTTTCCGTACTCTTGCTAAGAGTTTTTTTTCCAAAAGGGATAATGAGCAATGGAATTATAAACTTTGGATATACAGAAGGTTTAAATTCACTAACTTTTGGAGTTGATCTTATGGCGACTCTCTTTATTTTTGATTTTGCGATTTACCTTCAACATAGGGCCACACATCACTTTAACTTTTTATGGCGCTTTCACAAAGTACACCACAGCGATCAAGAGATGGATACAACATCTGCTTTGAGGTTTCACCCAATAGAAATACTACTATCTGCACTCTACAAAACTTTACTGATTATAGTCTTAAGGCCAAGGGTTGAAACATTTATTATATATGAAATAACATTGAATGCATTCGCACTATTTAATCATTCAAATCTTAGGTTACCTAAAAAGCTGGACCAAATACTTAGGACTCTTTTTGTGACACCTGCTATGCACTACCCTCATCACTCTACAGAAAACAAATTAATGAATATGAACTTTGGAAATATATTCTCTTTGTGGGATAAAATCTTTAATACATATACATCACAAGAAAATAAAATATTTGGCATTAAAGAATTTCAAAAAAAACTCACTGTCAAAGATGTATTGTTTATGCCTTTTAGGTAAGCCAATTTTTAAAGCTAGATATTTTTTCTCTTTTAATTTTCTTGAGGATCATACTAAATGAGCTTGGTTCTCTAGGTCTCGACAATAGTGGCATCTTGGCTTCACAAGGTGTTTTATCTGCCTTTTTATTGTTACAGGGCTTACAAGCGGCTACTATGTTTTTCCAACTAGTGTCGCCTCCTCTACTCTTTGGATAAACATGATCAAGTGTTAATTCAGATTTCATAAAGTGAGTTCCACAATACTGACATTTAAAATTGTCTCTGTGAAATATATGATCTCTGGAAAATTTGACATAAGAAGAATGCTTAAACTTTGAAACTAGCCTAATGACCTTAGGAAATTTAAAACTTTGATTGGGAGAATTAATAATTTTGCTCTCATGATGCTCGACAATCTGAGCTCTACCACCAAAAAATAAACTCATGGCCTTTTGCCAGTTAATAATTCGTATGGGGTAAAAGGTAGAATCTAGTAATAATACATTCATCTCCATCGTATAACTCCTTGTAGAAGGTATCTAGAGTATTTTACACTCAAAATGGATAAACAACAAATATACGAATCTAATACTAGCTAACTATCAAATATTACTGGCCAAAAGATAAGAATTTAGGCATTATTTTCTATAATCAAACCTACATATGCGGATATGGTGGAATTGGTAGACACGTGCCCTTGAGGGGGGTATGCCGCAAGGCGTGGAGGTTCAAGTCCTCTTATCCGCACCAACTATCTCCATAATTTTTAAGATTCCAAATCTCCCTAACCTTTTAATTAAGAATCGCTTGGTTCGCACAATCCAATTTATTTAAATTACTGCGCTTAAAATAAATTTTAAAAGTCACAAAATCTTCTTATTTTTTTAAATTTAGAAGAACATATATTTTTTGACAGGACATCTTCGCTATATGGTAACTGTAGGTCATAATCTCTGTATATCTACATAAGATTCAATTATTGTAGTTTATGGCATATCTCTTGCTTAATAAAATACAATATAATTAAAACTGTTAAGTAAATGATCATGTTTCCAGCCAAAAGCTGTTTATACTTTGATCAACTGTAAAGGAGAGAGACAGATGAAGGCGAAATCACTACTAATTATCCCGATGGTATTAACACTATTTTCTTGTAACCAAGAAACAAAATCAACCAAAGCTCCAAATGTAATCGAGAAGCAGGTTAACTCTAAAAGACTTTCAATCGAAAATGACAAAGAGTATGCAGCTAAGCTTGCTCGAATTGGTGAAATTTTAGTTAATAACCCTGTTGGAGTTACTCATGCTCATGACATGTTTAATAGAGCGCTGGAGATAGATCCTCAAAACAATAAGGCTCTTTTTTATAGTGCATTTACAGAGATTTTAATGGCTATGAAAGGATCAATGAATAGAGGCAAGAGTCTTTTGGATGACCCTAAAGATTATGATGCTTATATAGAGCATCTAACTAATAAAGTTAAATACCCTGAATTTGTCGATTTTGTTATTGGCAGGGATTCTCAATCAAAATTTAAAGACTATCAAGATATAAAAAGATTTGTACAAAATGAAATTGTAGAAGCATTTGAAAACGCTAGTACTAAACTGAATAAAGTTAATGGTGATGTTAATATTATTTTAACACAACTAAAGACTGAAAATACAGAATTAGAATACAATTGTCAGGATATTGTTGAAGATGAGTATAGTTATACAAACTGTGAGTTAAAAGAAGAAATGTCTAGTATGGAAGCATTACCAGCCGAAACAGTAACAGTTGATTTGAATGATGTTAAAATTCTTGCAAGTGGACTAAAGGGATACTCTACAGTTTTCAAGCTTTATACAGCGTATTCAATTAAGGGACAAAAACACTTATCTAATGAAATTCGAGTGAAGGAGTTAGATCTTGGTAGAGATCTTACCGATAAAGAGCTGCATAGAATTGTATCTCGATATGACGATTATTTGACACTTGAAGAAGATCATAAAATGGGCGAAATTGTTCAGGATCTAGAAAAAGTTGTTGAAGCCGGAATGGATCTTGAAACATTAAATAATCAGTTTTGTGATAATGATTTAAGAATTAATAACTTAGTAAAAGCTATTTGTTTTTCTCAGACAGCGAGAGAAGATATGCAAAAATCGTTAGATTATCTTTCTGGGCCTCAAGAAATTGTTATTGGGAAAAAAGTTGATGGACTGGATGTGAAAATCATGATCGACTTACCAGCTTATCTTAATAATCCAGTTCAAGATTTAAAGACTTTGATACCAACAGAGTACAACGAAGACGGATCAACGAAATATACAGTTGAGCCTGATTTGAATGGTCTTTTTCCTAACAAGGATTTACTTGAGAAGCTAAACAAATTAAAATCTGAATAATGATTAATAGCTTATTCTCTAAACTTTATATTATAGCGATTTGGGCAACTTTTAGTTGCCCTTTCGCTTTTTCTTCTTGCAACCTTGATATGCGTGAAGTCAAATATTACTTTAACAATCAATCTATTTATAAAGTAAATATAAACATGGCTAAAGTTTGCTCATCCAACGTAATTTACAAAAGAAAAATTTCAAACATTGAGATGAATATCTACAAAAATAATAAGAAATTACTTTCATACACTTTTGATAATGGTCTTTGGATGCCGTCGCAAAGCAAGTTTTTCTTAAAAACGAAAGAGACTTTAAAATCAGGTTGCTTTAAAGGTACCAAAGCTCTAACTTTGAACCTAGACTCAAATATTATTAATTCGACTAAGGGCCATTACTTTAATTTGTCATCAGGTAAATATCTAAACATTAATTGTTCAGAACTGATCTAAAAGTAACGTAAAAAAAGTGGCTAACCTTTAAACATCTATGAATAGATTTCACGAAGTGATCTTGCCCAATAAAACGGACACTCTTTTAACAGCACAACTTATAGGATAAGAGTACATTATGAAAAAGAACAAAAAAAGAAAACCTTACTCCCCAGAATATAAAAACCAAGTAATTGAGCTGACCAAAAACATTGAAGTCGCAGAGGTTACTAGAAAGCTTGGGATTAAGAATATTAAAACTCCCGCTACTTGGGTTAGGTATTGAAGTAAAATGGTGCAGACGAAGACTATCAAAATATTGAAGCTTTAAAAGCTGAGGTAAAAAATTAAAGCGAGAGCTCATAAAAGAGAAAAAAGTTGTTGCAATCCTAAAAGATGCTGAGGCTATTTTTGTATGGATCGGCTAAAGTTAAGTTCAGAGAAATAGTTCTTTTAAAAGAAGAAGGATATACCGTTAAAACTTGTTGTAAGCTTCTGAAGGTCTCCTGTCATGGCTTCTATGAATGGAGGTGAAGACCTCCATCAAAAAGAGCACAGAGAAATTTGAAGCTCTCAAGATAAAGTAAAAAGTATACTTGATATTACTAAAGATCGCTATAGCTCGCCAAGAATTCATAAAGAGCTCGAGGCTCTGGTGGAGAAAGTTAGTAAGAATAAAGTCACAAAGTCATTAAAGAGGATGATTACAAGGTTAAAAAAGAAAATGAGCTCTGGACGTCCGACTTAACTTATACCAGAACGAAAGAAGGCTTTTGCTATTTAACTGTTCTTGTGGATTTATGGAACAAAGACATTAAGGGCGCTAACTTAGCTAATAATATGACAACTACAAATATTCTTGGAGGCTGTTTAAATTAGCTCTGAGAGACTTAACAAGGCAATCTTTCACTCTGACCACAGAGTTCAATATTGCTCAAAAGAAGTTAAAAACAAGCTTAAAATCCTTAAGATGACTCAATCTATCTCTAGGAAAGGAAACTGCTATGACAATGCTTTTATGGAAAGTTTTTTTCATAGTTTAAACACAGACCTTGGGTACAAAGTTTTTGAGAATTTAAAGAAGCTAGAAAAGAATTTTTTGAATATATAATATAAATTGATATAATAATGAAAGGTTATGTTCTTAACTTAGCTATTTGAATCCAAAAGATTATATTTAAAACAAAGAATAAAAACGTTGTTTAAAACGTGTCCGCTATACGTGAGCAAGATCATGAAGTCTGAAATAACATATAAAAGATCTAACCTAAATATTAAACTTAGATCGAATTTAAAAAATAAAAATTATAAATCATCAAGATAAAATTTAATTCTCTTTGTATCTTCATTGATTCTTTCAATTTGAGAACTTACTTTATCTACAATCGAGTTTAATGAGTCCGAGAAATCTGCTTTGTAATCCCATTGTTTCTTATCGTGATGAAAAATATAGTCATCTTTAAATTGATGGCTATCAATAAGAGAATCAAATTCATTCAAAAGCTCTTTTGCACTATCTTCGACAGGATAATGTTTACTTGCCGGATGTGAAATTTCAATAGGAACATCTTTTTTAATTGGCCCATCACTAAACTTCACTTGAATTACATTTGAGTGAACATCAACTTCATTTACATCTTTCATTACGATTAACTTCCTTAGTAATTATTCTCACATTATTGTATGCACTCTGGATGCCAAGGTGGATCTTTTTAAATATATAAATTCTCTCGTAATACTAAGTACTTAGTACTGTAGTGTAATTTTTTTATGAAAACACAATAGTCAGTTAATGTTTTTTTGCCAATTTTTTAAACATTTCTCATCCTCTACCGATATGCATTGTGGAGAATCTCATAAATGCTTGAAAACTATAACATTTCCGATAAAGAAAATAGGTTTACACTTGTAGGTGTAAGTATAGTATTTCTTTGCGTTGTTTGGACATGTTTTGAAGCCCCACTTTCATTTGTCTTAAATAAACAACTAAAAGAGCACCATCTTTGGTGGGATGGTCTCTTTAGCTTAATATTTACGTTAGATATATATTTTAAAATAAAAAATAAATACAATATGCCAACCTTAGAAATGAATGATGAGCTACCTCAATATCATAAATCAAAATGGTTTTGGATAGATATAGTAGCATCGATACCATATGACATAATTGCTTCTGTATTTGGACTTAATATTGTGAATAATACTATAATGGCCCTAAGACTACTTAGAGTTGCTCGAATAGTAAAAATTCGATCTATAATTAAGATTGCAAAGTTTTTACCAAGAAGTATAAAAATAATATTAACTCTAACAGCAATTGCTTTAGTTATACATTTACTTGCATGTGGTTGGATGATGATATCTCCAAGGTCAGACTTAGACCTCATTTCATTTTATAATGTTTCTTTGTACTGGGCCGTATCAACGCTTACAACAGTTGGTTACGGAGATATAACACCTGTAACAAATATTGGTAGAGCATACACGATGATTGTAATGGTTATTGGAGCTGCTAGTTATGGTATTATCATTGGTAATTTCTCAAAAATGATTATGCTCGCAGATAAATACAAAGAAGAGAAAAAAGAAAAATTAAACTCTCTAAATCAATTTATGAAATATTATAATATTCCTAGAGGTCTACAGAAACAAACACTAATGTTTTATAATCACCTATTAACACAAAATATATCAAAAGAAGAGGAAATGATCGTAAAAGATCTTCCACAGGCCCTACAAAATGAATTAAATATTTATAAAAGAATCAAGATATTAAGAAATGTACATATTTTTAAAGACTGCTCAACTCCATGCTTAAAGATGATTGCAAATAAACTAGAGCAAACATTCCACTCTCCAAATGAATATATTATTAAAAGAGGAGATGCAGGAGATGCTATGTTTATAATTGGTCATGGGGAATTTGAAGTATCAAATGGTGAAAAAATTTACGCAACTTTAAAAGATGGACAGTTCTTTGGAGAGATGGCGCTACTTGAAGATACAATTAGATCAATGGATATAATAAGTAAGTCTTATTGTGATCTATACGGATTTAAAAAAGAGGATTTCAAGGCCGTAATTGAGAAGTATCCTAATCTTCAAGAGAAGTTTCAATCAAAATATAAAAGACGAAACGAAGATAGATCACTTAAGGTTGCATAATACTTAAACTTAGTTATTATTAAGTTATGAATCCGAATTGCAATAGATGTAAACATTACTTTATAACATTTGATAAGAGTGCTTCCAAAGGGTGTAAAATATTTGGTATAAAATCAAATACCTTACCTTCAACTATTGTTAAATCAGCAAATGGAAGAGACTGTAATGGCTTTGAACTCAAAGATAGATTCAAAAATAAGGCTAAAGACCTGAATGATTCTAAGAATTGGTAACTTTTTGATCATATAAAGTCTCGCCTCGAGACTTTATAATAGCTCCACCTAAACACTCATTATCTTTATAAAGCACTACTGATTGCCTTATTGCAATTGCTCTTTGGGGCTTATCGAATTTTACAAAAAGCTCTCCATCAACTTTAGTCACTGTACAAGCTTGGTCTTGCTGTCTGTATCTAATTTTCGCAAAGCAGTTTAGCGGAAAATCGGGTTCAGTATTAACCCAAGAAATTTCTGTTGCAACAAGTTCACTTGAAAATAAAGAGGGGTGTGCGTCTCCTTCGACAACATAGACAGTATTTGTAGTAATATCTTTACTACAAACAAACCAAGGACCACCAGGTCCACCTAGTCCAAGTCCCTTTCTTTGACCAATCGTGTAAAAACATGCTCCATCATGTGGGCCTAAAACTTTATTTGTTTCAAGGTTTACGAAATCCCCCTTTTGGCCCTTAACGTAAGTTGAAAGAAAATTCTTAAAATTTCTTTCGCCAATAAAGCAAATTCCCGTGGAGTCTTTCTTGTTATGAGTAATTAAATCAAAGTCTTTAGCAATTTGCCTAACGACCTTCTTTTCAATACTACCTATTGGAAAAAGAACATTCTTAAGAACTTCCTCTTGAATAGTGTATAAGAAGTAAGTTTGATCTTTATTTGAATCACGACCTTTTAAAAGCTGATTATCAGAAGATTTCTGACAATAGTGACCAGTTGCAAGAAAGTTAGCACCTAAAGACATGGCCTTATCATAAAAGACTTTAAATTTAATCTCTCTATTGCATAATATATCAGGATTAGGAGTATAGCCTAGTTCGTATTCTTTCACGAAATGCTTAAATACATTTTCCTCATAATCTCTCACAAAGTTTACGCTATAATATGGAATATCAAGTTTTTCACAAACGCTTATTACATCAGCGTAGTCTTTTTCTGAAGAACAAACTCCATTCTCATCTTTTTCTTCCCAGTTCTTCATAAACATTCCGATAACATTGTACCCTTGAAGTTTTAAAACTGCTGCACATGAAGAAGAGTCAACTCCCCCACTCATGCCGAGAATAACTTTTTTTCTACGATTAAACTCAAATTCTTCATTAGTTAATGAGATACCGTACTTAGTTAGAGTTTCTTTTGATTCTTGAAAATTCATAAACGCGTTATACATGAAGTAAAATGACAAGTAAATTGTAAAGCTTACCTATTGGGCTTAAAGACTCTTCCTGACCCTAGTAGCCTAGAATTTCGATGATCTGAATCGTATATATTAACAATTTGACCAACATACAGGCTAAGATCAAGATCTTCTATAAATTCGATACGAAAACGATTCAATGTATAAAAAGTTAATAAAACTGAATGGTATTCTACTGAGTTGGAAACTCGAACAAATAAATTACGTGAAAGAGGCTCAGGTTTTAATGTAGATAGGGAGCATTCATAAATTTTAGTCTCAATATATTTTAAGCTATCTCCCTCAAGAATAAAGGTTGTATCTACATCTTGCGAGAAGTTACTAAGTTCAAACTCAGTATTCTTGAATACCTCACTATTAAATTCAATTCGCTTGATCAAAGATTCAGGAACAAAATCAGAAAAACTTAAGAAATTTAAATCTTTAGATTCTATATTTGAAACACGATAATCTTTAACAAGCTTCTCTCTTTCCCTTAAGGCTAAATCTCCAAGAGGGGAAATAAGTCCGTCCAATTTTGCAAGATTCATATCTGAAAATAGGTACGATTGATCTAAACTTGAGTCTGAATGCATCAAAATTTGAACAGAAGAAGTATGCTTTAAAAGTTTTACATAATGTCCTGTTGCTATACTTTCAAAGTCTTCACTTAAACGATTAATTAGAAATTTTGAAATTAACTGACAATAGTTGACATAAGTAAACGAAATTCTTGAAGATATAACACTATCCAATACTTCATCGATAAAATAATTTGTAACATCAACAACTGTTAGATCTATCGCAATCTCATTTGCCTTTGACAAAACAAGGTCTTTTTCACGAGTAAATTTTGAAATAATACTTGAGGGAATATTAAATATCTTCTCAGGGTTAATGTAGTAATAAACTCCAGTAACGCTATAACCTTGCTTAGATAAAAGGATTCCAGTAAGTTGTGAGTCACGGTCTCCATTAAAGCCAAGTACTATATATTTTTTTTTTATTTCCATAATCTAACCTAGGCAAATTATATCTCAACTCACATTTTCTTAAAAGAGAGTAAAATAAAGTTATGGAAAATAAAAATATTTACATTATTCAAAATCATAACAAAGTAAACTTGGTATCGATCTATAGTAGTTTTATAAAGTCTAAATTAAGTACAAGCGAAAAATTTCAAATTGTATCCGTAAAAGATAAATTCCAAAGAAAAATAACACTAAAAGAAATTTTAGAATTTGATACAACTGCTCAAAGCTTAACTGTAGATACTAAGAAATATATATCTAAAATGATATCTAAACATAATAACGAGTTCGTTCTAGAGTTGTATAAAGAAATACCAGACCTAGGATCTTTTTTTGATGAAATTTCAAAAGAACAAAAAGTTATCTTTTCATTTTTAAGAAGTATCATTAAAGATTCCAAGACAATCCTAGTGGAAAATATGGATGGTATCATAAGAAAAGATTCTTTTAAAACAATAAAGAAATCAATAAACCAAATGGCAAAAGAGAGTAAATATAATTTCATAATTGAGACGAATACACCTGAGTTTTGGAGTGATATCTGTAGTCACTACGTAAGGGTGCAAGAAACAAGCGTGGAGTTCACTAAAAATAAACTTGATATGAATGAGCTAGAAGATAGTATAAATAAAGATCAGACTGGCCTTCAAATAGCGCTATAGTTAAATTAAAGATACCTTACAGAGCAATTTACTTTGAAGGATTTATTGATAAATCTGTTCATGGCCTTAATTCTGATAATCAAACAAATATTTTTGAATTTTATTTCAAAGTATGAAGTAGAGTCAGAGTTTATTATTTCGAAGTCATTTTCAAGAATACCTTTAGAACTAAAAACTTGATATTCCCCTTGGTCATAATTATCTCTATGGTAACAAGTGGCCTGTATCACTGAGCTTTTACTAAATCCTATTAAAGAAAATATCGATTTTATAAAATTTTTACTGTTAGATAACTCAACTACAGCATCGTAAAACAATTTTGATGATTTATGTAAAAACTTAAGATATTCTTCACGACTACTACCTGTAAGCTCGCCAGGTAAACCTGGTAAACCTCTCATGCACCATTCATTAAAATTTCTATCCCACTCTAAACCATTCTCTTCATGGATAGCAAAGCTAAATTCATCAAATATTTTATCAAACTCTTTACTAACATTACTCTGTAAACTATCAGCATCATAAAAGTACTTAGATAAAAAGCTCTTAACACCAGCACTTTTAGTATTCGTTGCTGCTTTATGCTTATTTAGCTTAATACTTACTGGATAGGTTTGATCTAAAGAAACAATAAGAATATCTGCTTCTCCATAATCCCCTTCTGTATCAGAAGCAGCAGTCTTTCCAACGAGACGTATGTTAGAAATACTAGTTAGATTTAGAGTTTTCAGTATTTCCTCACTAAGAGATTTTGCAAGTAGTGGTAACTTACTTAAAAGATCTGGATAAAAGCTACGAATAAAGCTTTCTTGTTGCTTTAACATCAAAAGGAATGATTTGGAAAGTTCACTTAAGAACTTAGACTCTAAGTCACTTTTCTTTGCTAATTGAACACAGACAAGAAACTCAAATAGATTTCCTTTATATTCATTAAGCAAAGCTTCTTGTCGTGCAGAGAAAGACACTACTTTCTCCAATAAGCATCATCTAAGGAATCTTCTTTTTGAGGAAGGGCTCTAAAGAGTCGAGGTGAATTTTGACTAAGAACCTCAAAACTAACCCTATTTGCATACTTACTAATTTGAGAAATAGAAGAGTAAGTTAAGTAATCTTGAGAGTGTTTTGGAGAATTTGGAATAGTTTCTCTATGGTAAATATTTGCAGCAATATCATGAAGTAATGCTGAAAGTGCAGCATCTCCTGCACCATTGGTATTTTTTATCATACTTGGTCCACCTTTAAATGGACTTATATGTGTGTAGATCTTTATAGGATTATTACACTTAGTTCTTTTCATACTTCTACTGTATTCAAATTCATTGTAATTAACTATAGACTTAGAAACTAAAGGTGAATTAGTCATACGCTTAAAGTCGTCTTCGACATGACCACCAAGGTATAGACCCTTTTTACCGACAGTCAAAAGAACTAAATCTGTTGAATCTAAGAGTTCCTCTATAATTAACAATGGATCATTTTGTCCAGTTAGTTCTAATGCTTCATCTTGATTCATAGCAAGAACAGAAACATATTTTTTAATAAAGCTATAAAAGAAATCCCTTTTTTCTTTAACCAAGTCACTTGTCCCGAGTGAAAAGACTACAGGTATCTCATTTGCCAAGGCAATCTCACAAGACTTAATAGTCGAGTTATAAATTGGATCTTCTTCACTTCTTAAAGTATATGCAGATACTAAAACAGCAGATGACTTAGATACTATTTCACTTGGTATGCTTTCACTTTTAAGGTCATTCATGCACCCCTTACTAATTGCAAAGGTTCTTTCAAGATCAGGAGTGATAAAACACAAAGCTCTTCCCATAGGCTTTTCGGAGGGTTGAAGATAAGTAAGATCCACAATTCCATTTGTCTTAGAAAGGTATTTAAAGGCATAATCGCCTACTTCAATTTGTTTTTTTATAGCTCCTAACGCATAGGAAGGTGTGTCACTAAGAATGGAAAAGTTATGAAGCGTGTTTCCAATTGCTCCCCCGGGATACTCTCCAGTAACCTTATTTAAATCTTTGAACTTATAGTAAATCGAATCAGCTAAGTTGTCTGAAATTAGAAAAGATTGTCCCTTTGAAAAGTTATGTTCAGCTAAGAATTGATCATCTACCTCAATTTCAATATCGACTAACAACTGATCAATACCAACGATATAAGGCATCTCAACAGTTTTGCCATTATTTGAATCAACCGATGGCTTACTTGTTTCTGTAACAGGAAAGTAGTGTTTTGTATCTCTTCTACCAGGGAACTTCATAAAAAACCTATTCTAAAATGTATTTATTGCTAAGGTTTATACCACTATTCGAAGTTCAAAGAAACAAATGAGTAAACTTTATAATAATGATCCCAACAAGAGGTGCAACTCAACGCAACATCACAAAACAATATAAGACCATTACCTACTAATACCTAGCACATTTTTTTCCTGGAAGTTTTACCATTTGCATCACCTCTAAAGGTGCACTAATTCCTTTTTGATGAACTGAAAATTCATTAATTAATGGATACGTATGTAAAGTGCCTTCATACCTAACTTTAGAAAAAACAAGGTTCTCCTTTTTTAGAGTCTTCTTAAATTGTCTCTTACACCTCTTTGCCTCAAAGTATGAATATGGATCAGCAGAAACTGATAAAGAAGTAAGAATGGTTATTAATATTAATAGTTTAAACATGGTTGTCATCAATTTAGTTTATAGGTTTTAATAAATCTTGATTCAGTGTTTTTGTGAAATATTCCTAAGTAACCACTCAATCTTTTAAATCTTCTATCCGAAACATTAAAGTTTTTGTCAGCAATAGATACTTTATTTAAATCTTGAAATCTCTGTTATAGCTTATATTGTCAATACCAACCCTTGGTAAAGAAACTAAATAAACGACTAAGGCAACAGGACTTAAGAAAAGAACCTCAGCAACACGGCCTACCTCTCGCTTGCTCTGCATATTTCTCCAAGTCTCAGGTCCACAAACTCCATCATAGTTAGATATAGTTTTAGTAACATTAGGAAGATTCCTTCTTACAAAGTTGAACCTATATTCTGACTTTGAAATTCTTCTTAAAGGCAATTCTTTATACTCCGAATTTGTATGGATTTGTAGAACCTCTGCATTTTCAAGAAGGTTAATCTCAAATGACTCCATAGTTTTTTTATTCACTATAATTCCAGAAGAGGCAAAGAAACAATGTAAAGATAATGCAACAGTAATAATTTTTTTCATTTTATACTCCCTTTAAGTCCTTATGATTAAATTAACTACTTTTATCTTGAGTTCTAATTTTTTTCCCACTTCAAGAGAATCTATTGACTCCATTTTGAGACCACAAATTTTTTACAAACACCATAAAGAATTTTAAAGAAGCCCTATAAAGAACATTGGCTTTTTCTTTCACAAGAAAATCTGCTACAGTAATAACAAAGGAACTACTATGTTAAATAAAGAAATATCAAAATTTTATCTTCCTAAGGGGCCAGTAAAGGCTATCCTTTCAATACCTCATTCAGGTGAAGACTTTCCATCTGAATTTAAAGGTTACCTAACTCAAGATATTAGAGCGCTACAAGAAGATGTAGACTACAAGGTTCACGAGCTTGTTAACATAGAAGAACTGAATAATAGTGGAGTTGCAGTTTTAGTATCATCCATTCACAGAACTTGTATTGACCTAAATAGATCTGAAGACCTAGCAGTCATTGCATGGAAAAAAAATTCTAAAGGTATACAACTTGAAATAAAAGAAATGAATTCTGAGTTTAAGGAAAAATTACTAGATAAATATCATAAACCATACTTTTATCAACTAAAGTCTACTATAGAGACTCTTTTAGAAACACAACTTAAACCTGTTGTAATAGACCTGCACTCAATGCCAAGTCGTCCAACTGAATACCACTTAAAGGTTACCCCTAATCAGCCGCGAATAAGACCACACTTTTGTGTATCAGACATTGAAGGCCTATCTTGCAGCAAAGAATTTATTGAGAGTATGGAGAACGAACTTAAAAGTTTCACTCCTGAAGTAACTCAGAATATTCCTTACTATGGTGGGCACATAACTAGATGGCTAAACAAAGAATTCCCAGAAATTGAAAATATCCAAATTGAAATAAGTAGAGATATTTATATGAATGAAACTGACAAGACTCTAATAAAGGAAAAGGTTGATAATTTAAAACCTAAGCTTACGCAAGCTCTCATAAATCAGTTTAACAAATTTATAATAGAAAAATAAAGACAAATCTTAATCTATAATCATTCTAGTTTTTTTGGATTCGACGGCCTCTCTAACTTCTCTTTTCTTTCTCTCGAAGATAGTTTCTTCTTCAATCTCTGGCTCTAAGCTAATACGTTCTAATCTCTTTTTAAATTCTTTAGTATTTTTTAAAGACTCGATTTCCATCATAGCCTTCAGTTGAGTTTTAGATTTTAAATTCAATCCTTTAACCTGCCTTGTTAGATTTGTTTTTCCATATCTAGAGAAACTGTATTCTACTAAAGGTTGTAATTGCTTTTGATTAGATGTCCCTCTTTCAAGATAAGAAATAAGCTCTTTCATCAAAGATTCATTACCTTGATCATGACTCCAAGATGAAATAAGATACAACATACCAAGGTGGTCTGTTTTCTCTTGATAACTTAAGTTTTTAAACTCTTGATATATAATTCTAGATAAATACTCAGAGCCTCCACGAAACTTAACTCCATGTAAAAGCCTCGATCGTAACTTTTGTGATTCATCATCCTTAATTTTAGACACCAATAGATATGAATAAATAAATCCTCTAGATTTCGTTAGCACTAACTCAGATTTATAATCTTTATTTTTACTAATTAATTCTATTACGGCAGAATTACTTCCTTTGATTAATGAATAACTTTTAATATTCTTAGGAACTACTCTAGATCTAAGCTCCAATAGATATAAATTATAAAGCATTTCATCAAAAGGAATGTTCCAAGCACTAATATTTTTTGAAAATAAGTCTTTCCAAAGCTCGGAATCTTTTTTCTGATTGAGAACCTCTTTGGCAAGAGGTAATTTGAAAATTTTTTGATTATTTATCACACTCGGCATAGAAGAATTTTTGTTGAAATATATTTTAAGTAGCTCTTTTCCACTAGTACCGTAAACAACCAGCCCTAAATTATTAATCTTTGCCTTCTTATTATATCTAATATCTACAGTAACATTATAAAAAGGGTTTTTAACTGGTAATGGAACAACAACATCCATAAAATGGAACTGCGACCAAAGATCTTCGTTACTGGCCTCTGGCTCAACAAGAGAGATACTTTTTGCTGGAACCAATAAAGATTCTCTATAGTTTCGAACTCGAAACCAGTCTGAATCATAATCGGCTTTCAGCATTCGACTATAAATATAAAACGGGTAGGCGGCAGCAGCTGATGCTAAAATCAGAACAAAAGACGCTATAAATATTAAAAATAAAATAACTTTTTTCATAAAACAACTATATATTTCAATATCTTAGCACTGATATAAAAAAAATTATATATTTAATTTTTTCCAATTTTTACCGATAAATTTATAGAGAAAATAAGTTTAGGAATTAAACATGAAAAATAACATACTTTTTTTAGCGGCTATCACGATCTTTATTTCCTGCAACGCCACGAGCCCGCAAAATTCGATTGAAGATCTAAACTCATCAAGTGCAACTATTAATACTATTCCTATAGATAACCAAGATAATAATGTACCAGTTTTAACTGACGATAGCTCCAATGTCACAGCACCAGGTTATGAACATTGCTCTAATACCACACCATTTAATGGTCAAAGTATTGGAATGTTTGGTTTATGTAGACATTCTTCAGATGAGAGAAAATTTAGAGTCAAGTTTGCTAATGGTTCAACAAGTGGAACATGCTTTGTACCTACACACAGACTCAATAATGGTACTTCATTTAAGCTTGGGATCGCAGAGTGTGTGCACAATCAAGCAGGTTTTTCATATTATATGACTCTTAACAAAGAAACAGTTGCACCAACCTTTACAAATACTAGAAGTGAACCTATTAACTCAGTAATGGTATTGAGTGCAAATGCAGTTAACGCTTATATGGGATGTATGAATGCAAAAGAATCATATCTTTTATCAGCAAGACAAATACTTGGTAATAATAGATCTCCTGCCTGTTGCTATCAGGCAGTTAATTCGCCAACAGGCCTAAGATGTCTTCAAACAAATCCTAATTGTGAACAAGCTGCTAATAGTCATGCAAGTACAGTATGTAGTGATTTCGTACAAAACTATTCAAGACAATATAAACAGGTAATTTTTTAACTTAATTTTTAAGTCTACCAGTTTCACTTTCACCTATAGCATAGAACTTATAAAGGTCTTTATCTATAGATGGAAAACTTATAACTGGTAAAAGAGCTAATTTAGTAGATCCTTCATCTGTAATTTCTAATTTTTGGCAAGTAACGACATAATAAAAGTCTTTTCTAAACTTTTGAAAAGATTTAATATAGTTAACTAACTCATCTCCAGCCTCATCTTCAAAGTTAAAAATAGAATCTGGATCCTCTAGAGTCAAAGTTAAATAATCATCATATACAGAGAATGTTTCAAAAGGTATATCTGCATCCTTTCTTCTTTCTAGAAGTAGCGCTAACTGTTCAGATTTTTTCTGCTCTAAATCTTCAAGTGCCTCATCTGGAATCTTAACACTTTCAAGTTTATTATTAATTTCATCATGGTTCTGTTCCCTACTAAAAAAGTCTTCATACTTACTAACTAACTTTTTATCTTTCGTTATTAATTTACTATAAATAAAAGAAGCTTTTTTATCGTAGTGAGAACAAATTATTAAAAAATAAACATTAAGCTCTGAAAAGAACTTTATATGCAGAAAATAAGATGAGTCAATTTCGCTGATATATTCAATTTCGTTATCTGGCTCATTAGTAAGACTAGATAGGAGGTCATTGTCATTATAATACCCTGTATAGTCATCAAACTCATCTATGTTCAATTCATTCTTAAATTTAATTTCAAGATTTGAAAAGAAACTAAGTAAAGGTTTATAGTGTTCCATAATGCAAATTTCACTACAAAAACCTCTTGTATGAGACTCTTCTACAAACAATAGATTATCAATTTTAGCAACTTCTTCATTACAATTTGTACAAAAATATGGAATTTTATTCAACCTTCACCTCTTTATAAGTACTTATATTAAACCAAAGATGGCTTAGTCCCAATTAAAGGAAAAAAGCTCCCAATCGCTATAAATCTTAAATTATTATAAAATTAATATCAGAAATCTCATGGAGAGAACCTTGAATAAAATAAATACAAAACATGAAATTGAAAATTACTTAACTATGGCCCAAAATGGACATCTACCACTTTTTTTTAAAGAATGGATTAGTGCACCAAAATCAAAAAATATTTCATATATCAATGCAACAAGAAATGTAAAAAGTGTCTTTAAAGATTTATCAAGACATAGAACACTTTCAAAAATGCAGACTGCAATCATATCTATGGAAGCAAATAAAAGGAATGAATTTATGTATTCATTTTTTAAGATGGTAGAACACAAGAATCTAAAAGAGACAACTTTACTCCAATAATGAAGTATTATACTTTAATCCTATTGATATCGAGTACTCTATTCGCAGAATATAGAGCATATCAATATGCATTAAAGGATGAAAATACAGGCTCAGCGAGTAAAATAATAACTTCCACCTTGAATCCACGCGCATATCTATCATATAATGGAATCGAAGGGCTCAGTGTTGATCTAATGAGAACGTGGATATGTCCAGGCTACACAGGAAGAAAAAAACAAATTTGTAAGAGTCCCTACGAAAAGATGAGAAACAAGGAACTATAGTTGAACTCTATTTCTAGTGAACATTCAAAGATACACCAAAAGAAGTTAAAAAATCTGATTTCTGAACAAAAGAATGAGATCGAGAAACTTAAAATCAATCACAATAAAAACAAAAACATAATTAGAAATGAAAATGACAAAGATATTGTATCGTTAAAATTAAACAATCAAGAAAAAAGAATCAATGAAATAAAAAAGCACGAAGATATACTTCAAGAGCTTCAAAAAAACTTAGAAAAGGTTAAAGAACAAACGAGTAAAGAGTTAAGTCTGACGAAAGATACACACGAAAACAGACTTAGTGATGAAAAGAGAATATTCTCTCAAGATCTGTTAAATTTAAAATCGAAAAATGCACTACTAGCTCAAGAGGCTGAGCAGATTGCTAATAGTGACCTTAAAAGAATTAAAAAAAATCTTGAGCAAGACAAAGCTGATCTCACAAGATCTAACCTAGAAGACATATCTCAACAAAAAGCAAACGCAACATCAAAAAAACGTTTAACTCAAAATGAGTTTCTGAGGCAACAAACACAGGAAACTAACAAATATAATAAAAAATTAAATAAACTGAAAACAGAAAACAAGAAAATCTTAAATTCCAGTCGAGAAAAACTCACGTCACAGCTACTAAAACAAGAACAAACTCAAAAAGACGCCCTCGAGCTTTTAAAAAGAAACAATGATCTACAAACAATTTCGGAACATAAAATTTTCGAAAAATCTTATCAGACTAACATAAAGCGAAATGAATCCGAACTTCAGAGCATGCTTTCAAAAAAAGAAGTTCTATTAAACGAATTAGAAACTAAATTAAAAAATAGATCCGAGCTAGTCTTGAATAGAAAAGACGATAGCTTTTATACAATGGGAAAAATTGATTTTTCAGTATCTGAATTAAATAATAATAAAGGCTACGAAGTTAAAATTAAGATAAATGAAGAAGAAGCTCAAAATATAGATTTTAAAGCAGAGAAAAGAGAGCTAAGGCTCTCACTTCAAAGATCTCACAAATTCAAGACTCAAGAGGATGGAAGAAAGGACTCAATAAGTAAAATCGAAACATACATGAGTAAAGTTCCTGTAGAGCATATCATTGATCCTAAAAAAGTAACAAAATCTTATTCAAATGGAGTTCTTTCATTTAAAATTGGACTGGCCTAATAAGTTACACTAAAAACATCATAAGTTATTTTATGTATTTCGTGGAAGACTTCTTCAACATCACGAATTTTACTTTTCAAACTTCCATCTACAGCGATTCGACGTAAATCTTTTAAAGATTCAATATCTCCTTGACCAAGTATTTCGACAGTCCCATTAGGTTTATTTAGAATATAGCCATAAACAGTCACTTGTTCAGCTTCTATTTTATCTAGAACTGCGTACCTATAACCGACGCCTTGAACTTTTCCATGTATAGTAAGTTTCATTTCTAACATTTTTTTCCTTTTTATATACAAATTATCAAATTTATAAAGTAAAATGTCTATGCATATATGAAAAGACCATTTCTAGTTAACTTTCTCGCTATTAAAAACTCTATAGATATAGCTATAAAAGCTTATATCTCAGATGATTTTAATCAAACACCTAAGAATATCCAAATTCCATTTAAAAGCATTGCTTTAATAAAAAAGAAGTCCTATCGAATGAAGTTAATAGCAATTGACGAAAAAAATAATATTATTCTTCAAAAGCAATACGAGACAGATCATTACGGGACTTTAGAAGTGAAGATGCCTCTTAGTTCTCAGCTAGAAAAAATTAAGGCATTCCATATCTACGAAACTTCTAGTGAAGAAGGTATAAGCTTTCTTTTAGGAACGTTTTATGTCTTGCATGTTCAAGAAGATAATAAAATTGTAATAAGTGATTTCGATAAAACAATTTGTGACACAAAATTTTCGTCACTTAAAGACATATATAATTCCTTAAATAGCCCTCTGGAAGAATTTCCACCAATAAAAGAAACAATTGATTATATTAAAACTCTTATGAAGAATAACTATGAAGCGTTTATCTTAAGCGCATCACCTCACTTTTATGAGCAAGCGATTACTGACTGGCTATACAAAAATGAAATCAACACATCAAGTGTATTCCTAAAGGACTATAGAGACTTCTTCAGCATCTCAAAAAGTATACTCAGTATTAAGGATGTTAAAAAACAGGGTTTTTATAAATTAAATCAACTTGTAAAAATACTATCCATGACCGGAATTCCTAAAGAAATCATTCTCATAGGTGATGGTTTTGAAGCTGATGTTTTAATTTACTTAACTCTCTACTCTATTCTTGTAGACAAAGAAGATCCTTGGATGGTTTGGAATACTTTAAAGAACAATAAAGTTTTCAGATTAACTCATAGACAGCATTCACTTTTTTTATCCAAGCTGTATTCACTTGCAGAACAGTCAAAGAAATTAGATATATTTATATTTTCAATTAGAATTAGATGTAACCAAGAAATTTATGACAAAGCACATCAAAAACGTTACAACATTCCATTTATAGATAAAAATCTTCACTTAATAGACTTTTATGTTAGTTAAATTCCAAAAAAAAATTGAAAGTAATAAAGACTTCATAAATCTTGGAAAAATAGATAAAGATGATTTTAGACATTTAAATGAGAACTACTCTAAAATCGCAGTTGACAACCCAATATTTAAAATGGCACTTGATAGTATAACAAAGTGGCAACAGAAGAAAATCAAAAAGATTGAAAGTTGTCGTCCAATGATTCAAGCATACGCACAAGGTTTAGGAGTAGCAGAGGATGATGTATATTCTTCAATGCTGGTCCCAGAAATCATAGCAAGCTTTAATAAGTGGCTACCAAATCTCTTAGGCTTGGTTCCTGGTTGCTCAAGTTTATTCACCCAAGACTCCACAAACAATGGTATCATTCACACAAGACTTCTAGACTATATGGCCGGAGCTGAACTCATCCAAACAGAAAGAGCTTTACATATATCCAATAAAAATCAAAATGACATTTTTGGATTTAGCTTTGCTGGTCACCCAATCGCTTCCACAAGTGCAATCAATTCAAACGGCCTCACTATGGCAATACACTACAAACATGGAAGCTTCTTTAACATTGAAGGGTCTTCAATATTTGAAATCTGTTATGAACTTTTACTAGAATGTAGCACTATAGATGAGGTAAAACGACGAATCAAAAGATATTCAAGTATAGCTCACTGGGGGATTTATTTAAGTGACAGAACAAATACGATCGCGAGTATAGATATCAGAGGGAATGAAATAAACTTTGAGTCATATCGAATGAAAGATTATAAGTTCTTATATTTTAATAATCAAAAAATGAATATTGACAATAAAACTAGCGTTCTCCAACCATATGGACATGATTTTCAGTGTTCAATGAGACGTAAGACATTAAAGAAAAACATAAATATTTTCAACATCGACAATAAAGAAGAAGCTCTAAAATGCTTAACTTATATTGAGAGTTCACAAAACAAAAAATCATGGAGTCTCGCTCCATTAACAGTAGCAACAGCACAAGCCTACTCTTTTAATAATAAAGACCTTAGCTCTATTTTTATAAAAGGTGATATACCCAAATTTTTTTCTAGAAAAAAGGTATTCTCATCTAATGTATTCGAATCAATTTTTGATGAGAAAAGCTCGAACGAACAATCATTAAATAAATTTGAAATAGCATATGCAAATCTTTCAAAGGCTCAGTATTCTATTGACATCAAAAATTTTGAAAAAGCATATTTCCACATTCAAATGGCCATCGCTGGTTTCAAAGGCACAAGTGAGGAATATATTGCAAAATTTTATTTTTACGTACTAGAGTATATAACAAACTCAGACTCTGAAGATCTTTATTATATTTTAAAAAATTTCAAAAGAATTAATTCCCATCTTCCCATATATCTAAGAGATCATTGTTACTTATTCCAATTTAGAATTTTAAAGCTGCTTTCAGAACCTTATAAATTTGAAGACTTTAATTCTAAGATCAATACTAAGAATTTAAAAACAATTTTAGAAAAAGAGCATAAGCTAAATAATTTTTCTCTCAAGATGCTAAAAAAGTTGATTTATCTAAAGATAGAAATTTCAGATATCATTTACGCTTATTAATAGCTGTAATGAAGCCCTAAGTTTATTTTCACTCCACTAAGTGTTGGCCGATAAGAATCTATGACTAAAAACTCAGGTAAATCTACAGATAGCTTCTCATATCTATAATTTCCATTTAAAGATGCACTAAACTTATCAGTGAAATTATAATTCAATTCTACATCAGCCGCAATACCATATCCGCTTCCATTTTGAGTAAAGTCAGAACCATATTTATAAGAGAACAAAGGAGTTACAATAGCCCCAAGAGCGTAGTAAAGATTGAATTTTGAAACTTTATACAGGAGTCTTTGATAATAAAGCTCTAACTTTATAAAATTAAACTCCTCAACACCAATACTTCCAAAGGTCCCTGAAAAATTAATCTTAAAAGCATCTTCATATATTGGTCGTATATGACGACCGACTAAAGAAAGTTCTGTCACAGATAAGGACTTACTATTAATACCATCATAAGATACGTCACTTAAAAGATTGAACATACCAATCCCAGAAGATAAACCAATTTTTTGATAAGGGTTACCTGATTTTGTTTTTTTTGCAATTCGCTCCATTGCAGAACTGAGAGCTAGCAATTCATCAGATGTCTGAATATCTATTGCTCTAATGTAAAGAATCTTTTTTTGATAAATAAAAGGGTAAACCTGACCTCTATTTCTAGGCTTATCTCCTATTCTTACTTTTTTATTTTTTTTCAAAAAGCCAACCCCTGATGTCATGTCTTTATCAGCAAAAACTACTGCTTTTTCAACTTTAACAGTTGCCCAGCTTGCGCAGAAACCATTAAAAGACAAAAGTGATAATAATAATAGGATTAACTTTCTCATGCTTTGAGTGTACAAGGTCTATATCTAAATACCAGGAAAATTATCTTTACCATGATTAACATCTGTAGAAGGTTCATTAACTAATGTAGAGCACATATTATCTACAAAGATTGGATTTGCAACAGAATCAAAGAAATCATCCCAATCCGCATAATCATTCCAGTTTATATCTGTGTCGTAAACTCCATTATTATCCATCCTAGAAAGACCGCTTGCTTCGTTTGATTTATCGCTAACTCTTGCAAGATAGATATTATTCTCTTCAAATGATCTATCCCACTCTCTGATATGTAGTCTTATTTGAGCTTTAACATCTCTTGCCCTATCAAGGCACCTAATCGCATAGTATGGACTAGTAGAGTATCTATTACCATTTATAGAATCACCATATACTGTTCCCTTAAAAGGATGATCTGCATAGACTTTAGAATCTAATATCCCATCGCCATTTACATCTACATCGGTAATCGAAAAATTATACGAAATTCTTTCATTCTCCACACCACTATAAGTTAAGGAATCAAAGATAGATGGTGTATTTTTATTTGTAGATGTATCAGCACACACTCTAGAAAAATTTGCGATATGAAGGTTAGAATTAAATTCTCTTGAGTCATTTAATTCAATAGGAGGACTAATTCTAAACTCTTCAACATAGTCTAAATCTTCAGAGTAAAATAAAGTAAAAGGATCAGCATCTGTCCCTTCTTCTACCCCTGCTCCTGCTAAGCAGGCTTTTAACTCTCCACCACATTCATCTTCCTCATCATCATCAGGAGATCTCAAATATGTAATACTTGATCCAGCAGTAGCTGCAGTAGGCTCCCCATCCCCTTCACAATAAGTTGCACCTACCCAAGAACCACCATTTGTTTCACATGCCGTTTGATCGTTACCAGGCGCACCTTCACATGATTCATAGTAATAACCCTCAATCAAATAAGACTCAACATTAACTTGTCCAATATCACATAAAGCCTCTATATCATTATCATTACCAGTATCTACATTATAATTAAAAGTACATAGAGGTTTATTTGAATCTTCAAATTCAGAAGTTAAATCATTTGTGAATAAAGATAAACTATAATTTCCACTAGTTGCGGCTGTAGTTTGATCATAGTATCGATCACACTCTTCAGGTCTAGCGGCACCACATGCATCATCACAAATTGTTTTAAAAATTGTTCTTTCGGTCTTTCCAGGTTGATGCTTAAAGTATCTATAGGGTTGGTATTCGAGATACTCGCACATTCTGTTGTCTACCTGAACTTCAAAGCTCGCTCCATGGAAGTGTAAATCTAATTCTTCAACATCCATAACACAATCAACGTTTCTGACAAGATCAGCCTTTGAATAATCTTCAGCACGAAGTCCACTAGCAGGAGGAAGCAAAGAGCAAGCACTACTGAGGCTTCCCATGGAATGAATAGTATGAGAAAGATCTTGATCCATAGTACTAACTACTCTAATTTCTTGAAATATTGGATCTATTACAACTTCATCTGGAGTCTCTTGTAAATCTTCAGAAACTTCTTCATTACAAGAAATAAACAGAGTTAACAAAAGTGATAATAAAATTAAATTTTTCATATAGTTTCCCTTACCATTCAAGTAGTTATCGGGATTCTAAAATTTTTATTTAATAAAATAAAAATCAAGCACGATGCATATAAATATTTTCCCTATAAATAAATTTCAATTAACTTACTGAGGGGATATATTAAATTTTCAATATTAAAAATAATTAATATCATAAAATATAGATATTCGTAGGGCGTATATAAGTAGTGTAAAGATCTATGATTTAATGTCGGTACAGAGAAGTCAGACAATTTTTGTAAGAAAAGTCGACCAGGGAGATGGCCGACTTACTAAGTGCATTAATTAATCTTCCATATAACTTTTCATTTCATAATTCTTTGCAATTAATGCAAAAATAACTGCAAAAACGGCCATTAAAATAGCGAAGAACATAAAGAAGTTTCCACCTGAAAAAATATTAATTTTTGCAATATAAGCAGTTATCATATTTCCAAAAAATACTGTAAGAAGATACATACTCATGATTGTCGATTTCATAGATTTAGGTGCTTGAGTGTAAGCAAACTCTAATCCAGTAATAGAAACCATAACTTCGGCCATTGTAATAATTAAAAATGGAATCACTTGCCATAAAACAGAAATTTTATCTCCGCCATCTAGCATGTATTGATAAATAGCAACAAAAACAAAACTAGATGCAGCTACGAACATTCCTGCGCCCATTCTTCTTAATGGAGTCATTTTAATTCCCATTTTTTCAAAAAATGGATAAATACCAAAAGTAAAAACAGGGATTAAGATCATAACCATAATTGGGTTAAGACCAGGTATTTGAGATGGTAATAAATCAAAAGTTGAACCAAACATATTAACAGTTAAATTCATTTCTTTTGCTTGCAAAACCCAACTTGATCCATGTTGATCAAATAGAGCCCAAAAGACTGAAATAGCAGCAAAAATCTTTGTAACACCCATTGCAGCTTGAACATCTTCAACATTTTCTTTTGGATGATCCAATAAGGCTCCTCCGAGTAGACCATTATCCCCTCTTTTAGAGAAATTTTTAACAGCACTTAAAAGAACTTTACCAGTACTATGAGGTTGTTTACCAGTAGGAGGAATGTGAACATAGGTTCTATTTCCAAGCCAGAAAATAAGAGTGGCTATTGCCATTAGAACTCCAGGAACACCAAAAGCAATTCCAGGTCCATAAGCATTAAGAGTCCAAGGGGTAATCATTGTAGAGAAGAAAGATCCAAAATTAATCATAAAATAAAATAAATCAAAAATTTTCTTTAACTTATCTTCTTGCCCTTTAACAAACTGATCACCAACGTGAGCAGAAACACAAGGCTTGATACCACCAGAACCTACGGCAATTAACATAAGACCTGTATAAAACCCCATATAACTATGCTCAAAGAGAGCTAAAAACAAATGCCCAATACAATACACAATCGAAAGAAAAAGAATTGTTTTATATTTTCCTAAGAATCTATCTGAAACATATGCACCAATAACAGGAAAAAAATAACAAAGACCGGCGAATAAATGATAGTCCCCAAGAGCCGTAGCCTTATCAATCATTAAGTACGTAGTTAAAAAGATAACTAATATGGACTTCATTCCATAATAACTATATCTTTCAGCTGCTTCATTCCATACAATATACTTAATACCTTTTGGGTATCCAGATAAAAAACTCATTATTCCTCTCCTTCATTTGTAAACTTAAAAGGCTTTGGTTTCTTACCACCACCAAGCTTCTTAGGCTTTTCAGCTCTTTTTTCATATCGCTCTTGCTTAATAGCAATAACTTCTTCTTTTTTTCTAATTAAAGGTTTAGCTTTTGTTTTTACTTTTTCAGCATGCATTGAAATATCTATAGTCACATCACCACTCATAGTAGTTTGACAAGATAATCTCTCTTTTGTTATGTGAAATGTATTTCCAAGAATTTGTTTTTCTTCAAAGCTAACATCATTTAAATTATCTTCACCGCTATCTATTACAATTATGCAATGAGAACAACTCGCGCATCCGCCGCAAGAATTCTTAACGAAAATATTATTTTCTTTTAAAACAGAAAGAAGGTTTTTATCTTCTTCAACGTATAACTCTGTGTTTTGTGGAAGTACTGTTAATTTATTCATATTATAAAACTCTATTGAGCTCTTTTTCGAGCTCTGTATTAATTTTTGATCTTAATGGTTTAAGTAAGAAAGACAGATTTAAATCTGCAACAACTTTTGAATCTAAAAAATTAAGATTCAATTCAAACCCCTTGCCTTTTGCAACAATTTTTTTGGCCGTATCATCAGTATTAACTTTTGCCGAGACTTTAAACTTTTTCATCATCTCTTCATTAACTTTAGATTTAACAGCATCATACGCTTCATCTTTCGAAGCAGATTTAATATAATTTAATTCAAGGCTCATTTTACTTCACCCCAGTGGAACCAAATCCACCACTTCCTCTATCTGTTTCAGATAAGGTCTCAACAAGCTCAAAACTAGCTTGAGTAATAGGAGCTAAAACAATTTGAGCAATTCTATCACCGTGGTTAATGACAAAATCCTTATCCCCCATATTACCAAGAATAACTTTAACCTCTCCTCTATAATCAGCATCAATAGTTCCAGGAGCGTTAACGACTAAAAGGTCTGTCTTTAAAGAGAGACCAGATCTTGGACGTACTTGAACCTCAAATCCAGGAGAAATTTCAAAACTAAGGCCAGTAGGTAGTAAAACTCTTTCTTTCGCTTTAATAGTAAACGAACCTTTGTTTTCAAACGATGCTCTAATATCTGCACCTGCAGCATCTTTAGTCTCATAAGTTGGAAGAGGTAGCGACTCATCAAAATGATTTAATTTTTTTATTTTTACTATGGACATACTTTAAACCTATAAAATAAAAAAGACCAAAAGAGTAATCTTTCGGCCTTTTTATTAATTACAACAATATTTATGCGTTTTTATTCTTAATAGACTCTACAGCTTTAGCAGATAATTTGATTTTTCCAAATCTATCGACCTCTAAAACTTTTACTTTTATAGTGTCACCTTCAGAAACATAATCGTTAACGTCTTTTACTCTTTCATCAGCAATTTCTGAAACGTGAACTAATCCAGAGATTCCAGCAGCGATATCAACAAATGCACCATATTCTTTAATAGTTACAACTTTTGCATCGTAAACAGAATCAATTTTTGGACCATTAATTTGCATGTCAACTAATGTGATAACTTCATCAAGTTTAGCAACGTCAGTTCCTAAAATTTTAACTTCACCTTCTTCAGTAATCTCAATTGTCACTTCATGAGCTTCTTGAATAGCTTTAATGTTTTTTCCACCTGGACCAATTAAAGCTCCAATTTTATCTTTTGGAATATGAGTTGATTTAATTTGAGGTACACCATCTTTGAACTTAGGTCTTGTTGTTGAAATAGTCTTAGCCATTTCTCCAAGAATATGAAGTCTTCCTTCTTTGGCCTGTGCCATTGCTTTAGTGAAGATCTCTTCTGTGATACCAGTAATTTTGATGTCCATCTGAATAGCTGTAATACCATCTGTAGTACCAGCTACTTTAAAGTCCATATCACCTAAGTGATCTTCATCACCTAAAATATCTGTAAGAATAGTGAATTTTTCACCTTCTTTAATTAATCCCATTGCTACACCAGCAACTGGTTTTTTAAGAGGCACACCAGCGTCCATTAATGCCATAGAACCAGAACATACAGATCCCATAGAACTTGAACCATTTGATTCAGTTACTTCACAAGTAACTCTTACTGTGTATGGAAAATCTTCAGTTGGCATCATTTTTCTAATAGCTCTTTCTGCTAAGTTTCCATGACCAACTTCACGTCTACCAACACCTCTATACCCTCTAGCTTCACCAACAGAGTAAGGAGCAAAAGTGTAATGTAAGTAAAAGTTATCATAGCTTACACCATGAATACTGTCAGACATTTGCTCACCTTCTTTACCACCTAAAGTTACAGTAGCAAGAACTTGAGTTTCACCTCTAGTAAACAATGAAGAACCATGTGGTTTCTTAAGTACAGAAGTTTCAGTCTCTATTGCTCTAACTTCAGTTAATCCTCTACCAGCAATTCTCTTACCGTCGTTTAGGATATCCCCTCTCATCATAGTGTATAGTAAGTCATCTACACCTTTATAGGCTTCAGCTCCAGCATTTGATGCATCTTCTAAACCATAAGCTTCAAAGTTTTCTTTGATGTCAGCTTTAACTTTTTTAGTAAAAGTTTTGATGGCCTTACTTCTTAACTGCTTATCAGTAATCGTTAAAATTTCTCTGGCATCGTTTGAAAAGTCTGCTGTTACTTTTTTTATTAACTGATCATTAGCTACAAGTGTTTCCCACTCTCTAGCTTCTTTTCCACATTCTTTTTTCATTGTATCTAAAACAGTACAGAACTCTTTGATACTTTTATGACCAAACATTAAAGCTTCCATCATATCTTCTTCAGATACTTCGTTAGCTTCACCTTCAACCATTAAAATAGCATCTTTAGATGCTGCTAGAACTAACTCTATTTCAGAGTTTTCCCAAGCTCCAACTGTTGGATTTAAAGTAAGTTTCCCATCAATTTTTCCAACTTTACAAAAACCAATTGGTCCCGCAAATGGAATATCAGATACAGCTAAAGCAGCAGAAGTACCTAGTCCTGCTAGAACTTCTGGATCTGTTTCTCCATCATATGAAAGAACTTGGGCCATAATAATAGTTTCGGCCATATACCCTTCAGGAAATAAAGGTCTTAAAGGTCTGTCAATCATTCTCATAAGAAGGATTTCTGAATTAGAAGGTCTTCCTTCTCTTTTCATAAATCCACCTAGAAACTTTCCAGCTGCAGAAAACTTCTCTTTGTAATCTACCATTAAAGGAAAGAAATCTTGTCCATCTTTTACATCAGTTGCAGAACAAACTGTAACTAAAACCTGTGTCTCACCACTTGTTACCATTACTGCACCATCAGCTTGCTTAGCAAGTCTTCCAGTTTCGATGATTACTTCTTTTTCACCATAGTTAAATTTAAACTCTTTTTTGTTGTTGATCATTATAAGATCTCCATTGTATTAACACTGGCTCAAGGTAGACTTGATCATTTAAAAAGATATAGAGTCCCAAACAACTCAATAGTTTCAAGCTTTTGAAGCTCTATATCCTTTAAAATAAATCACTTACCTACCTATCGTAGTGCTTATGTTAGTAATTACAGTAGTATAGTTAATTAATCCTTCTTTTAAAACAAAAAAATCGTTATCTCCTTAGTCATTTGGAAAGAAATCATGCAGTAGCTTAGATTTGAGCTATAAATCTCAAATCACAGAAAAAGCGAAGAACGCATGGCACAAACACTGAAGACTTTCACTCAAATCAAAAGTACGCTACATGGATCGGCTATGAAGAGCTAAGAGGTTTTGTCCTACTTGATGTATGAATTACAAAGGATTCAGACATAAGAACATATATCGATCTACACTAAGCAAAAGCATTAAAGTTCGAATTGCATTACCTAGATGCTTTTAGTAACGTTTTGATCAATGAAAAAAATAATTTATATCTTTCTGGTCTTCAGTTCCTCATTCCTTTTTGCAGCAAAAAGCCATCCTCACTGCAAACCAACAACAACAAAAGCTGATAAATATGCTTGGGCCAAAGACTACTCGCTAGAAACAATCAATAATTCTATTTGGCCTTATAAAGCTTTATCCATTGGTAACTCCATGCAATCATATCAAAACTATGGCAGTCCCTATTGGCATGATGGATTAGATATTCGTGGCGCAGCCTTAGAAAACGTCTTTTCTTCAGTCGACGGAAAAGTAGTAAATATTGAGAAGTATGGAAGAAGTGATCTCTATTGGGAAGTTGC
Source organism: uncultured Bacteriovoracaceae bacterium (assembly GCA_937923325.1). Next base: position 34,587 of record CAKZUQ010000011.1, read on the forward strand.
AATTTTAGATGACTATGGCTTCGTTTGGAAATATCACCATGTTGATAAGAATACTATTTCAAAAGATATCTATAAAAAATTAAAAAACGGAACCAAAGTAAAACAAGGTGAATTCATTGGAAAGGTTGTAACTTGGCCAGTTAGCTCATACCGAGAAGTGTTTCATCATATTCATTTATTAATTGTTGATGGAAATGGACATTACATAAATCCATTTACTATGCTCCCTAAATTACTCGATATTTCAGAGCCCGTAATAAAAAAAATTGGGTTATTTAAAAACCTAAAACCGATAAAAACAGACAAAGTCCGAGGAGCTCACGGTTTATACATTGAAGCCTATGATACTGTTTTACATAAGGACTTTTTACTCACTCCATACTTAATCAAATACACACTAGACAACAAAGCCGAAAGAGTTGTTTGGAGATTTGATAAGTTACCTGATCCTAAAAGTGACTTAACATACATAAATCAATTCTATCTAAAAGGAACTTGTGGCAACTATACTTGTAGGAAGTTTTATATAAATTTAAATTTTGACATCAATGAGCCAAAAGCAACTAAATACTTCAAACTCAAAAAGGGAATTCACAATATTTCAGTTACTGTTGAAGACTTTATAGGTAACTCCACAACAAAGAATTATTCTTATCAAGTTTATTAAATATAAAAAAAAGGCCTCTAATATTTAGAGACCTTTTGATTTTATTCAATTTGAATTTAAATTACTTTCTTAATCCAAGCTCAGAAATTAAAGTTTGGTATCTGTCTTGAGACTTAGATCCAATATACTTTAATAATCTTCTTCTCTTTCCAATTAATTTCATTAGACCTCTTTTTGAGTGGTGATCTAATTTGTGATCAGCAAAGTGGCTTGTTAAGTTTTTAATTCTAGCTGTCATGATAGCAACTTGAACTTCTGGAGTTCCAGTGTTCCCTTCTTTACCACCAAACTTTGTTACTAATTCTGCTTTTTCTGCTTTTGAAATCATTTTATTCTCCTATACCATTCATTCCTAGATTAAATTTTATATCTAAACCAAGATATGAATTAAAATTATGATGCAATGTATTTAACTGATTATATCAGACATGTAAACCTTTAATTTATCCAATAATCTAGCCTCAATCTGCCTGATTCTCTCTCTAGATACGCCATAATCATCAGCAATAGACTGAAGACTGGGTGGAACCTCGCTAAGAAGCCGTTTCTTAAAAATTTCTCTATCCCGATCTTTAAGATCGACCAAAAAGTCTTTCAGATTATCTTGTAAAAGCTCAATACTCTCCATACTGGCCAGTTGATCGTCAACAGGAGTATCCGCAGCTTCCAACAAAGAAGCTAAAGTGGCTTGCTGCCCATCAGTACCAATTGGTGTATCAAAACTCATCTCAGCACCTGAGCTACTTAATCTATGATCCATCTCTACTACAGACTTTTCAGATACACCTAAAGACTCTGAAAGGAGTTTTGAACTTGGCGTTATCCCCTGATTTTCCAATTTTTCCTTCTCGCGAACCAAGTTGTAAAAAAGTTTTTTTTGCTCTGCTGTAGTACCTATTTTAATTAACCTAAAGTTATCTAGAATGAATTTAAGGATATAAGACTTAATCCACCAACTTGCATAATAAGAAAGCTTAGCTCCTTTTTCGGGATTATATTTTGATACAGCCTTCATCAAGCCAATATTACCTTCTTGGATTAAATCCATTATATTTTTGTAAGCGCTCTTATACTCCATGGCAATTTTTACAACTAATCTTAAATTCGCGTAAACTAATTTTTTCGCAACTTCAATATCACCTGTTTCAACCAAAAGGTTTACAAGTTCTTTTTCTTCATCTTTTGATAGTAGTTTATATTTAGAAATTTCTTTAATATATAACTTAAGAGGATCTTCGGTAGCTAATGATTGACTAGAAACTATTAATTCTTTAGAACCAATATTTGAAATAATCTTCAATTGTTCATCAACGGTTTTTAAGTTCTTATCATTTTCATTTGTCATAGGTAGCTTATAGCATATTCACATTAAGATATTAACTATTTTTTTTTAAATATGGATTCTTTTATAAAATTTGCCTTGTATTTATTTCTAAAATATTTCAAAGCGAAGACTCCAAATTCCATTTTTAGTGGAACTTGCAACTTAAAATTTTTAGTTTTATCTATTTTTATTTTAGAATAAAGAATTTGACTACTAAGCTCTTCAACAATAATGTCGCTCATACTTTCATTCCATAAATTAGTTAAAAAGAATGTACTTTTTTTACTTAGAATAATATCAACTCTATCTTTAAGATTTTTTTTGATACTAGCTATTTGAGCGTACTTACTTCTATTTTTCAAGAAGATATACCTTTGTCTAAACCAAGAGATATAAGAACTATCAAATTCTAAATTAAAATGAGCATCAACTTTATCTAAGCTATCAAACATGCGATCAAATTCACCAACTGTATATCGAAATAAAAGAGATAATTTTTGGCCTGATTGTTTTTTCTCGTTTGTCATAGGAATAAGGTCAACGTTCAATGACTCTTCATAAGAAAGAGAATATGAATTTTGATCTAATTCATCACTTGCCTTTTTATCCCAATAAGAAGAAATATTTTCAATATAGAGGTTTAACAATTCTCCTGTAAAGTTAACACCATTTAAAATATCAGGTCTTTGGGTAACGAGTGATAAGTAACTCATTACTTCACTTTTCACTTGAATCTCGCTTTTACTCTTAATTAGTGAGTTTATTTTTTTAGATTTAGTTTTTTCTAATACTTTATGTCTAAACTCTTCACAATATAAAGATTCCAAGTCATCTTTTAAAGAAACAGCTCCAACCATACGAGGGAAATTAACGACAAAACTTCGGTTAGTTGCTTTTCGACATAAAGAATCTTTACAGACAACTCTTTTTGTTTTTTGATCAGGAACAATAATTACTTCGTTTGTCTCGTGATTCCATGAGGGCTTAACTTGTAGAATATTATTAAATACGTCAGTCATAATATAAGGGTTAGATAAATACGGTGCAAGCAAACGATAGCTCGATTCTAAGTGACTCCAGGAACAAAAGGCTCTAAAGTTTTCAACGGTATTTTTAAATTCATTTAACTTAGTTTCTTTACTTTGAAGAATAGCTTTCACACTCTCTTGAAAATCTAAAGAATTTCTAAAACTAGGTATTATACTAGAATTATCCTTTTCAAAAGACTTATTAAATAATGAATGAAGGCCTTTTTGACTAAGGACTGATAGATTTTTTGAACATTCATTGTTAATTAAGTTAGTATATAAGAGTTTAAATTCACCTTTAGAGTATTCAAAAAGTTTTGCATACTCACTAATAGCAATAATTGTTCTTTCAAGCCCCAACAATTGTAAAGTACCAACAATGCTATCTTTGGCAAGCTTAGCTTTATATTCAGTCTCATATTTAGGTCTAACCTTAATTTTCTCACATTGGATATCTAAAAGTTCACTTTGATTATAAAAAGCATAATCTAGCATATCCTTAGATGACTTACTGGCAAAGGCATTATTAAATAAGAATGTTATAAACAATAAGTATTTCATATCTTGATATAAACTTATCGGAGCGAAATACCGATAAATAAAGTAATGAATTACATTTTACCGCAAATATTCTTGATCCTTTTAATCTCTTTGCAATCTCTCTCTAAAGAGTCAAGTAAAGAATACTTGAAGTCTGACTTAGCAAAGAGGCAAGAAAGTAAAGAACTTGAGTATTATAACAACGTACTTTTAAAAGAAAAACTGGCAAAAATTAAATTTGAAATTATTAGAGGAAATACTTATAAAGCGAATGAACTACTAGCTCAAGCAAAGTATACGAATGGATTTTCTCAAGGTGTCCAGTACCGATATAAGGCCTTATCACTTTTTGTAGATTCAAAATATATTGATGTAATCGATACTCTAAAACATAAAACTTTTAACTTAACAAAAAACTATCAAAAAATATGCTCAATAAAGACATTTAGTTATCTTGCTCTTAGAAAGTTTGAACTTGCTAGAAAAGAGTGGAAAAAATGCTTCAAAACAACATATCTTCGATCTAAAAGCACTAATATATGGCTAGACAGTTTTGTAAACAACAAGAATTTCAAACCTAGCTTTATAAGGGAAACTTTCAAGCGAGCTGAGGTTGACTCTTTAAGGTTAATTTTAAAACTGGCCATCTACCTTAATCAACAAGGAGAGATATTAAAGTATCTTAGTCATATCAGTACAAAGACTTTAGCAGATTTAGAAATAAGAGAGTTAATTGCATTTAGCTACTATAAGCAAGGCGAAATCATTAAAGCTTATGAATTTTTGAAAGATATAAAAACCGGTAATCTTTTGAACGTTAAAGGAAATCTTCTCTTACTACAAAATAAAAATGAAATGGCATATGCACAATTTAAAATGGCGTTTAAAAAGAAAAACACATCTCAGAATGCTTTGAAAAGACTAGTCCCTCTTTCGTGGCTTTATAAACAGTGGGATGATGCACTAATATATAGTTCAAACATTCAGCCAGTTAGTAGCAATAATAGATTCTTCCAAGCAGCTGTATTAATTCAAAAAGGAAAATATAAAGATTCAAACAATATTTTGTTATATGAAATTAAAAACAAAAGTAAAAACTATGATTCAAAAAATATAAATTTATTAGTATCTTACAATTTTTTGAGTTTAAAAAGAAACAGTAGAGCAAAGCGCTTCATAGAGAAAGCATGCATACAAAATGATGGATTAAGCTGTTTATATCAATTTCATTTATCTTACTGGGATAATTTTTCAAAAATAATTGCAAATTCAAAAAAAATAAAAAGGTCAGATCTAATTGAGAAGTATAAAAGTCAAAAGGTAGAAGATCCAATAAAGGATAGAGAAATTATAAATCAGAGAAATCTTGAATTACTAGATAAGCAACAGGGCTATATTTAACTTTGCAAATGCACTTAGAATAGAATAAATTTAAGCTATGAAAGACTACTATAGAAATACAACAATTAATATTAATGGTAAGATAGTAAAAGATGAGGACGCTCAAATTTCAGTATTTGACAGAGGCTTTTTATTTGGAGACTCGATATATGAGGTCAGCTACACAAAGGATAGAGCTCTACTCTTTTGGCCAGAACATCTTCAAAGGCTTTTAAACTCAGCGAGACTACTCAATATTGAACTAGACTATACAGAAGAAGAAATCACTAAGCAGGTTTTAGAAACATTAAGAATTTCAAATATATCAGATGCATATTTCAGAGTAATAATTACCAGAGGCTGCTCAGAGATTAATTTAAACCCTAACATAGCCACACATAATAATTTAATCATAATTGTAAAACCAAAACCAGTATACTCACACAAAATGTATTCAGATGGCATTGAACTTTTATTAAGTTCTGTACACAGAAACTCGTCCAAATCAACAGATCCGAATGCCAAATCTGGGAACTACTTAAATAGTGTAATGGCAATAGATGAAGCAAAGGCAAAAGGAATTTATGATTCAGTGATGGTAAACTCAGAAGGTCAACTGACTGAAGGGACATCGTTTAATCTTTGGCTAATAAAAGATAATAAAATAATAACACCTAAAAAAGGAAGTGGTCTACTTCTTGGGATTACAAGAGCAAAAATACTAAGTTTCAAAAAACTAAATGAATATCAAATCTTAGATGAAATTTTATTGCCAGAAGACTTGAATTCGTCTCAAGAGATGTTTATAACATCATCCACAAGAGGTGTGATGCCAGTTAAAAGAATTTACCTAAACGAAAGTAGCTATATCGATTTTCCATCTCAAGATGTAACAAATCAACTAAAAGAAATTTATGATCAATACGTTATTAACAGTATTAAAAGTACAAGTTTGCAATATTAAGAATTAGCTGAAAAAACCTTCCCATCAAATCTAAATACAACTTCTTTTTCTTCATAAGTGGTCGAAAGGTTTATAGGCCTTTTCCATATTGCATGAAGATTCTTCATTGTTTGATGAGCAAACTCGGCATCTAGGTCAACACCACCATGTACATGTTTTAAAAGTAGCTCCTTAGCATTTTTGAAGTTAGAATCAGCAACTTCAATAACGGGTGAACCAAAGTTTGTTAACTGTGTTAACATCTTTTGCTTTATTGCCAAAAAGTCTCTTGAGTCAATCTCCATTCTTTTTGATCGAGGATTATATTTATAAGTAAAAACCTGTTGTCTATTACAAAACTCTGGAGTCAAAAATTCATCGAGGAAGGTAATGTCATTATGTGATTTTCTAACATCAAATATTTTTTGACGCCCTAAATTTGTGTCCATTTTCCAGTTTTCTTTTTCTTCCATATTAGTACATTCATTATACTCTTTACCGAATTTCCCTGTATCCCACCTATGTTCGATATCACGCATCAGCTCGATACCTATCTTATAAGGGTTGATATTTTGTTTGGACATTGCCATAACACCAGAGTGAATAGCTGCAAAATCGATAAATTCACTTGAGTCCATTGCTTTTGTAGTTAGAATTTTTGAATGCCAATAACTGGCCCATCCCTCATTCATAATCTTCGTCATTCTTTGAGGTAAAAAGTAATAGGCTTCTTCTCTTAAGCACCCTATTATATCTGCTTGCCACTCTTCAACAGGAGCCTCAGCAATTAGAAATCTTAATATATCTCGATGTCCACTCCAATCAGTACTCTCTTTTGCAACTAATTCTTGAACTTCTTGCTGAACAACTTTTACATCTGTTTCTTTACGTTTTCGCATAAAAGATTTTAAAGCTTCAGATCTGTCGTCAAAATCGTAACCATTGTTATTTCTTTGTATTTGGGCTTCTAATTCTTTATCTTCTCTACTTTGGATTATTTCTTTAGTTTCAAATAAATGATTGATATCTATTAAATTTTCTAATGATAAAACTTTATCAATAAAAGATTCAACCTGATCAACTCCGTACTTATCCATATAACGTCGGATTTTAGTTCCATTATTGGCCATAACATCCATCATTTTTCTATTTGTACCACCAAACCACATATTATTTTTAAAGAAATCATTATGGCCATAGACATGTGCCATAACTAACTTTTGATCCAACCAATTATTAACCTCTAAAAGGTAGGCATAACAAGGGTCTGAGTTAATAACCATTTCATAAATTTTTTGTAAGCCAAATCTATAGCCTTTAGACATTTGATCATAATCCATTCCAAATTTCCAATGAGGATATCTTTTTGGAAAACCTCCCTGAGCAGCAAGGATGTTGATTGTGTCGTAATCACACATCTCAAATATCTGTGGGAAATAATCTAAACCGAATTCATCTGCATAACCTTGAATCTCTCTTTGTAATTCAAGTAGCTTGCCACTAATTGGTTTTGATCTATTCATTATTTACCTTTTCCTAGAAAATCTTTAATAGAATCCAGGATTCCTTCTTTATTAGCTATTTTACTCAGAATGACATCATCATTGTTTTCACCATACTTTTGGGCGAGATCTTTATAAAACTGTCCCGATCCATAGCGACTTTCAACTTGTCCATAACAGAACATATTTGAATTTGGTAAAAGAAACTCGTCTAATAACTGTAGACAAAGCTTTGTGTCGTCTCCAGACCAATTATCTCCATCACTAAAATGAAATGGATAAATATTCCATTCGTCAGGATTGTAATCAGTTTCAATAATATGTTTACAAAGTTTAAATGCGGAAGATATTAATGTTCCACCACTTTCTTTTGTTCTAAAAAACTCTTCCTCTTCAACTTCTTTAGCAGAAGCATCATGAATAATATATCGAACTTCAATATCTTTGTATTGGCTCTTAAGCCATAAGTTAATCCAAAAAGATTCGGTACGAACAATTTCTTTTTGCTCATCTCCCATTGACCCAGAAACATCCATCATATAAATGACAACAGCACTATTTTGCATGGAAATTTTTGTATCTGCAGCTCTATATCGATAGTCTGCTCTAATTGGTACAACTCTGGGATTACTAGGGTCATAAGTCCCCATAGTCATTTGTCTTCGAAGAGCATTTTTATATGTTCTTTTTAAGTGTTTAAGCGAGTCAGGCCCAACAGTACCAATTGATGTATACTTATCAACAGTGCTAGATAGTTGTTTCTTTCCTTTAGGTTCAATATTTGGGAGCTCAAGTTCTTCAGCTAAAATAGAGGCTAATTCTTCCATCTCCATTTCAACTTCAAGTTCTTTTTTTCCTTCATTATCTCCAGCCTCACCTTCTCCAGGTTGACCGTCTTCAGAAGCTTGGCCATCTACAGGGTCACCTTTTTCTCCACTTCCTTGACCTGCTCCACCTTGGGACTCTCCACCAAACTTAAAGCGTGGGATATCAATACTAGGCATAGGAACAGTAAATTTGTCCCCACCTTTAGGGATAATTTGTTCTCCTGTAGAGATATACTTTCTAAGATTATCCCTAATCTTACCTTTTACAATTTTTTTAAACCGTGAATGGTCTCTTTTTATTGGATGATCCAAAATTAACTCTCCTCACTAAATTATGATTTAATCGAATCACCTTTTGCAAAAATACTTGCAACAAAGTTTAGAGCATCAGTTGCGGAAACCTCACAGTAACCGAAGTTTTTAATTAGCCTAGATTTAACAACATCAATTTTTTCCTGTGTTTGCTTATCAACAACATTCGAAATAATAGTTGTAAGTTTAATGCTATCTTTTTGATCTTCAAACAACTTAAGCTCAAGTGCCCTATGAAGTCTTTCATTCATTTTGTAATCAAATTGCTTTCCTTCAATTGCAAGAGCACCAATATAGTTCATAATTTCACGTCTAAAGTCGTCTTTTCTTGATTCAGGAATATCAATTTTCTCTTCTATAGACCTCATAAACCTTTCATCAGATCCTTCTAGTTTTCCAGAATATTTATTTCTAATTTTTTCTTTTTGAGTATAGGCTTTAACATTATCAATATAATTGGTGCATAGAGTTTGAATTGCTCCCTCGTCAACACTAATAGCCTTTTGAACATCATTCTTCACAATGTCTTCATACTCTTGTCTTGTAACTGCAAGCATTTCTTTGTAATGATCAATAACATCCGGTGAACTGATTAGTGTATGATGCTTAAGACCAGATTCCAATTCATTAAAAATCATAAAAGGATTCAGGCAACCACAGTCTGCATTTTTTACTAATGCATTAGAAATTTTATCTTGAATATATCTTGGAGATATCCCGTCTAATCCCTCTCTTACAGCCTCTTTTCTAAGCTCTTTTACATTGTCTTCATTATAACCAGGAAGGGTCTTTCCATTATAAAGTTTAAGTTTTTGAAGCTTTGTTAAATCTGCTTTTTTTGGCTCCTCAAGCCTAGTTAGTATTGCCCACATACTGGCCATTTCAAGAGTGTGAGGAGCAATATTCATATGCGGAATTGTCTCAGAGTTGAAGTCTTTTTGATAAATTTTGACCTCTTGATCTAGCCTTGTAATGTAAGGAACATCAATTTTTACTGTTCTATCTCGCAATGCCTCCATAAACTCATTAGATTGAAGCTTTCGAAATTCAGGTTCATTGGTATGACCTAATATAACTTCATCAATATCTGTCTGAGCAAATTTTTTCGGTTTTATAGATTGCTCTTGAGAAGCTCCAAGTAAGTCGTACAAGAAAGCAACATCAAGTTTTAACATCTCTATAAATTCAACAATACCTCTGTTTGAAATATTGAATTCTCCATCAAAATTAAATGCTCTTGGATCAGAATCAGAACCATACAAAGCAATTTTCCTATAATTAATGTCTCCTGTTAATTCCGTTGAATCTTGATTCTTTTCATCTTTAGGCTGAAAAGTACCTATACCAACCCTATCTTTCTCAGAAAGAATTAGTCTTTTAACTCTTATATGACTCATCACCTTATTCCAGTCTCCATCATATTTTTTCATATATTCATTTAAAATATATCTACAAGCTGGATTTACTTCACCTTTAATTTTTAATTTATATTCACTATCTACAGAGTCATTCAAATCAGCAAGTAATTTTGTTCTTACTTCCATAGGTATTAACTTTAATGGATCCTCATGCATAGGGCTTGGAAATACGTTATCTCCACCTAGAATTTCAGTCTTTTCTTCATCAAACCACTCATAGGTATACATTGCACCTTCATCGGTTCTTGAATAATGCTCTAAACCTTTTTTAAGAAGTCTGGAAATTGAAGATTTAGCAGACCCTACTGGACCATGAAGTAATAAAACCCTTTTTTCAGTACCGTATCCACGAGCAGCAGATTTAAAGAAATTCACAAACTTCATCAAATGAACGTCAGTACCAAAGATAGCATCTTTACCATCATTCAAAGGGTCATCAAAAAAATGATATCGAGTTATTTCTTTTTTGTATTCAGTGTAAGTTGAAGTTCCAAAGGACATAATCATATCATGAACTCTTTGAAATGAATTTCTGGCGATGTAAGGATTACTAGTCACTAAATCGATATAATCTTGAAGATTTCCACTCCAATTTAAATGTGAAAAGTCTTGTGCTGAAAAATTTTCTTTAATGAATTTATGTATATCAATACTCATCTTCTAGTCCTTTACCAATTGGCACTTAGAGTTATCTTATACATTATAACCTGAGTTCGAGATTGAACTACAGTTTTTTTTAAGATTTCTCAAAAGTGTCACTTTGATACTTGAATTAATTATATAGTTATCTTGTCGGTTATCTCAGAGCTAAACCTTAGGACAAATTTAAAATCAATATACAAAGCTAAATCGTGAGAATCAAAGGATAAAACTTCCAATTTGTTAATAATACAATTTTCTATATAATTGTATAAAATAGTAATTTGGAGAATTTAAAATGCCTTTAATATCAGCAGGACTTACAGATATTGGAATGAAAAGAAAAACAAATCAAGACTCTATCTGTCTATACCCAAAAAGAGCTGCGTTTGCTCTTGCAGATGGCATGGGAGGTCACAACGGTGGTGACATTGCTTCTGGAATATGCAAAGAGCATTTTCCAACAACAATCGAAGAATCGATAGCCCTTGAAAATAATAATCATGTTGAGTATGCAATAAAAAAAATTAATCAAGCAATTTTTGATCATGGGTCAAAAAATGAACAACTAAAAGGAATGGGAACAACCATAACCTGTGCTTTTATTGAAGAAGGTGAAATAATGATTGGAAATGTTGGAGATTCAAGAGCTTATCTCTATAAAAACAATCAGATATTTCAACTAACAAAAGATCACTCTCTTGTTCAAGAAAAGCTTAATGTAGGTATCTATAATAGAGAGCAAGCAAATAAGGATCCACAAAAGAACATACTTACAAGGACTGTAGGATTTGAAGAGAAAGTAGAAGTAGATACTTTCAAATACACGATTGCAAAGAATGATTTATTTTTATTATGCTCTGATGGACTTCATGGAAAAGTGAGCGATGAAGACATGAGATTTATTATTGAAAAGAATATAAAAGAGTCCGAGTCTTTAACTCAAGATACTTTTAACAAGCTTAACCAAAATCTTATTGACCAAGCAAATGCCAATGGAGGCCAAGACAACATCTCGGTGATTATAATTTATTGCCAATAACTTATTGCAATCATTGCAAATACGCAATATTGACCTTAAAATACTATGTAAATTAAATAACCTGTGAGATCAAATTTGGATAAGCACTATACAGTAATGATAGTTCCTGAAAGAAATAAGGAAATCAAATCATTCAAAATTCCTGGTTTTCTTTTTAAATCAATGGCCCTTATTGTTGTTGTTCTTTCTGCACTGATTGCAATCTTTGCTTACGATTACTCACAGATATTAGGCAAAATTCATGAAAATAAACATTTGGGTTTAGAAAATAGACAACTAAGAGAACAAATACAACTTTTTCAGATGAAACTTAATTCACTTAGTGATGATTTAAACAGAATTAATACATTCGAAAGAAAATTAAGGATCATAACTGGACTTGAAGACATAGAAAAGTCTCAGAGACCTATAATAAAGGATAATCAGTCGCAAATGATGGATGATCATTCTCATTCAATTAAAGATGACTCAAAAAAAGAAGCTCCTCAAGAAGTACTTTATAAGTTTAATTTTAAAAATATGAAAGACGACCCATTATACCTAAACTATAAAGAGACTTATGACAAAAAAATTGCTGGTAATCTAGGTTTTAAATCTAACTACGATATTACCAAGAGGTGGTCTGACTTAATAAAAAATAGTCTATCACTTTCAAAAGTATTTGCCAGTTTTGATTACAAATACCTAAAGATTAAAGAAAAAACTTCATCAATAGAAAAGAACATAACCAAGCTAGATGAATATTTGCTAGATAAGGACTCAATCTTAAAGTCAACACCTACCATACTTCCTTCTAATGGGTGGATAACAAGTTACTTTGGAACCAGAATATCTCCAACATCTGGAAAACTTAAAATGCATGAAGGACTAGATATAGGTGGAAGATATGGAACTCCAATAATTGCACCGGCCGATGCCATAGTCACTTACTCTGGAGAAAAGTCAGGCTTTGGTCTATTTGTTCAACTTGATCATGGATATGGAATTGAAACTTTATATGCTCACTCGCAAAAGTTACACGTCAAAAAGGGCGACAAGGTATCAAGAGGTAACTTAATCGCAGAAATTGGAAATACAGGGTACTCTACCGGGCCACATCTTCATTACGAAGTTAGAGTTAATGGTATTGCAGTAGATCCACTATATTTTATTTTAAAATAATACAACAACTAGGAGTATATATAAATGTTAACTAAAGTAATGAAATCAGTATTTGGAACAAAGCAAGATAGAGATATTAAAGTCTTAAAGCCAATACTCAACAAAATAAACTCATTTGCCGATTCTATTTCTGCTCTATCAGACGAGCAGCTTAAATCAAAAACACCTTATTTTAGAGAACAACTTAACAGTGGAAAATCAATGGAAGAAATTCTTCCAGAAGCTTTTGCAGTAGTTCGAGAAGCAGCAAAAAGAGTTTTAAATATGACTCCTTATGATGTTCAGGTAATTGGTGGATTAGTCTTGAGCCAAGGGAAAATTGCAGAAATGAAAACTGGGGAGGGAAAGACCCTAACTGCAGCTCTACCTATGTACATGCATGGATTAACTGGTAAAGGAGCTCATCTAGTTACAGTAAATGACTACCTTGCCTCAAGAGATGCTGAAGAGATGGGTGTTCTTTATAAGTGGCTAGGACTAACTGTTGGATGTATTACTCATGATATGGATGATGAACAAAGAAAAGAGGCATATAAGTGTGACATAACTTACGGTACAAATAATGAGTTCGCCTTTGACTACCTAAGAGATAATATGAAATTTGATCTTGAGGAATACGTTCAAAGACCACATAATTTTTGTATTGTAGATGAGGTTGACTCAATTTTAATTGATGAGGCCAGAACTCCCCTTCTAATATCTGGACCAAGTGAAGGTAAAAGTGATTTATATATCTATGCGAACAAACTAATTCCACAGCTTAAAAAAGAAACTCACTTTACAACTGATGAAAAATCAAACACTGCAGTTCTTACAGATGAAGGAGTTATTAAGCTTCAAGAGTTACTTGGTATTGAGAACTTATTTGATGTTGAAAATATGGCCTTGTTACACCACTGTAATCAGGCTCTAAGAGCACATCATTTATTCACAATCGATAACCAATATGTAGTTAAAGATGGAAAAGTAATTATTGTTGATGAATTTACAGGTCGTTTAAAAGAAGGATCTAGATGGTCTGATGGTCTACACCAATCAATTGAAGCAAAAGAAGGTGTTCCAATAAAAAGTGAAAACCAAACTCTTGCATCTATAACATTTCAAAACTACTTCAAACTTTACAATAGACTTGCTGGTATGACAGGTACTGCTGATACTGAAGCAGAAGAATTTAAAAAGATATATAACTTAGAAGTTATTGTTATACCAACAAATCTACCTATTATCCGTAAAGATCATGCTGATTTAATATATGGAACTAAGCTAGCTAAGTATAAAGCTGTAGCTGAACTTATCAAAGAATGTAATTTAAAAAAACAACCTGTTCTAGTTGGAACAATTACAATTGATAGCTCGGAAATCATCTCTAAATTCTTATCTGAATTAGGTGTTAAGCATGAGGTTTTAAATGCAAAACAACACGAAAGAGAAGCAGAGATTGTTACTAATGCTGGTCAACCAGGATCAGTAACGATTGCAACAAACATGGCCGGTCGTGGAACAGACATAAAACTGACTCAAGAAACTCTTGATGCAGGTGGTTTATACATAATAGGAACAGAAAGACATGAGTCTAGAAGAATTGATAACCAACTTAGAGGTCGTTCTGGTAGACAAGGTGACCCAGGAGCATCTAGGTTCTTCTTATCCCTAGAAGATGACTTGATGAGAATCTTTGGTTCTGACAGAATTAAAAATTTCATGACAAAGATGGGGATGAAAGAAGATGAACCAATAGAACATAAAATGATCTCTAATGCTATCGCTAAAGCCCAAAAGAAAGTTGAAGGCCATAACTTTGATATTAGAAAACATTTATTAGACTTTGATGATGTTATGAATGAACAAAGGAAAGTCATATACAGATTAAGAAAAGAAATCTTAGATGACGAAGGAAATGTTCAACTAGTCGACGAAATGATTGATGATGTCTCTGCTCTACTTGTATCTTTAAATGAACCAGATAGAAAAACACCTCTTAATGAATGGCCATGGGCTGACATAAACAGTGGATTCCAAGCAGTTTTTGCAACAGATCTTGAACTCAATGTTAACGATTGCTCAGATAACTACAATAGTAATTTAGAAGAGTACATAAAAGTAAAAGCCAAAGAAATTCTAACAAAAAAACTTAGTGAATATGAGCCTGAACAAGTGAAACTTACATACAGAGAGGTTTTACTTTCAACTTTTGATCAATTTTGGAAAGACCATTTACTGAATATGGATAATCTTAAAGAAGGGATTAACTTGAGAAGTTATGGCCAAAAAGATCCTCTTGTTGAGTACAAAAGAGAAGCTTTTCACCTATACGAACAAATGAAAGAGGAAATTAGAAAAGCTATTGTTGAAAGGATCTATTCTGTAAGGCTATATACAGAAGAAGAAATAGAACAAATTAAAAGAGCTCAACAAGCAGAGCTTGAAGCACAACTTGAAGCTCACAAAAGAGCTAGAGAAGCTCAAGAAAGAAAAGAAGAAGCACAAACATTTAAAAGGTCTGCGAACAAGGTTGGAAGAAACGATCCATGTCCATGTGGATCAGGTAAAAAATTTAAACACTGCCATGGAGCTTAATATTGAGTGATGATAACAAAGGGTCTCAAGACTTAACAAGGATTGAAGACCTTTCTGACTTTATTCATAATGAAGATGAAGAAATTTCGTTACTAGATGATAACGAGTCTAATTCTATGATGGATATGGAGAAGGAATCCTTTGGTGATTCAACATCATTTATTCAAGTACCAGAAGAACTATCATCGGATATATCTGATGATGAAATTGAAGATATAAGCTCACCTACATCTTTTAATGACTTTGATGAAGAAACACAAACTTTCTCAAATAACTTTGATGAAGAACTAAACAGTAAAGATCAAGAATTTTCAATTGATAATGATAATAATGATAATCAATTCATCAATGATGATTTCGTAGCACCAGATGAAACATTTGATAGTTCTGATGAAGATGAATTTATATCTGACAATTTTTTAGAAAATGAACTTTCAGATGACACTTTTAATGATAGTAATTTTTCTAACGACAGCTTTGATGAGAATGTTCAGTCTGATAATAATTTTGAAAGTAGTGATTTTACAGATACGAACCTATCAGAAGATGTTTTGGTAGATTCTACAGACAAGAATGAAGAGGAAATATTAACAGATACAGATCACTCACTTGATAATCTATCCAACTCAGAAGATATTCCGGAGGTCGTTGAAGAAAAAAAAGAAGAGCCAAAAACAACTACTCCACCTCCAATTACAGCGCCAAAAAACTTCAAAGAGCCAGAATCTCTTAATGATGTAAAAGATTTTGCTGAAGTCATTACTGCAACGGATTTATCTATCGAAGGCAATCCACCATTTAGTGTTATTTTATCTAAAATTAAATATCATGAAGACTCTTTGGAAATACTAGATATTTTAAAGGAACTTCAAATCATCAAAGAAGATAATGATGAAGATGCTCGTGCATCTCTTGAACGAGGACAAATTTTAATACCTAGACTGAGTGAATATGCAGCAATAGTACTATGTCATAAGATGAGAAGATTTGATTTAAATTTAAAGATGGGACTAAGTCAGGAGATTCACGCGAATTCAACGTTTGAAAAATCAGATAAAGGACTAATTAGTAGAAAATCGATACTATCTAACAAAAAGATTACTGAATCCTTCAAAGAAAGTGACATAAAACTTGAAGATATTCAGATAACGACACTAAGTAGTTTTGAAAATCACAGTGTCTTAAAAAATCTAGGAATTATTTCTAAATCAAAGTCAATACCTAACGAAGAGCTTACAAGTGATCTATTTGAGACAACATACAAAACGACTAGTGAAGAACTGATGCTTGAACTTAAAAATGAGGCAAAGAAGCTCAATGTAAATGGTCTTCTAGGAGTAACAATAAATCTTATAAATAATCCTATCGAAGGACAAACGAACTTCATCTGTACAGCAAATACAGTTCTTGTGAGTGAAAAATAATGAAAACAACTAGTGCTGACATCATTATAATTGGTGCAGGCATTGTGGGAAGTTCGATAGCTCTTGAACTCTCAAGTAGTAATAATAAAATTATAACCTTAGAAGCTAAAACCATTTCATCTCAAACCTCAAGTAGCTCATCCAAGATGCTCCATGGAGGTATAAGATACCTAGAAAACTTTGATTTTAAATTGGTCTTTGAAGCGTTAAAGGAAAAGAATTACTGGCTAAAAGAGAAACCACACCTTACAAGAGAATCAGTATTTTATCTACCAGTGTACAAAGAATCAAAATGGCCATTAATCGCTATGAAGTTTGGTGTTTTTTTATATAATCTACTTTCTGGTTTCAAAAATAGCAGATATTCCTCCTTAAGCAAAAGTGAACTTCTTAATAAATTTCCAATGATAAAAAGTGAAGGCCTTAAAGGTGCAGCAGCATATAGTGATGCAATAATAGATGATAAACAATTTACGATTGAAATCGCACAACAAGCAAAAGACAAAGGGGTTTCCTTTTATGAGAATACCGAAGTTCTTGCGATAAATAAGAATAACGATCATTATGAAATATTAACCAACAATGGAAGCTTTAATTGTAAAAAGATTATAGTAGCTTGTGGCCCATTTACTGATAAGATAATGAAAGTTTTTGATAAGGATTGGAAAAACATAATGCTCCTATCTAAGGGAGTACACTTATGGATAAAAAAGGATTCACTAAAAATAGATAGTAATATAGTTTTACAAACAAAAGACAATAGGATTATTTTTATTATAGATCATCTTGATAAGATTCTAATAGGAACGACAGAAAAAGTAATACCATATAATGAACTGGATTTTGACTTAGAAGCTGATAAAGATGAAGTTTCATACATCTTAAAAAACGTTAATGAATACCTCAAGACCAATGAAAATTTAAATAGAACTGATATAATTAGTAGCTACAGTGGAATAAGACCATTAGTTAAGGATCAATCAAAGAGCTCATCAAAAACATCTCGAGAGCATGTCATACTTAATCCTTCGAAAGATTTTTACGTAATCACTGGAGGAAAGTATACAACTTGCAGAGTCATGGCCCAGCAAGTAGTAAAGAAAGTCCTCTCTTAGAAACGGTAGGAAGCTCCAAACATAAATCTAGGCCCAGCCTGTGATTTTGTATATTCATTTGCATTAACAACGGCTTGAGCGAATTTTATCGACCTAGATATGTATTCTAATTTAACTCTAAAACCAAGACCAAAACTTGATAAATACTTAATCCCACCCCCAAAGCCAAGAGCCGTACTAGATCCAGTTGTATTATTTTCTGTAGCAGCACTAGTTCCTTCTCCTGGAGTATATGATGAGGTAATAGTACCTAATAAAAAAGAAGTATCTAAAAAAGGATTAATTATAGAAACATCTTTTGTAGATTTAAAATGGTAACTGAGCCCACCTCCATACTCATTAATAGCCTCTTTAGTCGTAGTCCCTTCATATGAAATAGTATTCGAATTGTTTAAACCGTAAATAAATCTTAAAGAAAGGTTACCAAGTTTACCATCTAAAGAATTTAGATAGTATTCCAAGAAAAGATTCAGATTAACTTTATTATCTGCTCCCGAGAACTCAGTATTTTCACTACTCGTTACAGATGAATTTGCTTCATATGTACCTGATGCACCTAGCTCTATACGTTTTGAACTTGAACGAACTATTCTACTTGTATTTGTTGACTCAAGTTCTTCAACATCTTTAGTCAAATCACTAACCTCTAGACCTTTTACATCATCTGCTCCTTCGGCCAAAGGTATTCCCAAATCTCTTGGGTTTCTATTAGTAACAAAAGATTGATCATCAGATACAAGGCTTCTACTTTCATCTTTTGTTACTTTTAGCTCTGTTGTAATTTTTAACTTTAAGACTTGGTCTTTAACTATATAGTTGTTATTAACAATGCGATAAAGAGACCATACAGATCTAGTTGGAGAAACTTTAACAACAACTCCCCTAGCGACAACACCAGTCGAGACATAAAACTTTGCATGATTATTTTTTACAAGTCCATCTTCAACCCCACGATTAATGAGTATTGTCTTTTGTGAACTTGATACCTTAACTACTCTAAGTGTTAACTTAGAATCTACCTCTAAAGAAAAAGCTAACAATGGTAATAAAAACAAAATAACTAAAAACTTCATACTCATCCTTTAATAAAACTTACTTATAGCTAAAACTGCACTTGGATTACTATATGTCTTTTCAGACTCAAAACTATCAGAACCACTTTGATAAGTCATCGAAACAGACTCTACTTGATAATATATCCGAGCTGCAAAACTTTGAGAAAAATTATATTTCATCCCCAATCTCAAACTAGGAAAAGTCACTGACTGATATTTGGCATTCTCTTGTAATTGAGACACAAAGACATTAAAGAAACTTGCCTTTGTACCAAGACTAACAAACCAAAGACCAGATTGTAGTAATGCGGGATTCTTAAAAGGGTACCAGTTCAAAAATCCAGTAACCGACAATTCAGATAAAGAGGCATTATAATCTTCCAGACCAATTAAAGATTTAGTATAACCACCTTCTATTTCAAAAGTTAGCCTTCTTAAATTTTGGAAGTTTTTTAAAGCAAACAATTCAGCAGAAATAAGAAGTCCAAAATTACTTCCATCTACGACTTCAGCATCAGGATTCAAAGAGGTTGATGTCTTAGTAGATAGGCCAAGGTAAAATTGCCCATAAAACTGCTGAGCACTAATATGACTTCTTCTATCTCTTTCTTTTAACTGTCCAACTCTAAATAATAATCGAGATAAGTCTTCATCACTTAAATCATCAGACCAAGACTCTCCTTTGTCTAGATAAAGCTTAGATAATTTTTCAATGTTTTCATCTTTTCTTTGTTCAAAACGTTCTAACTTTTGAGAAGAACTTAAATAGATTTGATCAGTTTCTAACTCTACTATTTTTTTGGAATTGCTATTTTTAAGAAAGGCATAGATCATTTTATCAAATTTAACAATACTCTTAGAGTGTAAATATTTCGTATTTGAAGGGCTCTTATAAATAGGTTTCCCTTTTTTAATATTTAGAACAAGTTCTTCTCTATCTACATCAACTAACTTTAAGTCATGATGAGTATCAAGTTCGATATTTATATCCAAAGGTACAGTTGTAAAATCATTTTTTTTCTTAGATAACTTATGATCGTTTAAAGAAAGCGAATCTTTAATGTTTTCTTTTTGATTTTCCTTTGAAGTTAGTATTTTCTTTCTAGAAACTTTTATAGGTGAACGACCTTTTAAAAAATCACTCAATGTAAAAAAAAGGTACTTCTCATTTAAAGCTACTTCAGTCTTAAACTGTTCAATAACTAACCAAATCGACTTTTTCTGACCTTCTTTAACTAGCTTCATTTTAATTGATGGATAATAAACGTAGCGATCATTAATCTTTTGTGAACCTAATAAATAAGCGATATCATCCTTATAAAAAGAGTTTTTCTCTCCACGATCTATAATTATAGTCTTTCCTGATTTGGATATTTGAATAACTTTTGCGACGTGATCCCCAATATTTACGGCCAAAGCTAAATGGCCACAAAATAGAAAAAGCAAAGCGCTTAAAACTTTTATCATACTACTATTGTAACCATTTGATTTTGTTTGAAAACAAAATGCGTCAAATTAATAAAAAAACATTACGCGCCAGGCGTTAAAGTTGATAGATACAATAAGATCATATATTATGCATAATTAAACAGTAGAACTTAACAAAAGAGCTAAAAATGGCAAAAAGAAGAAAAGAAAAACGTACTTACAAATATTCTTGTAACTTAACAGGAGAAGAGTTTGTTTTAACTAAGAAAGTCGATAACCCAGATGATCTAATGAGTGTTAAAGCTTATTATGAAATGAACCCTGAAGACGATGATAGACCAGAAGACGTTAAGAAATTAATTGGCGTTATTGCAAAACAAAATGAAGCTATAATTTCTTCAGAATCAGAGGATAAGTAAAAGATGGAAAACAGAGAATTAATAATCATTGGATCAGGCCCTGCTGGATATACTGCTGCAATTTATGCTTCAAGAGCTGATTTAAAACCTTTAATGATTCAAGGTCACGAACCAGGTGGACAATTAACAACAACTACAGACGTTGAAAACTTTCCTGGATTCCCAGAAGGAATCATGGGCCCAGCGTTAATGGAAAACATGAAGAAACAGGCTGAAAGATTTGGAACTCAATTTCTTTCGACACATGTAACAAATGTCGACTTATCAAAAAGACCTTTCATTATAGAGTGTGAAAACGGTGATAAATTTTCTGCAAACTCTCTTATCATCTCCACAGGAGCTAGTGCTAAATACCTAGGACTTCCAAATGAAATGGAACTTATCGGTAAAGGTGTAAGTGCATGTGCTACCTGTGATGGATTCTTCTATAGAGACCAAATTGTACACGTTGTTGGTGGTGGTGATACAGCAATGGAAGAAGCTATGTTCCTATCTAAATTTGCAAAGCAAGTTTACATTCTTCATAGAAGAGATGAATTAAGAGCAAGTAAACCAATGCAGCAAAGAGTATTTGATAATCCTAAAATTGATATCATTTGGAACTCTGGAGTTTCTGAAATTTTAGCAAATGATGCCGGTGTTTACGCAATAAAAGTTAAAGACACAGTTACCGGAAAAGAAACTGAAAGAGAAACAAATGGCCTATTCATGGGTATTGGACATAAACCAAATACTGACTTCCTTAACGGTCAAATAGATACTGATGACCACGGGTTCATCATAACAAAAGGTAAACATCCAGATACAAATGTTGATGGTGTTTTTGCTTGTGGAGATGTTCAAGACTCTCACTACAGACAGGCAATCAGTGCAGCAGGCTCAGGATGCATGGCCGCTATGCAAGCTGAAAAATTTCTAGAAGCAAACTCTTAAATATTAAGGTCTTTTTATTATAAAAGACCTTAAGAGCCCCCCTCCTCAATAAAACTCCTTATATTATTGGCACAAAATAAGATGTAAAATAATAATGAATATCTATAACTAACTAAAACCATTAGTTTTTATGATTTATTTACTCACTTTCTTTTAGTCAAACTCTGAAATATCATAAAATAAATTAACTGATTTATAGGGGAAAAATATGAAAAAAATGCTTCAATCACAAAGCGGTATGTCTATGATTAATGTGATGATCGCAGGCGCTCTAGTTGCAGGTATGGCATTAACTGTCTCAAAGATGGGAAAAAGTACCAGACAACTTACCAAATCAAGCGAAACTACAACTGACTTACTTCAGGTTCAAAATCGTATTGAAAGAACACTTTTGGATGACAGAGGGTGTATGAACAATCTTTATAAGGTTAAATTACAAGACCCTGGAACAAAGGGAACTAGTACATCAGTAAATTTATCAAAGATTGTTGATTCATCAAACAGAACAATCATAGAGTCAAATGAATCGGTACAAGGATCAAAAAATATAAGTGTCCAAGATATAGAATTACTAAGACACTACAAGGCAGATATTGCTAACACAACAACATCAACTAAAAAATCTGAACTAGAGCTTATTGTTACTTTTTTCAAAGGAGACATTAAAGATGCGATAGTTCTAGACGAGGAAGGAAACGAAAGAGTTGGAAAAGCAAACACTAGAGGAAAAGATGTGTTAGGAGGGGGATCAATCAAGAAAAGATTTTACCTATCTGCACTTTTTGATAAAGATGGCAATGTTGATAAATGCTATTCACAACTAGAAGCTGCTGTAAACACAGCAAGAAGGCAAACTTGTAATGATGTTGGAGGAGTATTTGAAACAATTTCAACAGAAGACAAGTATATTTTAGCAGGTAGAAACTCATGGATAAGAAGAATAACGACAGGTAGATTTTGTAGAAACTTTTCAGGCTGTCCAAGTAACTACCCAGACTTAAAATCGTCACCACTTCGAAGCAATGGATGTACAGCACTATGTACTCGCCCACTAAGCAAGACGATTGAAAAATGTAACTTACTCCCAAGAACTAAAGCAAATATCGTCCTGGAGCCATTTAAAAAACTCCCTGAACAAATTGGAGTACCACTTTACAAAAATGAAGCAGGAGCAATTGTAGCAGACCAGACAGCAACAGATAAGCAAGAAATCACAAGCGGAAATAGTACAAACTATTACTGTAACTGTCGATATCCTAGTGACTCAGAAATGGATTCAAGGTGCTCAAGCAAACTTGGACAAGGATGGACATATGATACAAGACTTGGATCAAGCAAAAGGTGTTCAAAAGGTAAAAGAAAAGGGAGATGCTCTCTTAAAAGGACGCGTAACACATATATAACTTGCGCTAAAGAACCTGTATTATTTGGTTACTTAATTCAACCATTTTCAGAGGAAGTTCCAGATATCGAACAATGTACAGATACAAAGTGGTTTCCGGATACAGAACATGTTGCATCACTGTGCGCCACAGAGCAAATACAACAGAGAAGTAACTGCGGTAGAATTAGAGTTGTTAACGGTGGGACAGAAGAAACTTGGATTCATACAAGTCAAACAACCCAGGTAGAAACAAACATAGAAAGTGTATGCTCAAGTGAGCAAAGAGAATTCGAAAATACATGTACTGGTGAAGTCAAAACAATGAATGGAGAGAAAACATGCCTCTCTGACCTACAACGACAAAGTAACTAACAAAAATAATTTTAACGATATGGCCTCTGAGAATAATCAGAGGCTTTTAAAAAAATCAGAATCAACACAACATCAAAGCAAAAACCACACAGAAAACTTTACCGACTAGATTGGTTAAGTAACCAAAATACTTACAATACCTTAATTCACTTTGACATTAAGACAGCTTAATTTATACAATATAAATATTGATGCGAGCAGGATGCTTAATTCAATATAATAAAATTAGAACTTAATCCAAGGATGGAATAAAATGCAATCTCTTTTTAATTATCAAACACTAAATGTCTCATTAACAAAACAAACAAGAACACTTAAGGTAGAACTAAATAGAAAAGAGAATCAAAATGCAATAAATCTTGAAATGCTATTTGAACTAGAATCATTATTTGCTTGGGCAAGTAATAGAGTTGAAATAAGATCAATACTCCTTACAAGTTCAACTCAGTTGTTCTCTCAAGGTTTTGATAAAGATCACCTAAAAGCACTTAATGAAAATCAAATAATTAAAATAAATGAAAAACTTCAAAAAATTGTTCATGCGATGACTCACCTACCACAAACTGTAATCATCGATCTTAAGGAAGGTGCAAGCAGTCTTGGTGCAGAACTATCTCTTGGAGCGGATATCAGAATTGCACATGAAGGTGTTAAAATCAATTTTAACCATGCAAACTTAGGTTTAACTCCTGGCGCAGGAGGCATGGGACTTCTAACAGCAATGGTTGGTCAAATGAACGCCAGAAACTGGTTATTAAGCGCTAAAGAATTAACAGTGAAGCAACTTACACAGACAGGGTTCTTAATAGATACCTACAATAAAAAAGAAGAGAAAAACTTTGTAACAGAAGAACTTCTTGAGAATATTTATAATCAAGCTCCTGTTGCAAGAATACAAACTAAACTAGGAATTCTAAGTCCATTTATTGAACAGTTTGAAAAAGCAAATCAGTTAGAAAAAAGAATTTCAAAAGCAACTCTTTCCACTGGTGATTGGAAAAATAACAATACTAATGAATCAATGAAAGCTAAAAGTATGAGCTATTCTGTAAAACTTAGCTTAGTTAAAAATGAAGACAATCCTAGTTTAAGAAATTAATGACAGATTATCTAGTTGAGGTGTAGCTGCTTCGGAATAACAAATGAAAAAGCCACCTCCACCAGCACCGCAAAGCTTGAGATAAAATTCATCTGATTCAAGACCGAGCTTCCAAGTTGATAATAGAGTTTTAGGAATCATATTTTTAAAGAAATTTAATTGAAATTCAGATATTAACTTAAAATTTTGTCTAAACTTCACCTTATCATTTTTAAATAGATTATCTATACAAGTATTTGAAAGCTTAATAAAACTCTTTAACTCCTCGGCCAAAGATGGGTCTGAAAAGTCTTTTAAAAAGCTATGCACTAATGGAGCTGTTTGTCTTTGAATATTGGAATTTAAAAGATGAAACTTACCTAACTCTTTAAGGTTTGGCCTTTCTACAATGGATGTTTTTTTATCACTATCAATATATAAAGTCTCCTTTACAAAAGACACTAGCGGATCGACACCTGATGATTTTCCATGAAAATGAGACTCCATCAAAGAGAAGTATTCTTTAAGTAATTCAAATTCAGTTTTATTATCAAAAGCATACTTATGAAAAACAGCTGAACACAATGCACCACTACTTCCCAATCCCATACCTTGAGGAATATTAGAAACAAAACGTAAACCATTTTTTATATCATATCTTAGTTGTTGCAAATCAAGTTGAGACTTTAAAATCATCGATTCATTTAAAGACTCATAAAAACTCCACAAATTTTTATCAACTTCTAAATTTGTAACTTCAAGATATCCACTATAGTTTTCACAAGGAAGGATTAATGCATCAGCACCTTTAATAACTGCGTATTCACCGAAAAGAATAATTTTACTCGGAAACTTAGTCATCAAAAGAACTCTCTAATACTTCAGGACCAGTCCCTATCTGATCGTGTATAACTCTTTGATTAACACAAAGACTCTTAAGTTCATTCTCAATAAATCTAACTACTTCTTGTTTCGAGCTTTCAGGATAAAGTAAATGAATATTTGCACCTGCATCTATAGTAAAATATAGGTGATGACCAGTTTTCTCTCGAAAACCTCTTACTCTTTCAATGGCCAGTAAAGAATTTGGTTTTAGTAAAATGACAGAGGGATCAGAGGTCATCATAAGTCCATGAAGAGTAAGAGCTTCATTCTCTAATATTTTTCCAAAAACGCTAAAGTCACCAACTCTTAGTGAATCTAAGATATCACTCATATTGGAATTCGCCTGCTTAACTCGAGATTCTTTAAAGAAATGGGTATCCATTAAACTATGTCCAAAAGAACTTGAAAAATTCTTTTCTTTATTATCGATTATTAGAACAGAATCTTGCAATGTTAAAAAAGAATCGTGTATATCAGAAACTGCAATAGCATATTCATCTGATGATCCTTTTAAAAAGTTCTTTCCCCATTGAACAATGTGAGGGTAAAGACTTCGAGAGGCGCTACCTGAAGCGAGTCTAGATACACGACTTGCTTTCTTTAGATCCGCTACACTCTTAAAAGTAAAGGATTCATAGCTCACAAGAGCAAAGACTAATGCACTCATCGCTGAAGCAGAAGATGCAATACCTGAAGAATGAGGAAAAGTATTGTGGCATTGAATGCTTATAGAAAACTTTGAAAAAAAGGAAAACTCTCTTTGTACTTTTTTTAAGAATTTTTCCATTCTATTTTGAAACTTTAAATTCTTTGCACCCTCAAATTCAAAGCTATGAATTAGCGAGTTTTGACGAGGAATAAATTCGATCTCAAAAATCGAAACACAATTTTTAAGAGTCATACTTATAGAAGGGTTTATAGGTAATTGATCACCATACTTTCCCCAATATTTTACAAAAGCAATATTAGAAGGAGAAGAAACTTTAATATAGTTTTTTTTAAACTCTGATATCGTCATCGTTCTTTATAAAGTCTGCACTATAAGAGTTTGTATTTCTTTGAGAAATCAACTCATCAAATGTTAAAAGTGTTTTAAAGCCTCTTAATCTAAAATATTCCTGAGTCTCTTTTGCTGTTCGATTAGAAGTAACTAAA
This sequence comes from uncultured Bacteriovoracaceae bacterium, assembly GCA_937923325.1. The sequence continues at coordinate 61,195 of CAKZUQ010000011.1, forward strand.
GCAAAATCTCCACCCCAGGCACCAAGAGATTTAACGGCTCCCCAATAATCAGAGAAATATAAATCTTTTACCTTCTTAAGTTGAAGTGAACTTGAAATAATATTTTCATGTTCATATACTAAATTTTCAAAGTCATTCAGATCAACGGACTCCGTCATAAGATCACAAATATGATTTAGTTGCTTTATAATTTCGCCTTTATCTTTAAGCTCAATATTATAGTAATTATTAATAGCGTCACGTGTATTTTGTTTCTTATTCAAATAAACAAAATATAATCGATCTTTAAAGATAGGGTTAAACTCAGTTGCTTCCCAGCTATGTGTTAATTTCTTTTTTTGAAATAAAATTGGCCCAAGAGATTGAGCGCATGCAATATCATAACCGGATCCACCAAATGTTTTATCTTGTAATTCAAATGGAGAAATGTATGCCAATTGAGCAATATTATAAATTAAAGAAGAACTACTGCCCAGGCCCCAAGTTAGTGGAAATTCTAATCTTGTCTCGACTATAGTATCAACCTCTTCTCTAAGAAAGTGTATATTTTGTTTTCTCGCCTGTCTTAAAATAGATTGTAAAACTAGCGCTTCTTCAGACTCGATACCATCTAAAGTGTTGAATCTCCAAATATCATAATTACATTCAAACCATAATTTTCCATTTGAATCATAGCTTTTCCAAATTATTTTTGGATCATCAGAACGTTGGTACTTAACACTCATATTTTGACCAAGGACTGTTGGGAGGGCCAGTGCCTTTGCACCATCAAGTACAAAGTATTCGGAGCATAGTAACAGCTTCCCATGGCCATAGTAATAGTTTCCAGACATTTTTTCTATTCCTCTCTCAATGAATATTTAAAAAGTTTCGAACTTCATTATATGAAATCACTTTATCTTTGAAGAACTTTTTGGCCTCCTCAACTTGACCTTTATTTGCATTTAATTGATTTAAAATATTTAATAAATGCATTTTCATATGCCCTTTTTGAATACCTGTCGTTACCAAAGAGCTTATTGCTCCAAAGTTTTGAGCAAGTCCAACAGATGCAATTATCATCATTAACTCTTTAGCCGACGGGTGCTCTAAAATTTGCAGACTTGCTTTAGCTAAAGGATGCAATGAAGTTAGACCACCTACAGTTCCCACAGATAAAGGTATTGTTAGTGAAAATTCAAAATTATCATCTTGTATTAAGCAATTTGATAGACCTCTATATTGCCCATCTATAGATGCATGGGCATGACAAGCTGCCTCAACAGCTCTAAAATCATTACCAGTGGCCAATACAATAGAATCTATACCGTTAAGGATCCCTTTGTTATGAGTTACGGCCCTAGAAACATCAACTTTAGAAATATCTATAGCTCTTTTGAATTTACTAGCAAATTCTTCTCCCGATAAATCAGTAGTTATCTCATCTAACTCAGAAATTGGACATTTTACAGCGACCTCAACAAGACAATCAGGCGTATAGTTACTTAGAATTGACATGTTAATTTCAACAGAGGGAATACTCGCTCTTAAAGACTCAGCAATTTTTTCAAGAGTGGTATTTATGAAGTTAGCTCCCATTGCATCACATGTTTCAAACTTAGCTTCTATTTGGAAGTAATTTTCAAGATCATTAGTTTTATCAATGAAGTCAATATCTAAAATACCACCTCCACGAGACTTCATATTTGCATTTATATCTTGTACTTGTTCAAGAAAGAAGCATTTATTTTTAACAAATAATTCTTCTAATTCTTTGGGGTCAAGACTTGAAGTAAAGTGAACGTGACCAAGTTTAACAGAGTTTAAGACTCTTGCTTTAAAGCCACCTCTTTTAGACCAAAACTTTGCTGCCTTACTTGCAGCAGCAACAACACTACTCTCTTCAATAACCATAGGTACAGAATACACTTTATTATTAAGAACAAAGTTTGGAGCAATACCATAAGGCATTAAAAAGTTTGAGATTGTATTTTCACTAAGGTCATCAAGCTTTTTTTGAGAATCAGAACAACTCAGCCAAAAGTTCTTAAACATTTCTTCTTTGACATTTGAAGACGAAGAAAGCCAAGAAACTTTCTCTGCTTTTGATAACTTAGAAAAACCACTTATATAATCCATTAACTGTTAACCTCAAATAAATTATTAGCGAGCTTTAAATTCTCAATCTCACTATGTATAAATTCATCAAGAGCATTAAAATCTTTAGCGTACTTTAGTAAAGTTGAGCCATAACCAACTACTGATTTTGCTTTTAACTTCTTAGAAAGAACATATCCTTCCAAAGAACTACTAATACCACCAGAAATGATTATCTCGTTACAGTTAATCACAGAAGAATCTATTTCATTATAGAAAGAGATCATCTCTTCTTTAGTATGACCTACATAAGCTAAATGCCCTAAGGACTGTTTTTTACCTGATTCTGATGCTGTATGTCTACTTTGTTCTAAAAGAGTGAAATTAGTACCACCAAGAGAAGCAAATTCAATAGCTTGAAGCTTTAACTTAGCTAAAGCTTTCATACTTTTTGGGCCAAAACCTTGACCAACCTCTTTAACGACAATTGGAATATCCGTAACTTGAAGTATTAAACTGATTAATGCTACTGGAGATGTGTGATAGCGATCTCCCTCTGGCTGTGCCCATTCTTGTAATGGATTGACATGAATTATTAAACCATCGGCACGAAGTTTATCTTGAAGATTGATTAACTTTTTATAATCAGAAGATCTAACAATCTTTTCAATTTGAGCAATGCCAATGTTTGTGTAAAGTGGAGAATTAGGCATTAAAGACTTAATGTCAAAGTCGGATATACGTTCATCAGAATCTAATAGACACCTACAGCTACCAAGCCCCATTCCTAAACTATACTTATCAGCAACCTTGGCAAGGTTAGAATTAATTAACTTCGCATTTTCTGCACCACCAGTCATAGAAGAAAACCAAATGGGTGCTTTAAACTTCCTTCCAAGAAAATTAAGTGAAAGGTCTACATCTAAAGGATGCCCAGATATCATTGGTTCATAGTTTAAATCAAAGTTCTTTGAATGAACTTGTGAAGAAATTGCTAAATCTAAATGATCATTTTTTCTTTTTTCTGTCATAAAGATTTTCCAACTACAATTACAAATTCTCTTTTACATTTTTCAATCTTTGAATTCACAAATTTTACAGTTCCTCTAATGAGTTGTTCTTCAGGGTTATTAAGGTCTAAGCACAAACATATATTTGCATTTGAATTAATTTCGTTCATCTGCTCTAAAAGAGACTTTAATCTATATGGTGTATCCATTAGAATAGAGGTTTTCCTTGCACTTAATATTTCCTTAATCTTTTTTGACCTTTCAGGATTTTTCAAAGGAATAAAGCCTTCAAAAACAAATTGATTGTGGTCAATACCACTTAATGCTACGGCCAATGAAATAGAGTTTGGATATGAAGTTGAAGTAACTGCAATATTGTGATCATGACAAAGAGATACTAACTCGGCACCTGGATCACAAAATGCTGGCAAGCCGCAATCACTCATCAAGATAACATCTTTGTTTTGTTTCAAAGAGTGGATAAGTTCAGACTTAAGTGTATCTCTTGTGTGTTCATTATAGAGTTTAAAATGTTCTATGGTTTCTCTAGGAAGTCCAAATCTAAGCCAACGCCTTCTTCCCTCTTTAACTTCCTCTACACATATGATTGCTTTATCAAGCTTAGATTCAATTAAGGATTTAGCATCAACAGAGATAGAGCTATGATCATCAATTGGTGTTGGAATTAAATATAATTTTCCACTCATAAAAGTTCCTTAAATAAATCAGATCGATGAAAATCAGGAACATCCTCTAAGTTAGGATTTAAAGCAAAATAGTACCTTTCATTGTCATCACCAAGACAAATAAATAAATTTCCAATTAAATTACCTGAGCCTGGAATATCTCGCTTAGATATTTTCATGTTACAAGTCCAAAGATTTAGCTCAATCGAGTTTTCAAGACTTAAATTAAGTGTATTTGGAAAACTAAACTCCTCTCTAGGCTTACTGATAAGGTAACTAAATGGCTGATTTAAAGGAGACGACTGGACCTCAAGGTACTTTGTATCACTAAAGCTTAAAAAAGCTTCACAAACATCAAAGTTCCAAAGACCAATATTATCTTTATAGTTTTGAGTAAAAGAGTCTTTAGTATTCGGGTAGTAGCCTTCTACTCTAAAATTAATGACAATATCCTCATTACTCTCAAAGATAGACGCAAAGCATTTAAAATCATTTATTTCATTAGAGGCATGGCCTGTTAGTTTATGCATAAGTCCTTATAATTAAATAATAGTTTAATGACAATCAACTCTATAAATAATAAAAGAATAAAATGCAAAAGTTCTTTATTTCATGTCCACTAGGTTTAGAGAGTCACACAGAAAGTGAGATTAAAGCAAAGTGGGACAAATACCTTAACGCAAAGCTCCCTAATTTAACTAAAGTTAATGGAGGTATTGAACTAGAGACAAATCTTGGGGATGGCTTAGCACTAAATCATATTTTAAGATCTCCTAACAGAGTTCTTTTAAGGCTTAAAGAGCAAAAATGTAGAGACCTTCCAAAACTTTTTAAGATTTTATCAAAGATAGAATGGAAGCAATATCTTAAAAAGGAAGAGGTCAAGTTTAATATTAGTTGTTCTCAATCCAGACTAATACATACAAAAAGGATTGAAGATACTTCTAAAGAAGCTATAAAAAAGTATTTCAATGCTAATAAAATCAAAGCAAGGGTCTTAGATGAATACAAATACTCTGATGCTGCTAATATATTTCTAAGAATTGATAATGATGACTTAACAGTTAGTATAGATACAAGCGGAGATCTACTCTACAAAAGAGACAATATCGATTACAAAGGTAAAGCACCATTAAGAAATAACCTAGCATATATAATCTATAGCTTTTTTATATCAAATATAAATGAAGATCTATCTGAGTACACTTTAATCGATCCAATGTGTGGAAGTGGAACATTTTTACATGAAGCTAAACATAAAGACATGCTTGTTAATAGAGACTTTGCTTACGAAGTTTTTCATCCAAAGATAAAACTAGAGCAAATCGATTCACAAACAAATAATAAATTTATTGGATTTGATATAGATACCGAAAACATAAAAAGAATAACTGAAGACTTCACACTAATAAATGAAGACTTATTTAAAAATTCACAAAATTTAATTAACGATAAGAATATTTGTATTGTGAATCCACCATATGGAAAAAAAATTAAAATCAAAAATATAAAAACCAATAAAGAGAGATCTGATTATTTTCAAAAAATTATTAATAGATGTTTTGAAAAATTTAACTCAGACTATCTGGGAATAATAATCCCTGACGATATCAAACTAAAAACCAAACATATGAAATCATTAAAAGTATTCAATAATGGCATATGGGTAAACTTCAATATTTATAAAGCCTAATCTCTTTTTAACATTACATGATATATTTTTGAATTAAGTTTAACGACAATAAAGCCTAATCTATCTAGATCAGTCAAAGTGTTAGCAGTGGGTAGTTCATTATTTATTTCGATTCGAAACCTAGTCTCTCCTGGAAAATAAGAACTTTTAATATTATTCTCTCCTCCAAAATAATCCAATATATCTTTAGGTAATTTAGAATGACTTAACACAATTTCAGTTTCTGCTTTCAAACTTGATTCATTTACATTCATAAATAGTTGCATACTCGTTTTTAAATTTTCAGATTTTGTACCAAAGATAGCCTGAACACCCTTGCCAATAACTAAAACCCCAACAGCACCTAGTTCTTTAAGTTTAGCTTTATCTAAAAGATTAGGATCAGCTACATCTATTCTTAACCTAGTAATACAAGCATCTAAGTTTACAATATTATCCTTACCACCAAATGCAAGAATAAGCTGCCTGACAAAATCATCAGAATCTTCTGCGGTATTTTGAACCATACTCTCTTGGTCTTCTCGTCCAGGTGTTTGTAGTTTAAATTTTCTTATCAGAGTTTTGAATACAAAATAATACAATAAGCCCCATAAAGGACCAATCAATAGTAAAAGGTAAGCATTAGAAGATTGTGGGAAAAGGACAACATAATCAATTAAACCGTGAGAAAATGTAGCACCGTGCTTAATTTCCAAAAGAATACATACAGCAAATGCTAATCCTGCAAATAAAGCGTGTGTAATATAAAGAATAGGAGCAACGAATAAAAAAGCAAATTCAATTGGCTCAGTAATACCTGTAAGAAATGAAGTCAAAGCTGCAGATATCATTATTCCACCGGTTAGCTTTTTATTTTCGGGTTTTGCTGTATGCCACATAGCAATTGCGGCTGCTGGAAGTCCCCACATTTTGAATAAATAGCCACCGGCCATATTACCGGCGCTAGGATCTCCCTGTAAATAACGAGCAATCTCTCCAGTAATTTCCTTTCCAGTAGAGGGATCAATATAAGAACCAATTTCAAAGAAAAAGGGAACGTTCCAGATATGATGTAAACCAAAAGGTATTAAGGCCCTTTCCACAACTCCATAACTAGTGAATGAAATAAGTGGATTTTCGTTAGAAGCCCAGTTAGACATACTCTTTATTATTTCACCTATAGGTGGCCAAATGAAACTTAATAAAACACCAGAAAATATGGCAACAAGAGCAGTGGCAATTGGAACAAACCTTTTTCCAGCAAAAAAGCCAAGATATGCTGGTAGGGAAATTCTATAATACTTATTAAAGATTAAACTAGATATTATACCAACCCATATACCACCAAAAACACCTGTTTTTATCGTGTCGACACCCATAACATTTACGGTTGGCATCCCCATTGCTTTAGAACAAACACCCATAGTTCCTAATAGAACAAAATAACCAACTGTAGCTGCAAGGGCACTAACTCCGTCATTTTTAGTGAGTCCTAAAGCGACCCCAATTGCAAAAATTAATGGTAAAACGCCAAAAATTGCCCCTCCAGCAGTTTCCATTAGCTGGGATATAAAGAGTGGTGTAAAAGAGAATTTTGCAGCACCAATACCTAGCAATATTCCAGCGACAGGTAAAACAGAAACTGGAAGCATAAGTGACTTCCCTATTTTTTGAAAAAATGAAAAAGATTTTTTTAAAATAAACATATTATCCTTAATATTACAGCGAAGGCCATTCACGGTTAACAATTTCTCTTACTTCTCTAGCATTTGAAGCATCTAAAAATTTATCTTTTAATAGTTCACATCTAGATTTTTCTACTTTTCTAACGATAGATTTAACGATTGGTATGCTAGGAATACTAACGCTCAACTCTTCAACACCTAATCCAATAAGAACTGGTATTGCTTTTGAGTCACTTGCAATACCACCGCAGACACCAACCCACTTACCATATTTTTTTGCAGCAGAACACGTTACTTCAATGAGTTTAAGAACAGCGGGATGTAACCCATCAACTTGACCTGCAAGTTCACTGTGACCTCTATCAGTGGCCAAAGTGTATTGAGTAAGATCATTTGTACCGACAGAGAAAAAATCAACGTGAGGAGCAAATGTACTGGCCATAAGTGCAGCACTAGGAACTTCAATCATTATACCCACGTGAGGCTTTGGGGCATTCAATTTTATTCTCTCTTCTTCTAAAATACTTTTTGCTTTTAAAAGCTCACTGAGATGACCTATCATAGGAAACATTATATTTATTGGAGATTTAGATTTAACCCTCAATACTGCTCTAAGTTGCTCTCTAAATATACCTTCATTTCTTAAACAAAATCTAATCCCTCTAATTCCCAAAAAAGGGTTTTCTTCTTCTTTAATAGGAAGATATGCAAGTTGCTTATCACCTCCAATATCAAGAGTTCTAAGAACGAGCTCATTTTCACATAAGTTATCCACTATTCCTTGATATATCTTTAACTGCTCATCCTCACTCGGTGCTTCCTTTCGCTCTAAAAATAAAAACTCTGTCCTTAAAAGTCCAACACCTTCACCACCTATTTCAGTAGTTTTCTTAGAGTCATTTAAGCCACTAATATTAGAAACAACTTTAATTCGATGCTGATCTTTTGTAAAAGTTGTCTCCATAGAAGACTCCAAAGCTTCTTTAAGCTTAGCTTCAAACTTAGCCTGCATTTTTTTTGCAATAACAATCTTCTCTTCACTAGGGGCAGATATCAAAGAACCATCTTCTGCATCTAAGATAACCTGTGTTCCATTTGGAATCTGCAAAGCTACATCACTAATACCAGCAATTGCAGGTATCCCCATAGATCTTGCTAAGATTGCAACATGTGAAGTTGAACCTCCACAAACAGTAGCAAATCCAACAACCTTACTCTGATCAAACTGTAGGATATCCGAAGGAGTAAGGTCATAGGCTAAAATAATTGTATTTTCTTGTAAAGTTGGCTTTTCACTAGTCTTACCACTAAGAAGTAAAAGAACCCTTCGTCCAACATCTCTAATATCATTTGCCCTAGCTGCAATTAACTCATTATTTAAGGCCTCTAGCTTTTTTGCTTTCTGATCAATAATACTACTCCAGACGAACTCTGCGGTCTTCCAACTATTTATACCAACAAAGCACTCCTCAAGAATTTCAGAATCTTCTAGGATTTCTTTGTGTGCGTTAAATATAGCTGACTTGGAAGTGTCACCATCAGATGAAAGATCAAATTCAATTTTTTGTAAATCGTCCTTTGCTCGATCTAAAGCTTCTAGCAGTCGTTTTTTTTCTAATACCTTGTCTTTAGAGTCTTCATCAAAAGAGATACTTTCTTTTGATAAAATAGAAACTGTACCAATAGATATACCACTAGAAGCACTGACTCCATAAAAAGCTCCATCTTTATCTTTTCTTACAGGATTTTTCGAATTCGAAACACTATGACTTTCAACTGATTGAGTTTCACGCTCTTCAATTGTGATTTGGTCTAATAAGTCTTTAATATTAGCTAGAATTACTTCAGAAGTACTACCCGTTCGTATTTGAATAATGTCACCATTTTGAATATTTAAACCTAAAATATCAACGATACTAGAAGCGAGAGCTTGCTCAGACCCTTTGATAAAGTGAACAACTGAACCTGACTCTTTTACAAGTTTAGCTATTCGGGCTGCGGGTCGAGCATGCATACCAACTGGTAAATCAACGGTATACTGAATAGAGTCAAAATTATCCAAATCTGAATCATCAGAATTTTCAGTAAAGGAGTCAAGGATTGCAACAGCTCCAACTAAGGAAGATTCATCAATGACAGAAACCTTATCTTTGAGTGTTAATCTAATATCTGCAACATCAGACATAACTATTGTCATTGTCGTTAAGTCTAAGCCTTTCATAGCGATAAAGTCTAAATCAAAATCTATCAAAGGCTCGCCAACAGATACTTTTTGTCCAATTTTGACAACAGGAGCGAATCCATCTCCCTTAAGCTTCACAGTGTTTATACCTACATGCATTAATACTTGTAGCTTATTTGCTGTCTCTATAGTAATAGCATGTCCCGAATCGTGAATATGCTTAACTTCACCATCACAAGGAGCTCTTAAAATATTAGTAATTGGGTTTATAGCAAAACCATCTCCGAGTAATTTTTGAGAAAAAGCTGGATCTCCAACTTCTTCGATTGGAATAACTAGTCCCTGCAAAGGAGAGAATAATTCTATTTTCATTAAAACCTCAATATAATTGTTGTTTCTAATTGATTATTGTCAATTAATATACAAATTGTTACAGAAGTTAACATATAAATAAGAAATACCATAATAAACTTAGGAGATCTTTATGAAATTTATAACGTTTTTTTTCATATTATTAATAAACTCTGTACACGCAAATGTTTCACAAGAATGGATAAATAAACAGTATAATTTTAGTTTAAAGAAAATTTTTCATCATATAAGTAGAGCTGATACTCCTAAAGGTTTCATTGTTGCTGCTCCAAGTAAAAGCAGTCCTGACTACTATTACCACTGGGTGAGAGACGCAGCTCTTGTAATGAATGCTCTTCAGGAATCTCTTCCATTAGAAAAGTTTAAACCTATAGCCAAAGACTATATAAATCTAGTTAAGCATCACCAAAACATATCGAAACTTTCAGGCCAAGGAGAGCCTAAATTTAATCCAGATGGGACTAGCTATACCTTACCTTGGGGAAGACCTCAAAATGATGGGCCAGCTTTACGAGTACTCACCTTAGGCAGATATGCCTTACAACTTATTAAGGATGGGCAAACAGAATATGTAAAAAGCCATCTTTACAACCCTATACTTCCTGCAAGGTCAGTATTAAAAATTGATCTAGAATATACATCACACCATTACAATGACGATGATTTCGATCTATGGGAAGAAATAAAGGGCAAGAATTTCTACTCTAAGATGGCCCAGAGAAAAGCATTATTAATGGGTGCAAAAATTGCAAAGAAGCTCGGTGACCATGGAGCTGCACAATGGTATTTTTCACAAGGTCAAAAGCTAGATCGTCAACTTAATAAGTTCTGGTCAAGAGAACAAGACCATATTTTATCAACAATAGACAGAACCGGAGGTCTAACTAAAGCTTCAAGGCTTGATGCTTCAAGCTTTTTAGCTGTACTTCACAGTGGATCTTTCAAACTCAGCTATAACCATACTGATAATAGAGTTTTAAGAACTATCGATAAACTTGTCGCAAAATTTAAAGACATATACTCTATAAACCAAAGATTCTCTGGGGTTGCTATTGGTAGGTATCCTGAGGATCACTACTTTGGTGGGCATCCATGGTTTTTATTAACAGCAGGTCTAAGTGAGTTTTATTATGAGCTGGCAGTAGCAATAAAAGAATCTTCATCTTTTAAAATTACAAATATGAATCAAACATTTTTTAATAAAACGATAGGTCTTAACTTAAGTATTCAAAATATTACAAATAAAACAATACTTCAGGAAATCATAAATCGTTTAATTAAAATGGGTGATAAAAATCTAAATAGGATAAGAATTCATTCAGGTGGAAAATTAAAACTAGATGAGCAATTTGACAGAAATAATGGATTTATGACAGGTGCACCACACTTAACTTGGAGTTATGCTTCTTTTATAACAGCAATAAATGCCAGGTTCAAGGCGCAAAAGAAATAATCCTGAACCTTTATTAAGAAAGTTTATATACGATCTTCAAAGAACTGTATTCTCTGGTTGTGATCAAACATAGTACAAATTTTATCTTCGTATTTTTTTCCAAAAGAGTCATTGTATCTTAAATCATTTAACTCTTTTGGAAAAAGACTTCTAATATATGTTCCTCTGCAAAGAGACTTGATTTTTCTAAAAGTTCTTGAATTACTTTTAGACACTAAAGATGCAATACAAAGCCTTCCAAGAGTTTGTCTATCTTCATTCGACTTTTTCGACTTTAGCTTTTTAATTATTCTATAAAGAGGCTTTTCAAACATACTTGAGAAGACTTCTATGTTCACTTTTGTTTTTGACATTGCCCATTCAGTATCAGCAGCAACGGCTGAACGAGTTAATGCATACCTTGAGAGTACATCTGCTTGATTATTTGTTTCATCATTCATTAAGAAAATTAATTCTTCGTTTGTAATATCACCTCTTTCAACAGCGATATCGACGTGAGTTTTTAATATACTATTAAAGGCATCCTGAACATACAGCTCTTCACGTCCTGGAGCAAATATAAGACTTAAACCTGATACTTTTTCTTCTGCGAGTCTATTGGCTTCACAATTAATTGAAGATCTAATAAAAGGATTATCTGAGCTTGAATTTGAATTATCGGGATTTGGTTGTTGAACAGTACATTCTAACTGCGCTTCTTTTGCTAAGGCTTCACTATATGACCTATTCATTCTATTGATAAGTAAGATTAAATTTTTCTTATCACCAGTATAAGTTTCTAAATATTTTAGTAAGTCATTATTGTATTGGATAAGCTCAAGAAGAACTTTCCTAGGAGATGTACCAAAAGATAAGTCATCAAATTCTTTTAAAATTTCTTGAGAATTTACTTTTGAAGACTTAGCAACTTCATTTGCCACAAACTCTTGAGCCTCAAGATTAAGTCTCTCCATTGTTTCTTCAAGTTCATCAACACTAAATTCTCGTTCTCCACCAAAGTTATTCTGAACATCAGCTAGGCAATTTAAATTTGAATCTCTTACAATAGTTCTTTGTGTACCTCTTGAATAAAGATAAACATATGGCCCACAACTACGATCTAAAGCAAAGGAGTTTAAGTATGGAAGAGTTGAAAATGAAGATGTACTATTAGAAGAACCTCCATTGTTTGCTAAAATTCTAAAGTATATACTGTTAAATAACGATGCTAAAATATTTGTTCTTTGCTGAGCAGAAGTAGCAAAAGATAAATCTGTTCTGGCATCACTAAATATCGCACTTAAAGTAATTTTTAACTTTGCAAAATTTGCTCTTAAATCTTCGGCTTCTGTCTTTGGAGAGGCTGCATTTAAGTTAATTGGAGGTGATGCAGCGAAAAGACTTGTAATCCACTGATTTAAGACACGTAAAGTTTTATTTTTAAGCTTTAATCCCAAAAGTAATGTTTTACAGTTTTTACATCCTTTTTGAGTTCCGCTCTTTATAAATGATATATTTTGCACAAGTGAGTTTGCATTTCTTGCAGAGCAATATGTTCTGGCCATTCCAAGATATGAGCAACCTATTGAGTCCATAAAATCCGCATCTCTAAGTTTGATAAGCTTGTGATTAGATTTAATTGTTCTTATTAAGTCAGATACCGAGCTAACAAAATTAGATCCTAAAGAAATGGCAGTGCCTGCGAAATCATTCATAAAAGTAGAGGCAAGACCCGTAACAAGGCTTAAAGCATTTGTTTTTAAATATTGGTTGTTATTTATACAATGTGATGATGAGCTTAACTGGCCTAAGACTGACGATAAGTTACTTTGAATTGCAATTAATTTGTTCTTTCTATCTTCAACCCTCTTATCAGACTTTGAAAACCCATAGGATAATTGAAGATCAATTATGTCGATTCTCAAATCTGAGATTCTATTTGTATAAGTAATTGCAGTAGAGTCAGAAGATAAAAAATTCGCCAAAGCATTTTGAATATCAGAATTGCTAGGTAATGTAGATACACCGTTTACCACAGGAGAATTATTTCTTACATAACGATCAATAAAACTAGCTTGATAGCTTGCAAACTCTTGCTCAAATAAATCCAAGCTAATTTCGGCTTCTCCGAGTTCGGTGTTATCAGTCTTTAATGAATCTAGATTAGTTAAGCTTTGAATTAGCCTACTAGTACCGCTTGCTACAGATGCACAGTTTTCATCAACTTGAAGTCTTTCAACAATAGATCTAAGTGCTTGAGTATGGTTTATTGATACTCTTGTAAAGTCTCCTTGGTTTGGACAAAAAGTCTGCCTAAGATCAGAGGATGGATCATATTGCGATTGCGCAAAAACGAAGCCACTCACAAGTAGAATATTTAAGATAATTTTAATCATAGAATCAGATAACACGGCAAATCATTACATGGTATAGTTAATGAAAAAATTATAGATAGAAACAAGAATAAAAGGCGAACCTCAAAAAATAAGTCTTAAGGATGATCATAGAAAGTAGTTGAATTTACATAATTTTCAGATCTCAAATCTCATAAAAATCAAAATGTGAACTGAAGTCAATAAAACCACTAATCTTTGGACTAGGATATCTCAAACAACAATAACCAAAAATAACACATCTACGAGTATAAGTTTGCTAACTTAGAGAAGCTGTAGCTCAACTTCTGATCCATTAAAAGTACTTACTTTCAAAACTTATTTAAATCTACTGACTGACAGCTTTCTAAAGCTATTTAATTAAATTTTGATACATCCATAACCATCTCTAGATAAATAGTATTTTTATAAATTAGTATTCTTTCAAAGATGGCCTATCTATAGAATCCATAGAATCCATAGAATCCATAGAATTTGAATGGATCAATTTAGTATTTTGAAAGATCTCTTGCCAACTAAATTTTATTTTGACTAAATATTGATCAATTTCTGAGAGTTTTTTTGAATTATAGACTTAAAAAGAAGTCTATTTCACTTAAAAAGCCTTAAATATTCATTACACTCTCATTACACCAATGTATTTACTCAATTTTTTATCAATCTTTTGTGATTAATACCAGGCTAAAGTGTAAAAGCTTTAAACACTTTAATCTCAATGTATAGTAACTAATCACTTAAATAGATCTAACTAGCTGTAATTTCAACTATAACTAATGGCATGCTACATGCAATATAGTTAGCAAGAGAGACACAAGGAGATTAATATGAAAACACAAACACAAAATTTAAGAAATTTATTAAAAAAGATTGTAATCACATCATTCGTAATGGTCATTTTAGTTAGCTGTGGAAAACAAAACAGTACTAACAATAACAACCCAAATAGACTAAACTCATTTGGAAACGTTATCGGTGCAAATGGTCAAGTAGTAAACGCTAGCGCAGTAGTAAATGTCATAAGACAATTAAACCCTTGTAGCGTGCACCAAAACTTTAATCAATTTCAAAATCAAAATAATCAATTCTCCAATGGACAAGCTGTAAGGATGATAGTTCCAATTCAAGGGTATGGAAGAGTATTTAAACCAACAATTGGTATAACAACTGAAGGAGATATAGCAACAATTAGTTCAAACGGTGGTCAAACTGTCCTAGAAATACTTGCATGTCCAAGAGACTTTGCAACAAATCAAGCGCAGTTAACATTAATACAGGATCCGATTTCTGAATCTTTTTGTCCGGTTGATGGTCTAGTAGCTAACGTTCAAGTACCAGGTCAATTTAGGATGTATGGATTAAACTTTTTTCCAATAACAGTTGCTGGAAATATTGCTCAACAAATATGTAGATAATAAAAGCTAAAAACAAATCAAAAGAAGTAAAATAAAAATTTTTAGGGCCTTGAGTGTTTTAAGGTCCTGTATATAATCTCACTCTCTTAATTGGCGCGTAGGTAAATAACCTGCGCGCTAGTTTACTTTATAAGCCTGAGATTTAACAGATATTCCAGATAAATAAGTCAATATAGCAATTCCATCTCTTTCAATTTCTACGACATCATTTAATGCCGTATCTCTTAGAGATTTAACATCTACAAATTTTTCTTTACCGTCAGGAGTTAAAAATTTAAGTCTGTCTCCAACATGAAGTGTTTGTCTTTTTACTTTTAAAGCAATAAACGATTTACTTTGGATCTCTAAGACTTCTCCAGCATAAGAGCTATCCTTTCTTTGAATTCTGTAGTTTTTAAGTTTCTTAAAAAGAACATCAGATTTATTGATATTGAAAAAACCTTTTATACAATCAAATGGATATTGATCAAAGTTTTCACTTAAAACATTTTTAAAAATTTCTTCATCATCAAATCGACTATCAAAGCGAGCAAATGAGAGATTAAGTTCTTTCAGCTCATCTAAATGTTTCGTTAGATTCAATCTTTTAATATGGAACATAAAGGTTCCATGAGAGTTTTCGATTAAAGGAAAACCCTTATGTGGAGATTCTTCACTTTCTCCCATGGCTTCAAGAACATCCGAATTTAAAACTGATTTTGGGTTTAATGAAGAAAGTAAGTTTCTAGGAGTGTAAAATAATAAAATTCTTCCAAGAACTAAAGTTTCAACAGGTGTTTTTAGTTCTTTGATGTATTGCTTTAGAGTTTCCTTACTAATTTCAATAGATAAAATAATTTTTTTTAATCTCTCACCTATTATTTTTTCCCATGATTTTATCGCTAAAAGATTATGATGACTTCCTTCTAGAATTAAATGTATGTCTAATTTTGTGTTTGCAAGTATCCAATTTAAAACACCTCTATCTTGAACTCTTACAGATCTAATCAAGTTCAAATCTAAATCATGAAAAAACTCTGTCATTTTTGAAAAATCATTTTCAGTTTTGATTACATCCCACTCCAAAGAGATATTAAAGCCTTCATCGAATGCTTTCGCTAATAAATGATTAAAACTTTTAGTATCGCAGCCACCAAATCTAGATAATTCTTTGTGACAAAGAATTATATCTTTTATTCCAGACTCCTTACAACTTTTGAGCTGGTCCACTGAATAAATGTAAGTAATTTTTTTCATATTAGGACTTCATCCTTATCATATTATTCTCTTCAACATTTTGAAAAAATGGAATCTTTACAAGAGTAGAAGGTTTCGATCGTTCGATAGATTCATTTAGAACATTTTTTATTTCATCAAGTTTATAGTTAATAACTTTTGAATTAAATGGAAGAATTTCAATTGTGTCTCCAATATTAAAAGCATTTCTAACTTCAATTACGATATGTACATTTTTATAAACTTCAACGACCCTACCAACGAGGACATATTCACCTTCTTTTGTAGTTTCTCTTTCATTAAAGATTGTATTACTGTCAGCTTTCTCCACTAAATTCACAGGAGCATAAGTTCTATGTGTGACCTTTTTTAGTTCATTTGCCCAATTTTCAAGGTCATTACTTAAAAAGTTTTTTTCTTTTTTATAGTGATTTAAAGCCTCAGAATAAACTTTAGATATCGTTCCAGCATAAAGATGACTTTTCATTCGACCTTCAACTTTTACAGAGTCTATTTCTTCGGCGATATACTCAGGAAGAACTTGCATTCCATTCAAATCTTTAGAACTCATAAAGAAAGCTTTCTTCTTTTCTTCATCATTTTTAAAGTCAATACTATATTCAAATCTACAACTATGAGCGCATCCGCCTCTATTTGAGTCTCGACCTTGCGTAAAATTGGAGATTGTACAATTTCCAGAGTAAGCCATACACATTGATCCATGAATAAACATTTCGACTTCTACTTGGGCATCTCGTTTAATTTTACCTGCTTCTTTAACAGAAACTTCTCGGCCTACAACAACTCTTTCTGCACCATACTTTTTCCAAAGCTTTGCTCCTTCGGAGTTTACACAGCTTGCCTGAGTAGAGACATGAATCGGTATAGAGCTATTATCCTTCACAACTTGCATAACACCTATGTCAGAAACAATTACTGCATCCACCTTTAAAGAATCAATATATTTAACAAAGTCAACGAGTTCAACAAGATCAGGGTCATGTAAAAAACCATTTAAGACAACATAAACAGCTGCTTTTTTAGAGTGAGCAAACTCCACACCTTCAGCTAGCTCTTCATAAGTAAAATTATCAGCAGCACTTCTAAGACCAAACTTAAGACCAGCCAAATACACAGCATCTGCCCCATAACTTATTGCAACTTTTAATTTATCTAAACTACCTGCTGGAGCTAAAAGCTCAGGTACAAAATCATTCATAAAAAATTCCTATATTCAAGAGCTTACATTTACCAAAATAATTGTATAATATAAACTATATAAAAAAGATTTGAAGGAATAACGCAATTGTTCAAAAAACTACTTAAATTTACATTAATGCTATCATTAGCCTTTTTTATTCTTATGGCCGCTTTTATTTACGCTAGGCAAAAGGAAAATATAGAATCTGTTGTTCCTTATCCGTACTACTTCGTGGAAAATCAAATAAAAAAAGACTCAAACAAAGCTCCAATATTAATAATTGGAGACAGAATGGGTAAAAGACTATCTCTTTTTAAAGACCAACTCGCTCAAAAAATATCTTCAGGGCTTTCTAAGCCCATTAAAATCAATACAATTACATCTGATGGGCTTTCAATGGCCAGAGTATTAAATAAGATTAAAAACTACGGTAGTCTACCGTTTATAATCATATTTGCAGGAGCATCTGAAGAACATCTAGAAAAGAGATTTAATATAAAAGATTTAAAAAAAATGGAAATGAACTTTAAGAAATATGACAACTTATATGTTCAAACAGCATTGACAGTTTGGCCTAAGTTATCAACGTTAATTTACACCCCCTTAAACTATGTTCCTATCAAAGAAAATATTATTAAAGATGAAAAAAAATATACAATTCAACAAACTCTTAAAAAGAATATATTTACATATAAACTTTTTGAAAGAGAGACAAAAGAGTTGTTTACATATATAAAAGAAAAAAACAGCTATCTCATAGCTTTAACAACACCTATAAATCTAGAAGTAAAACCTAAGCAAATATGTTCATACCAACTAGACCAGCTGAGTAAAAAAAATTATGATCAAATGATTGAATATATTAAACTAAAAGACTTCAAACAAGCTTATTCTATTAGTAAAAACTTAAGTCTAATTGCAAATAATAATGCGTTAATCCACTACATGCATGGAAAAGTCTCTAAATATCTCGCAAAACTTGGCGAAGCTAGAAAATCACTAGAAATGGCCGCAAGCCTAGATTGTAAAAACTTTAGATCAACTCCAATATACAACTCAATTATAAAGAAAATGGGAAAAAAAACAGGAACAGTTGTCTTTGACTTTAATGAACTAGTCTATTCTTTTTGGGGAGAAAACCTTTTATTCGAATCTGAGATTTACCCACAGAATTTATATTATGAAAAACTAACTGATATTTTGGCAATTAAAATTAAAAAGGTTCTAAAGTTATGAAAACAATTGAAAGCTTAACAGTAACTAAAGACACTGTTATCTGCAGAGATAAAGATAAATCATTTGACTTATATCGTGTAATTAGTGGAACGTTGTTGATTTGCAAACGAAATAATCACATGGTCACCCCAATAGCACATCTAAAGCCAGGTCAATATTTTGGAGAAATGTCTTTTTTTGACAATATTTCAAGAAGTGCAGATGTTATAGCTTTAGAGGAAACAGTTTTAGAGAAAATACCGCAAACTCTTATCAACTCTGAACTCCCAAACTGGCTACATACGATAGCACAGAACATGACAAAGAGGCTCAGATTTCTAAGCCAAACTATTTCAGATAAAGGAATCAAAAGAACAACTAAAGAACTTAAGCCTTTATCAATTGAAGAACAAAGACATATTTACTCCCTCTTAGCTTCAAAAGAGTAAATTGCACCCTAAACTGGCACCAAATCAAATAATAATTATTTAAAAGAAGTATATTTTTAACTAAAAAACTTGGCATGAATTTCGCAGCATGTATTATATCATCAAGGAACGATGATATAATGGATAGACACGGAGGTCCAAAAATGAAAGTTTTAATAAACCTATCACTAGTAGCATTTCTTTCAAGTTGCGCACTCACTAAAACTCCTCAAACAACAGTAAATAAAAAAATTGAACAGCTAGAAGCTTCTGCATGGTACCAACGTATCGATAGAAGATAATCTAAGCATAGTAACTAGCATCTGGAGCTTTTAATCCCCTTTTAAGATTTGGGTGCTAGTACTTTTTTTCTTAGCTTAAACTTTAATATTTACAACTAATTCTATTTTTATCAAAATGCTCTAAATTACAATATTTGGAGTTTTTTTATGTCTAATAAATCTTGGTCTATTGAAGAGGCAATGCATACTTATCAAGTTGCAAGGTGGTCAGATGGATATTTTGGTATAAACAAAAATGGGCATCTTTGTGCCAGGCCAAAAGATAAAAATGAAATAGATATCTCAAAAGTAATAAAGGAAATAAAAAACCTTAAAATTCCATACCCATGTGTAATTAGATTTCAAGATATAATCAAAGACCAGGTTTACAAATTAAACAAGACTTTTATAAAAACCATAGAGCAAGCAAACTTTAACGGAAGTTATTCAGGTGTATACCCAATAAAAGTAAATCAATTAAGAGAAGTTGTTGAAGAAGTGGTAGAAGCAGGTTCTGAATTTACTTACGGCCTTGAATGTGGAAGTAAAGCAGAACTATTAACAGTTCTTGCATATAATACAAATATTAATTCCTTGACCATATTAAATGGATATAAAGATGAAGAGTATATCAAACTCGCAATTCTTGGTTCTAAGATAAAGAAAAATATAATTGTAGTTATCGAAAAACTATCTGAAATTAATACTATAATCAAAGTATCAGAAGAACTTGGTTATTTTCCGAATGTAGGTGTAAGAGCAAAACTAAGCTCTAAAGGAACAGGAAAATGGTCAAAGTCATCAGGTGATAATGCAAAATTTGGATTATCAATATCTGAAATTTTAGATTTAATTGAAATACTTAAAGAAAATAATGTTACAAATAAGCTTAAACTATTTCACTTTCATGTAGGAAGCCAAATTTCAGATATTCGATCTATAAAAGACTGCCTTAGCGAAGGAGCACGAATTTATTGTGAAATCCAAAAACTAGGCTTAGAGCTAGACTATTTTGATGTCGGTGGAGGTGTTGGATTAAACTACGATGGCTCAAAATCAAATTGTCCATCGTCAACAAATTATACATTAGAAGATTATGTTGGAGATGTTGTATATATTTTAAGAGATGCATGTAATGAAGCAGATATAAAGCATCCATCGATAGTATCTGAAACAGGTAGAGCTGTAAGTGCACATCACTCTTGTGTGGTTACAAATGTTTTTGGATCAATAAACAACATAAAACTTACGAAAGTAGACCTTGACCATAATGAAGATGATCACATAATTATTAGAAATATGAAAAGCTTTCAAAGAGATTTAAATCACTCTAACTACCAAGATATTTATAATGATGCTTCGATAACTAAAGAGGAAGCAATATCTGCATTCAAACTTAGTATTTTGAATTTAAATGAAAGAGCCATTGCTGAAAAGATTTACTGGAATATATGTTCAAAGATAATCGAAATGACTCAAGATGATCCTTTTGTTCCAAAAGAAGTAAAAAGGTTGAAGTTTGAACATGCAAAAAAATACATTTGTAACTTTAGCGTATTTCAATCGACACCTGATTCATGGGCTATTGGTCAGGTTTTACCAGTAGTTCCAATAGAAAGATTAGATGAAAAGCCTACAGAATGTGTAACACTTGCTGATATTACTTGTGATAGTGATGGAGCTATTGATACATTTGCTGGACCAGATGGAATAGAAAATTACCTAAAAGCACATACACTAAAAGAAAATGAAGATTACCCTATTGGAATTTTCTTAACGGGAGCATATCAAGATATCATGGGCGACATGCATAATTTATTTGGAAGACTAAATGAAGTGCATGTTTACGCAACTGATGATGAAAGTGGCTTTTATATTGAAGAAGTCATAAAAGGACAAACCTGCAGTGAAGTACTAAAAATCATGCAGTATTCACCAGAAATTATGAATACTAAAATAAAAAAAGAATTCGACAAACAAGTAAAAAATAAAGCTATTGCCCCAAGAGAAGCTACTTCGTACATAGACCTTTATGAGAAAATCATAAATGGATACACGTATTTATCTTAATTTGTCTTAAAATCATCACTATATTTTAAATACGATTTATAATGATTATTAAGCATCTGAATTTCTTTTTCATTCAATTCTCTAACTACTTTTGCTGGAGAGCCCATAATCATAGAATATGGAGGAAACTCTTTATCTGGAGGAACAACACTTCCAGCCGCGACAACAGAATATTCATTAATTTTAACTCCATCTAAAACTGTTGCACCCATACCGATGAGACAATTTTTTTCGACTGTACAGCCATGGAGTGTAACACTGTGACCGATAGTAACATTTTCTTTAATTATTAAAGGTAGCTTTTCTGTAACATGAAGCATTGATAAATCTTGAATATTTGTATTCTTACCGATAAAGATCTGATTAACATCACCTCGAAGAACTGAATTAAACCAAATATTCGCCGACTCTCCTAGCATTACATTTCCAATTATAATTGCACCATGAGCTAAAAAATTAGAATTGTCATAAGATGGTGAGAATTCTTTATAATTTAAAATTTTCATTAAAATCCTTTTGATATATACTATCATAATGAAAGAAATAATTTTGGCCAGTGGATCGATATATAGAAAACAACTTCTTCAAAGACTAGGTATCACTTTTGAGTGTATTCCTTCAACTGTTGATGAATCCCCCTTAAAAACATCTGTGTTAGACCCCTCTAAACTTGCGATGGAACTTTCCAAACTAAAAGCATTAGATATATACAATAATAATCCCGATAAAATTATTATTGGCTCTGACCAAGTTTGCTATTTTAATAATGAAGTTTTAAGTAAGAGTGGAAATAAAGATAAGTCCATTGAAATTTTAAAGAAACTAAGTGGACAAAAACATATCCTTGCAACAGCATACACAATTATAGATGAGCAAAGGGTTATAACTAAAATCAACGAAACAGTTTTAACAATGAAAGAACTAAATGAGGAGTCAATCAAAAGGTATGTTGAATTAGATAACCCCATTGATTGTGCCGGATCGTATAAGCTAGAATTACATGGTATAAGTTTATTCAATAATATCGAAACAACTGATCAGACTGCGATTATAGGATTACCTTTAATAGAGCTAGGCAAGGATTTAGAATCTTTAGGTATTAGGCTGCTAGCATAATAATCATTTGTCCACATATCCACGCTCCATAGGTACCTAGCACATATCCTAGAACTGCTAATAAAACACCTACTGGAGCCAATACCGGATGAAAGATACTTGCAATAATTGGAGCGCTTGCAGCTCCACCAACATTTGCCTGACTTCCAACAGCTAGAAAAAATAATGGTGCTCTGATAAATTTTGCAACAATAAACAATAAAACTCCATGTATTAACATCCAAATAATTCCAATGAAAAATGCTTGAAGGTTGGAAAAAATAGCAAATATATCCATTTGCATACCAATGGAAGCGATTAAGATATAAAGAAATAGATTTGCAATATTACTGGCCCCCTGGCCTTCTAATTTTCTAGCAGGTGTAAAGGAAAGACATAATCCAGCCGTTGTAGCTATAATTATCAGCCAAAAAAAAGAACTACCAAAACTAAATTTCACTAAGCTTGGGTAATTAGTACTTATAAAAGGTGCAATGTGTGTTGAAGCAATATGAGATAGGCCTGTAATACCAAAAGCAATAGCGGATATATAAATTAAAGAATTCGTAGAGATATCTTTTTTATTTAGCAGCTTTAATGTTTCCATTTTTGCTATAAGCTGAGATATAGAAGATGTATCTGCTTTATTATATTTATCGATTTGCTGAGATTTTGAAGATAAGAATATTAAAATTGCCAGCCATATATTTGCAACAAGTACATCAACGACAATCATCACAGAGAAAACATTATTCGGTACATCGAATATCTCTTTCATTGAAGCTTGATTTGCTCCGCCTCCAATCCAAGAACCTGCAACAGTTGACATTCCTCTAGCTAGATCCAAAAGAGAAATATCGTTGAATTCACTAGAGATATTTGAAATAATATAAAAGGCAATAGGTCCACCAATAACTATCCCAATAGTTCCTGTTAAAAACATGATTAATGCTTTGGGACCAAGATTAATGATAGATTTAAGGTCAACACTCATAGTTAGTAATATCAAACATGAAGGTAATAAATATCTAGATGTTATAAAATAAATATTTGTTGAGTTGGCATCAATAATATTTAAAGAGTTCAATATACCTGGTACAAAATAGCAGAGTAATAAACTTGGCACATATTTGTAGAATTTTTGAGCCTTAGAATTGGTGCTACTAGAAGTAATAAAAATAAAACCAAGTACAAGCATTAGTAATCCGAATATACCTGCCTCATTTGTTATTAGAGCATTTGCTTCCATGAATTAATTCCTTTAGTATATAGAGATGAAAATATTTATAATAATAAACCTTTTTATAAGTTTAAGCTTTGCCAATGATAAAGAACTAGACGGTGCTATTAACTATATAAAAGGTATCATAACCAAAAAAGAAAACTCAAGTCTTAAGGTTAAAGGATGTGATGTAGACAAGGCAAATTGGATGAACTTACTTGTTACGAAAACTTCTTTTGAAGAAAAGATAAGTTTTAATAAAAACTGTCACATAGAAGGTACGTTTAAACCTAAAATGAATGTTTTTTTTGAAGTTCCATTAAAGATAAAAGATAAGAGATTCAAAGAAATAAAATATAGTTCAAAAATTGAGATCGTCTTTAATAAAGAAATGAATCTAATTCTTACGATAAAAGATGGGCAACTAATTGATCTAAATAAAAAGATATTTAAATTTAGCGCATCTCAGATATTTAAAATGGATCCTTTTAACAAGAAGAATCCAATAAGTAAGTCTAAAAATGGAACTTTGAATGTTCAATATCAAAAGACTAAAAGAACAATTAAGCTTTAGTTATTTAGAAGATTTTTTAGTTCTGACTTCTTATCTTCATCTATTGATTCTACTTTTTCTTCAACTTCAAGTCTTTTACTTGTTTTCCTATCAAAGAAAGCATCATAGTTTCTCTTATAAGCCTTTGAAACAGCTGTAAATAAATTATCATCTTCAGAAGAACGCAATGAACTATTCTTTTTAGTAGCATCAAGCATTCTATCTATATCTTCTTGACTCATTCCAGATGCTTTAATATTTTTTGCCGTTGCAGAGTCAGAAGAACTTGAATGATTATCAAATCCGGGTATTGAAAAATCAGCATTTAAACCTTCATTTCCAAATTGAGTTTCTTGAAACTTCCTGTTCGAAGCATAATGATTGTTAGAAGAATCTTTATTTAATTGATTTTTCTTTTCAACTTTTGAGAGTTGATTAGCAACATTACTCAAAGAACCACCTGCTCCATATACAGGCCCAGTATTTCCAAGATTAGTTCCACCAACTGTAAGTCCAGAGTTATTTATAGGTGCACCAAAATCATTAAGTAATTTTGTTTGAGCAGATAATTTTTTTGCAGATCGAGTACTACCTTTTGTTTGTTTAAGATAATTGTCTCTATTCTTTTTGGACGCAAGAGCTTGATTGGCCTTACTTCTTGCTGCAGATAAAGCTGCGGATTCGAAACTATTTGCACCACCTGTTTCAGATGCATTAAGAGCAGCAAATTTGCTCTCAAAAGCAGCAACACCATCACCGACGGAAAAGTCCAAGGTTTTAAATGTATCTAAAAATTCTTTAGAATATTTAACATTTTTAGTAGCATTACCAAGCTTAGCCGCAGCTAGTGAGTCATAGGCATTTCTTCTAGTCTCCCAATCAGATTGATACCTGAAGTATGCATCGCCATACCCAGAACCTTGAGCTGCAGCAAAAGATCCAACAAGTTTAATATTGTAACTAACTGTTTCCAAGTAAGCTCGTTGTGCCATAAGTGGATAACCCAAAAAATTTGAAGCAGAAAGTGAAGGCCAGTGAAAGTGATGCTGGTAAACATATTCCGCAAAATCTATAATATCTTGTTCAACTTCAAAAAGATAACCAAAGCCATACTGATTAGCATAATCTTTTCCAGCACCACACTTAACTAGGTCCTTACAAGAACTATATTTTTTTATACCGCTGAGAAATTTTTCTTTCATTCTTTTAGTGAAAAAAGACGGGTTATAATTTCCACTTTTTATTAAGAAAGGCTCAATATACTCTTTTTGTCCCAAAAAATTTTTACTCAAAAAACGCTCTCTTGTTCTCCCAGGAGCTGTACTTTTCAATTTCTGAATTCCTCGTTGGAAAGATAGATTAATTTCATTAACATGATTTGTATTAAGAGAAGATCTACTGTAATTTACAAACAAAGGATTTTTAATATCTAAAAGAAATCTTGGTTGAGATCTAAAGACTGTTTTATGAACATTTTTTAAACATTGACTTGAAGTAGACCTAACGTCACATTTAAGACTGCTATCAGTTAACTTTAAGTTATAATCGGCTCCAAATTTTTTATCATAATTCTTATAATGAGGAGCTACATAGAATCTTTTAATATCTTTATCTTTATGTGTACAAAGCCAGTTTATACAATGCCAATCTCGAACTGTTTTATCATACATCTGAGGAGCATAATCTTTACCAAACATAGCGCTATACAGACTAATTGAAACAATCGCCAAAGCTCCAACTGTAGTACCTACAGCGGCCCAAAGACTTACGACAAAGGCTCCAGCAAGACCTCCAGTAAAAATTGTAATAGCAACTATCGCTGCCGCAGCATAGATTGCGATTACAACTTTTAGCCATCCAGACAATTTTCTTACAGTAAAATTGTACAATTCATTATCTATTGGCTGTCCTTTTTCCCAATCCGTTTCCTCTACAGTAAATTGAACAAGCTCATTTACAGCTTCTTCTACTTTGGCATTCGCTTCGAATCTATCCATTTGAAATTCATATTTTTTCTTAAGCCATTCAACTAGTATAGCTTCATGACTAAGTCCTGTTGCTCCAGCGTCAACTTCAGAAATTTCACCTTCTTGACTTTCAATATCATCTTCACTTTGAGAGGAACCATCTACAGAACCAATATCTATACTTGCAATAGCCGCTCTTTCATCTGAGCATGAATCTGAATTAAAAAATTCTTTTTTTGCATCTGAAAATTTACCAACTCCAAAAATTGCAATACATTGACAGGCCATAGAGATATCTATTTCTTTCATTTTTACAATAAGATCAGAACGATTCTTTCTAAGGGTATCAGCAATTTCTTTAGCTTGTGAATAGATGTTTTTACCATTCTTATTCACCCAATAATCTTGAGTTCCATTACCAGAGTGAACATATTCAAAGCCTCTAACTACCATCTCCGCATTTCTTTGAGCATTACTCATATCACGCCAAGAATCATTAAAAGAGTTGAATTCACACTTTCTAACATCCGAGTAGGTTTTAGAAGT
This sequence comes from uncultured Bacteriovoracaceae bacterium, assembly GCA_937923325.1. The sequence goes on from CAKZUQ010000011.1 coordinate 87,908, forward strand.
TATAGCAATTGTATTATATTCATCTTTATACTTCTCTCTATCCCAAACACTATCGTCATCACCATTTTCAGCTAAATAGCCCTTTTTTAAATCTGAAACACCTGAAAGGCATATTTTTTTTTCATTATCAGGTAAACCTAAACATTTAGAAGTTCTCTTTTGAATAGTTTTGACTTGCTCTTCTGTAAGTCGACTTAAAAGGTTATTTTCAGTTCCATTACAGTTAACACCAGGAACACAGTTTTGATTTTTCTGGACATCTTTAACAATTTCATCCGAAACTACTGCGACTGCTTTAATATTAACTTTTCCAAATTTAGGTACATCAGCGTCCGCCACTGCGCTAGGAAGAACAGCTTCAATAACTCGGTCAAAGATAACCTTCACAACCGGCAATATTAAAGGTGGAAAATCAGGTATACATTTTCCTCTTATTGATTTGTAAAGCCCAGGACAACAAGGCTTGGCAGTTGTTTCAGTCTCACCACTGCCAGAACACACCATACATTTAGATTGCTCTACACATTTCCCAGATACACAATTATCTGAACAGCAATCTGTATTTGCAGAACAAGTTTTATTAACACTACTACATTCATTAATATCACTTGAATTATAATCTATATTCAAACAAGAACTGTCTGTACAGTGAGAATTTACAAATCCATCCCTAAATTTTCCACATTTATTGTTCTTAGGAATTTCTTGATAACACGTATAATTAAGGGAGCATACACCTTTATCGTCAGAAGGGTTTACTTTCTCGCATACACCAGAACAACAATCAAAATGCCCTGAGCATGACTTACTTTGCGCTTTACAGGAATTTGAGACCACAGTCCTATAATCAATATCTCGAATCAGACCCTCAATACATATACCGGCTGTAGCATTTTCTCTTTGTGCCAAATAGCTGGCCTTATTGCTTTCCACTTGCTTCATGACAAAAGTAGAAAAAGCAGAATAAATCTCCTTCCAGAGTTTAAAATTTTTAGTAATAAGCTTTTTGCCATCCTCAGTTTTGATATAACCTAAGAATGTTTCTCTTACATTATTACTTGCACAATACTTATTTGATTCTCTCTTGTAACTAGAGAGTGTAGAATTTGAAATACACAATGAATTTGAAAAAGTATTTAAAAAGCATTCTTGTCGTTGATTTAAGTTATTCGATTTAATAATAGATTCTAATTTTAATAATTCATCAATTTTACATTTTATCTTTGTATACCCAGCGGATGTAATATAACCATCCAAATAAAAGGACTCTCCAAAATGGATGATCTCATCCTTTAAGTTACTTGGTTTATAAGACTTATTGAGTCCATATTCATAATCTATAGATGCTAAAAAACTTTTTGGAAGATTTATTTTTTCATCGGAAGTTAAATTTACACTCATAGCAAAAGATAACCCACTTAGAACTGTTAAGAATAGAGTTAATAAAAATTTCATTTCGTCTCCAAAGTAACTTCTTTCATACAATTATATATGTATTCTTATCGGACTATGGTAAATTTAAGTTAAATTATTAATATTATTAGAAAATTTGATATAAACATGCCAATTTAAAGTGCCATTTCATCAATTTTAAAGGAGATTAAGATGTATAAATGCCCTTGTGGATCTGACAAAGAATACAAAGACTGTTGCGAACTTATTCACAAAGATCACTCAAAAGCAACTTCTCCAGAGCTATTAATGCGAGCTAGATATTCAGCATTCGTAGAAAACAAAGTGGAGTTTGTTGATCAGACAAACATACCAGGTACAAAAGACTTTAACCTTGAAGATGCAAAAAAATGGGCAAAAGACAGTAAGTGGCATCACCTGGAAGTAATTAACACACAAGACTTATCGGAAACTGAGGGATTAGTTGAGTTTAAGGCTTTCTATAAAGATATTGAAAATGACAACCAGACTCATCATGAAATGGGTCACTTTAAAAAAATCGACGACTTATGGTTTTACAATGAAGGTAAAATTTTAGGTCAAGGAACAATAAGAAGAGATGGTCCAAAAATTGGAAGAAACGACCCTTGCCCGTGTGGATCTGGTAAAAAGTTTAAAAAGTGTTGCGGAAGATAAGATATGTCAAATATTTGGGGTTCTGACCAAACATCGCACTTTTACTCACTTTCAATTGACACTGTTCTAAATGCAATAGAAAGTCTGGGATTAAAAACAACAGGAAGAGTTATTCAGCTCAACTCGATGGAAAACAGAGTTTATGAAGTTGAAATCAGCCTTGATAAAGAACCTACTAATATTAGTGAGAACTTTAAAATTATAAAGTTTTATAGGCCCAACAGATGGACTAAAGAGCAAATTCAAGAAGAGCATGATTTTATTCATGATCTTTTAGAGTATGAACTCCAAGCAATTGCTCCTTTGAAATTTGATGGGCAATCTCTTTTTCAAAACCCAGATGGTTTATATTTTGCAATTTTTGATAAAAAAGGTGGAAGAGCTGCAGATGAGTGGACAACGCCTCTTTTAGAGCAAATGGGAAGATTGCTTGCAAGAATGCATAATATAGGAGCAAGTAAGGCTGCAAATCACAGATTAAAACTCAATATCGAAACCTTTGGTAGATCAAACCTTGAATATCTACTTAGATCAAATACAATTCCACTTGAATACCAAAAGAGGTACGAAAGTGTCTGTAATAATATTTTTGATATTTCCGAACCTCTGTTTAAAAACATTGAGTACCTAAGAGTTCACGGAGACTGTCATCACGGTAACACTTTATTAAATAATGGTCCCTTTCTCATAGATTTTGATGACATGTTAGTTGCACCAAGTGTTCAGGATATTTGGATGATTACTCCAGGACGAGACGATTACAGTATAAATCAAAGAAATACCCTCATTGACTCATATTTAGAAATGAGAGATTTTAACTTTAATGAATTGAAACTTATAGAATGCTTAAGGGCCTTAAGAATCATTCACTTCTCTTCTTGGATTGCTCACAGATATGAAGATGAATCATTTAAAAGGGCGTTTGAAAACTTTAAAACAAATCAATACTTTGAAAAAGAAGTCTTTGATCTAGAACAGCAGTTACTTTTTATAAAAGACGATGTAAATAAAGCTATACACTATTAAAAACAAAGTCAGGGGTGCCTTTAAAAGGCTGAGATTATACCCTTCAACTTGATCTAGTTAAAACTAGCGTAAGGAGAACTTAAAGTGAACTTATTATATTCATTCAATTACATTGACTACATCATCATAGTACTAGTTATGCTTTTAACTGTTCTAAGTGTATTTCTTGGAGGTAGAAGAAAAAAGAACATTAAAAATGAACAGGATTCATTTTTAGATTTATTACTCATGGGTAGAACTTTGACGACACCAATGTTTGTAGCAACACTCGTTGCAACTTGGTATGGAGGTATTTTTGGTACCGCTAAAATAGCATTTGAAAGTGGTGTTTATAACTTCGTGACTCAAGGTATATTTTGGTATGCCTCTTACTTGATTTTTGCTTTTTTTATTTTAAAAAAAATAGACACGAGATCACCTAGAACATTAGCTGAATTAATTGGAAATATATTTGGTAAAAAATCCCAAACACTTGCAAGTATCTTTAACATATTAAACTTAGTTCCTATTGTTTACACCATTAGCTTAAGTCTTTTAATTCAAATGATTTTTAATACTAACCTATTAGAAGGTTCAGTAATTGGAATGTTAGTAGTTTTAGGATATAGCTTTTTTGGAGGATTTAGAGCTGTAGTTTTTTCTGATTTAGTACAGTTTTTTGTAATGATAAGCGCAGTAATTGTTGTCGCAATACTTTCTTTTTCAAGCTATGGATTAGAGCCTCTAACAACTCTACCTGAGAGCTATTATTCTATTACTGGACAATATTCTATATTAGAAACACTAAGCTGGGGAATTATAGCGATCTCTACATTAGTGGATCCAAATTTTTACCAAAGGGCCTTTGCTGCAAAAAATAAAACTGTTGCTAAAAATGGGATAATTATCTCAACTATCATTTGGATTATATTTGACCTCTCTCTAACGATAGGTGCAATGTATGCTAAATCAATTATGCCTGAAAGTGGTAGTGAGAATGGCTACTTCCTTTATGCCTTTGAGCTATTACCAAATGGATTAAAAGGATTTTTTCTAGCTGGGATTATAGCAACAGTTCTATCCACTCTCGACTCATATCTTTTTCTTTGTGGATCGACCTTTAGTGTCGACTTATTTAAGAAAAACAAAAAAACACATTACTATCTTGGAATAATAACAGTAAGCATTACATCAGTTCTACTGGCCTCAGTATTTGAGGGTGATATAAAAAAAGTATGGAAGGCACTTGGAAGTATAAGTTCAAGTGCATTACTGATTCCAGTAATACTTGGTATCGTCTTACCAGGAAAAATCAAAGATAAACAATTTGTAATAACAGCAGTATTTTCGGCATCATTAACGGTACTGTGGAGATTAACTGGTCTAAAGTACCAATATAACTTGGATGAACTTTACATAGGCTGCATCGCATCCATACTATTTTTGTCTTTTTTTGTGTTTTGCAATAAAAAAGCTTGTTAGTAACTAATGAATATTATAAGTTTTCCTTATGAAAAAAAATATAACACTGATGTTTGCACTATTTTTATCTATTTCAACATTTGCTAATGTTGATGGATATTACGATTCCACGATTGGATTAACAAAATTTGAGCTTAAAACTGAGCTTAAGAAAATCATTTCTAAAGGACATAGAGATCAAGGGTATAGCGCTCTTTATAACTATTACTTTATATCTGATAAGGATCACTTTTACGACGGTGATGAGTCTATAGTTGATATTTACTCTGAAAATCCTAGAGGAAAAGACCCTTATAACTTTACAGGTAAGAGACACAAATGTGGAACTTACAAAGTTGAATCTGACTGTTTTAACAGAGAACATTTATTTCCGCAGAGTATATTCAAAAAAGCTAGACCGATGAGATCAGATTTTTTTCATGTATTTCCAACTGATGGAAAAGTTAATAACAGAAGAGGTAGACTTCCATTTGGTGAAGTTATACATGCTAAGTGGACATCAAAAAATGGTTCTAAAAAAGGCTTCAATTCATTCCCTGGATATAGCGGTGAAGTATTTGAGCCGATTGATGAATTCAAGGGTGATGTTGCAAGAGCACTTCTTTACTTTGGAACTAGATACGAGGATAAAATTGCAAATTGGTCACACCCTATGCTTTCACATGATAAGCATACAGCTTATGCAAAATGGTTTGTTAACTTATTACTTAAGTGGCACAAGCAAGATCCAGTAAGTGAACACGAAAGAGTAAGAAATGAATACGGATATGAATTTCAAGGAAACAGAAACCCTTTTATTGATCATCCTGAGTTCGTAGAGCAAATTTGGTTATAAACAGAAATAAAATTTAACACATACAAAAAGGACTGCTATTTGCAGTCCTTTTTTATCACATAGCTAAATAGTAAAAAGAGATTAATAGCTTATCAATTATACCCAACAAGAAGTTAATGAGGTTGTGAGACATCATTAAAAAAGGAAGTTACACAGATGCATACTTCTCTAAACACGTTTTACTTAATAATAAGTTTAAAAGTATCACTTTTATTTTTAGATGTTGTCTCAATAAGAGTTTCTCCCTTCTCATTTTTTGTCTCTTTTAAAGCGCCAGATATTACTCTTACAGATGAAGAGATATATTTATCTGCCATCTTTAGGTTATTTGGGTAACTTATTTTCACAAGACTCAGACCGTGTTCTAAAAAGTTTGAAATTGAATACTCAATATTTGGTTGTGTACTTAGTTTAGAAATTTTTGATACAGTAACACTAGATGGTCTCTTTTTAGAACCTAGAGCTTCCACACTATAGTTCGTAATAGTATCTAAAGCAAAATATAGTTTTTTCCCTTCTGATTTAATATCAGTAAATATTCTACGACTACCAGATGTTTTAGTTTTAAAACTATTTTCAGCTTTTACAAATTTTCCGTCTTCTTTTACGAAAAGAGAAGGAACAATACTTCCCCAATAAGTATTTGAAGAACTCTTTAAATATTTGATTGAAAGGCTAACCTTATCTTCTTCAATATCTCCAATAGGATAAAAAGAAAAGTGTCCAGATTTAACATCAACAGAAATATCCTGAACCTCTTCGAATGATTCAAAAATTACTTTTGATACGACATTTGTGTTTACAGCAACAGGTACCTCTAAACTACTCCCCTCTTTCAAAGTATATTCACTCTTTAAAGCTCCAAAAGAACTTGTATCAACAATCAAGTCATAAACTGAGCTACTTAACCAAGTAGAAGAACTCGTAGAGATAGTTAATTCCCAAATACCAGCTTGAACTTTCCCCTCTTTAAGAGTCGAAACATTTATACTTGCTTGGTTATAACCATTGATAGAATTATTTGTTGAAGACTTAAAAGATACTTCTTTTCCAGTTGGATCATAAAGTTGAACGTACAATAAACCTGATGAACTTGAATCTATAGCGGTCTTAATATCAATAGACTGCATTTTAGAATCGATCATTAGTGGGTAACGATGAAAAGTGTTTTGTGCAATTTCTACATTTTTTCTGTAGAATCCTTTAGCAACAGATTTTAAAGATGGATCTATTGCGGGAACAGAAATTTTTTGTTTTCTCAATAATAGAGGCATATGAACAACATCTAGAATGTTTTGAACAGTATTTCCTTTATAAGATATTTTATAATGAGCAATATATGTAGAGCCACGCTTCATATTAGCTAAGTTTCTTTTAGAATAAAAAGACTTCGTTCTTCTATTATTAAATGTTACATGAGTTCCTAATTTTTGGTTAGAAGCATTTCCTTGATCTATAATTGAGAAGAATTTAGTAAAATCTTCTAGGCCAGTTGAATCTGCAATCATTTTTTGAACTTTTCCATTTGTTCCAATTATTTCAATTTTTGCAAGTTTTACATCAACTCCATTCGCCAATATATTTGCTTTAGATTTAAGTGTTCTTTCCCCATCAAGACCAAGGGTTAATGTAAACTCCTGTCTTAAAGCATGAGTGTTTCTTTCATATGATTTTTTATGATTATTAATTACAACTTCAAAATAATCAGATTCATTTGAGTTCAACTTAGTTAAAATATCTCGAAGAGAGCTCTTAGCAGAACCTGCATCAATTAGGCCATAACCTTGTTGAGCAAGAGTTAAGTCTTCAAGTTCGATAGCTGTTTTTTGAAGAGCATCACGCATTCCATATACATATGGTAAAAGTGTTCTTTTAGACTTTACTGTTCTTTTCTTATTTAACTTTCTTTGAGAATTGATATGTTCAAATAAAGACTTGTCTTCTTTTTTAAGACTTCCAATAATAGCGGCCATTGCACCTGCTGCTAATGGCGAAGACATACTAGTTCCATTAGCTTGAGACATATAACCTTCGGCCGTAAGAACTGTAGATATTGCTGCACCAGGAGCTACAATATTTGGTTTCATTTCACTTGTATAGCTTGGACCAAGAGAACTAAAAAATAAAAGATTTTCATTATTTATTGTTGATCCTCCAGGTAGATTATATTGATCACTCAAAGTCTTAGACGAAACATTTGCCCCCACAGTAACAACAGCACCAGTATTTCCAATATGGTTTAAAGATCTAAATCCAGGTCCAGAGTTAGATGCAGAAACAAAGAATATAGTTCCAAACTTGGCAGATAAATCATCTAAAATATAAGAATAAACACCTTTTTTATATTTCTCATGAGATCCTAAAGAAATATTAACGACATCAGGGATCAATCCTTTTTTATTATAAAAAGTTTTATATAAAGCTTTAATGATAGCTGAGTCTGTACAAGAAATTTGTGTACATACCTTTAGCGCCATAATTTTAGCCTTTGGAGCAGCTCCGACAAGATGATTTTCAGGATCATTGGCTGCAATAATACCAGCAACATGAGTTCCATGCATTCCACCTGTCTTTCCAAGACCAATAATGATTTCATCCTCTTTCTCTTCTACAAGTAAAGGATATTTTAAAATAGAGTTCCTTGTAGGAAACTCAACCATTCCTAAATTTCTTTTAGACTTAGTTGTTAAATTATAATCAATTAATGCTTTAGACTCTTTTTTAGAAAATTTGTAATCACCATCTACATCAAAGTATACCTTAACTCCACTTTCTGTTTTTACAGCAATAACAGGAAAGACGTCACTTGATTTATTTAAGTTTATATCCAAAAAAGATATTTCTTCTTTACCAGTATTTGATAGTTGTGCAGCGAGATCACTTTCTTTTAAAGAAGCTATGAACACCTCACCTTTTGCAATATCTCTTGGAAGCTCTAATACCTTTTGATCTAAGGAAAAAGTAAGATTAGAAGTCGCAACAGGCTTAAGGGAAACTTGAACTTCTTCAGTAGCATCATACCAATAGTCAACCCTTCCTTCAAAGCCAGGATGGCTTGCATCAACACCAGTGTCGATAACAGCAACAACTGTATCCTCTCCAAGTGATTCTCTTGTTTCTCCATAACCAACAACAGAATCAATACCTACACTCTTTGTCGGTATAAAATTTTCAGGTGTAATACTTCCTGACTTTAGTTTAGTAGTTACAGGTTTAACTAAAGTATTACTAGAGTCTAAAGACGCTGCTTTGAGTTTTAAACTTTCCATAAAAGAAGAGTCATTTATTTGCTCTGGAGAAAGACTAGCGAGATAAAATGGAACAGTTGCCCCTAATCTATTGTTTGGATCATATATAAGTTCTCCACCACCAGCAATCAAAGCTTCTATAGATTTTTGAATATCCCCTTTTGGTACTAAAATTAAAGTAAGGCTTGGATATCTGTAATAAGGAAGTATCTCCGTTTGTAAATCAGTTAGCACCTTAGCACTTAGATCAACATCCACTTCTTTATTTAGACTTGCCAAAGAAGAATTATTTACCATCTCTGTCGACGGTATAACTTTTTTATCACCACATGCAGATAGTATTAATACAAGCAATAAAAAACAGCTTTTTTTTAAAATAAAACTCATTTAGTCTCCTCTTATTATAGATAGAGTGAGTTTTATGTTTTTAGATAGATGGCGTCAATATACCGTAAAAATGTTATATTTTTAAAAGCTAATTAATTTAAAGTCTAATATAAACAAATGAACAAAATAACGATAAAAGGAATACTTGGCCTTAAATTTACTAAATAAGACCAATCATTTACTTAAATTACCAAACTCTCCACTCTTCATAAATAGCAGCAAATCGAGGAGCGACTAATTTATGATATCTATTAAATAAATCCTCTCTAGAGCTATCTTTAGTTGCATGATGCATAAGCACTCTTTGAGTTTCAATAAATGATAATGCTTCAGCTATTTTTTCTGCATGTACCATTAGTTTTTCAATATTTTCAGGCTTAAGCCACTCTTTAGTGTTGAAGAATTTCATTAGTTCTTTAGGATTATCCATATTTGTTTCAGGCTTGAGTGTTTTAATTAACAATTTAACAAATGACTTCTTAAAGGTATACTGAGTGGCGTTGAATTTACTTTCTGCCTCAGAACCAGCACCAAAGAAATTAGCAATAGGATTGGCATTAACTAGTCCCGTAAAATACTTAGCTGGACTTCTCATAACAAATTTCATCAAATCTTTCATGGCCATAAGAGATTGTATTTGAGTAGTTCCCTCATAGAGTAAAGTTGCAAAGGAATCTCTATGATATCTAGCTGCATCATATTCCTCAATAAATCCATATCCACCTAAAGCCTGTATAGCTCTTTTTGAAAGATGAGTGTAAGTTTCAGCCCCGTACATTTTTACAAGAGGAGTTCTTCTTCTAACCCACTTAGTTGCATGCTTTAATTGCTTTTCTTCTGCAGATGTTAAAGCTCTGTGTCTTTTTTCCATATCTAATTTTTGATAAACATCGAAGTGAGTTATCGTATCTACCATTAGGGCCCTAAACGCATCTCTTTCTGTTTCATAGTCTTGCATATTTCTAGCGTACAGTGGCAAGTCCATTAAATTTTTACCAAATTGAGATCGCTCTGATGCATAGTTTTTGGCATATTGAATACAACCTTCAATACCTCCTAGAGATTGAAGACCGACTGCTACTCTTGCTTCATTCATAAGATGAAGCATATATCTAAAACCATGGTTCTCTTTACCAATTAAGGTTGCTTTAGAATTTTCATAAACAACTTCACAAGTAAACGAACCATGAAGTCCCATTTTATGTTCAGACTTTGCAATTTTATAATTTAATTGACCTTCTTCAATTTCTTGCTCACATAAGAACATTGATATTCCAGCGAGACCTTCTGGAGCATCTTTAGTCTTAGCTAAAACAAAACCAAAACCTCCACCACCATTGGTGATAAATATTTTGGAACCAGTTAATAAATATGATCCGTCGTCTTGAAGCACAGCTGAGGTTTTAATATTTCCAAGATCACTTCCAGCTCCGGGCTCAGTTAAGCACATAGAACCAGAGATTTCTCCAGCAATAATTTTTGGAATAAGCCTCGCTTGATCTTCCTTTGTTGCAAACCTTTCAAGCATATCAATCATGGAAGTAAAAAATCCAAGTTGAGTTGCACTCGATAAACAAGCTTTGTTCATTTGAACAAAGTAAAGTAAATTTGCGATAACAGGAGCACCCATTCCACCAAATTCTCTATGAGCAGTTAAACCTAAAAGTCCAAGCTCAGTAGCTTCTGTATATAGTTCAGTAAGCTCAGCGCCAGGAATAGTCTTTCCATCGATAACTTTCCCTGCTCCATTTTCATCTAATTTTTTTGCTCTATTAGCAACAGCATTAGCAGTCCAATCACCTGTAGCTGTTATCATCTCTTCAATAAATCCTAAAACCTCTTCTTTATTTTGAAACCCATCCTCAGTAGGATAACTTGGATAATAAAGAGGTAAAATACTATCCCAATCAATAGCATTGTGAAAAAGCCATTTCCATTCAGTTGAATCTGTGTAGTCATTTGCCATAAATAGTTTCCTTTGTTGATAAGATATATTAACATTATATTGATAAATGTTAAATGGAGCAACAATATGTACAAACTTTGTGGAATACCCAACTGTAATACTGTGAAAAAGGCCAGAGTTCACCTTGACTCTTTTGGTATTGAATATGAATTTATGAACTTTAAAAAAGAATCACCCCTTAAAAAAGATATTGTTAATTGGAAAAAAGCTTTTGGTGACTGGCCTGCAAATAAAAGAGGTCCTACTTTTAGAAAAATAAAAGAAGAGTTTGAAGCAGCTGACAGTAATACAAAAAAAGAAATTTTAATAAATAACAGCTCAGCAATAAAGAGACCGATTTTAGAGAAAGATGGTATAGCTATACACTTTGGTTACGATGAAGAGTTTTACAATTCGTTAAAAAAATAAATTACTCTTCTAAAAATTGAAGGCCTATTTTATAATGATCGACAAGATCTTCGATGTCTCTAATATTTCTAACAATAGCTTTTAAAGGAGCATCAAAGGTCTTTTCGTCAAAACCAGCAATTGATACTTCTTCCTGCTCCTTAAAGGCTGATAAGTCAGAAGCTACCACGCTCATTCCACCTGTCGATAGATCATATAAAGTAAATGCAGTAATTCCATTATTAGTAATCACTTGGGCAACTTTTCCTTTTTTGGGTTTGGCCCTAGGAGCATCCCTTTTGTCTGCAAACTCTAAGTCTTCCGCAGATAAAGCTTGGCTGCCGACAATTTCGTCAAATAAACTTTGGTCACTTGAAGATCTATTTTTAGAACCCACAGAGCTCTTTATCTTTTCTATACCAAGATCAATGTGATCTCTTGGTCCAACGTAAACCATATGATCAGAGTTTGTTGAACTTGTATGCCTTACTTCCTTTTCTTTTGAACTTTTGAAAAATTCATAAAGAACTTCACTCATCTTTGCATTTTCGCTTTCTGATAGAATATTAATTTTGTTAGGTATCTGAACAGTAAGGGTGTTTGATTGCATTTCAATTTGATCTAATTTAAAAAAATATTTTAAATCTTCATTATAACAAAATAATTTCCCAGGAAATAAGTCGTAATCTTTATAGTCATGTGTTTCAAATTGTATATTCTCATTACTAACATCTAATCGTTTTACTTTAGAAGGATAGATCACTCTCTTTGGAGCAGTTCCATCGTCTTGCCACAAGTACAAAATGACATTTTCATCCCTAAAGCATTTTAAGACTTTTTCTTTGTCATCACTAGTTAGTAGTTCTTCCATTATTATATTGTAACTTGTATTTTCTTACATTTCAAAGATTTTTAACCACCAGAGAGCTTAACTTTAAAACCGAGTTCGGTTAAGAAAACCTTAATCTTATCTCTGTGATCACCTTGAATTTCAATTGTATCATTTTTAAAACTTCCGCCAGTACCAAGACGATTTTTAAGTTTTTTGGTCATTTTTTGAAAGTATTTTGGGTTAAATGGCAGATCGACTATGATACTAACTGTTTTTCCACCGCGCTTATTTTTTTGGAGTTCAATTTTTAATTGATGGTCCGAAGGAATCAGATCTTTTTCACTAGGTAGTTTTTTTGGCTTCTTTTCTAAATGTGAGCCGTCATCTGCCCATAATATATTTACTTCTTCCCTTTTAATTAATTTTGCCATATTAAACCTTACGTGAATAATTTTAAGTATATTATATTTAATAAACCATACGGGGTACTTTGTCAGTTTACAGGGGAAGAAAATGACAAAACTTTATCGGATTTTGATCTGCCAAAGAATGTATACCCTGCTGGAAGATTGGATAAAGACAGTGAGGGCCTATTACTGTTAACTAATGATGGAATATTTAATCAAAAAGTCACGAACCCTAAATCTCAGAAAGAAAAAACTTATCATGTGCAAGTTGAAAATATTCCAGATGAAAAAGCTTTAAACCTTTTAAGATCAGGTACAATTCAAATTCAAAACTATATATGTAAAAAGGCTCAGGCCAAATTAATAAATCCAAATTACCAAGATAGAATTCCACCTATCAGAGTTAGAAAATCAATACCAGATAGTTGGATTGAAATAAAGATTACCGAAGGCAAAAATCGACAAGTGAGAAAAATGACTGCCAAAGCAGGACATCCAACACTTAGATTAATCAGAGTTCAGATTGGCAAATACACAAACAAAGACTTACTACCCGGCCAGTGGATAGAAGTTAATAAAAAGGATATTTTATGAAATGCGACATCAATGTAAACCCTAAGACATATGAATGTACACTAGACTTTAAACTGAGTGATTTTAATGCTGAAAAAGATTATCAAAACTCACTTGCAATCCTTTGCATGGTGGCTGGAGATTATAGCTTAGATCCGGAAGTAGAACTATCTGAATTCAAAGAATTGGTTCAACAAGGTATTAATGATCAAAAAGATGTGATTCAGTTTTTGATAGATGAAGAAGGTATAGAAGCAGAAATGCTATAGAATCACCTTCTGGTCTAGCTTTAACTTTCTCTAGTAAATACTTTATATTTACCCTTAAACGGTTGTAAAGTTTACCTACTTATTAAAATAGTATCATAATCAAGCTCAAAGTATGACACAATGCATTAATAAAGAAGTTGAATCCAGGTTTATTTGAGGAGAAACATATGAAAAAGACACTACTAGTATTTACAACAGCTGCATTAACTCTAAGCTCTATGGCCGCATCAACAGTAAATAAAGTATCCACATCTACAAGTAAGTCATTCATAGAAAAGGCGCTAGAAAATACATCTGCCTCGATATTCACAGGTTTTGAAAGAACAAACATTAATACGGAATCGACTGCTGGCTACCTTACACTTGCTGTTTCGAAAAGATTTAACGATGAACTAGCAATAAGTGCACAGCTCAGATCTGATACAAATGATGTTACGAAAGTAGGATCAGAGTCACCTTACAAAATGATAGACCCTAGAATTTTTATTAATGCTTACAACAGAGAGTTTAAAACAAGTTTAGGTACACTAACACTTTCTCCCAGCTTAAGAATTCAACCTCATACTCAAAATAGTCAACAGGGTAACCTTGCGACACTTAGATTAGGCCTAAGAACAGCTCTAAAAACAAGTGCTGCAAATACTTTAGCTTTCACTGTAAATGGATACGATAATATAACAGACAGTACGGCAGGCTCAGATGTAAAAAATGAAAGTCATTTTTACTTTATTGCATCAAACAACTATCAACTAAATGACAATCACGGTATTGCCCTAAGATTTGAATACTTCACAGATATTGATCAAGCAAAAAATATATATAGATCAATAAATGCACAAGATGACATAACACTAACCTATAGAAATACTTCTATAAACAAACTAAGTATTGCTCCATATATTTCGCAAAATTTAAGCAAAGAAATTGCTACAAATATGCTAGAGCTCGGACTAGATTTAGCTTACACATTCTAAGTTAATTTAATATACAAGAAACAAAAGGCTTAAATTTTTCATTAAGTCTTTTTTTTGGTATAAATTTTAAAAGGAAAAATTTATGCTAATAGTCGTATCCCCAGCAAAAAAACTCGATTTCGAGCAAAAAGCACCTACAAAAAGGTTTGATGAACCAATGTATTTAGAAACCTCAAAGAAGTTAATCAAATCTTTGAAAGGTCTTCACGTCGAAGACTTAAAGAATATGATGAAAATCAGTGATAAATTAGCTGAGCTGAACCTTGATAGGTACAAGAATTTCAAAACTCCTTTCAGTTTAGATAATGCGAAACAAGCTGTTTATGCATTCAAAGGTGATACATATATAGGTCTTAATGCTGAAAGCTTCGACTCTAAAGATTTGGACTATGCTGAAAAACATTTGAGGATATTGTCTGGATTATATGGAATTTTAAAACCTCTTGATTTAATCCAGCCTTACCGTTTAGAAATGGGAACAAAGTTTGGTATTGATAAAAAGGAGAATCTTTATGAAGTATGGAAAGAAATAAACACTAAACGAATAAATGATGACTTAAAAGGAAACAACGCTCTAATTAACTTAGCAAGTAATGAATACTTTTCAAGTATTAATACAAAGTCATTAGTGAAGCCTTTAGTTACACCAATTTTTAAAGAAGAAAAAAATGGAAAACTTAAAATTATAAGTTTTAATGCAAAAAGGGCCAGAGGAATGATGGCCAACTTCATAATTAAAGAAAGAGTTACTCAGGTTGAAGACATTAAGAAATTTGATATGGATAACTACAAATTTAGCAAAACACTTAGCACTGATAGTGAAATTGTTTTTACTAGATAATATATGTCTTAAAACAGATTCATTGGCATATTTATTGCTTTAATAAAAGCAAGTCTGGCCACTTAAAGGAATTTTGTGCTTAAATTATTTTTATTACTAATGTCGTTGAGTAGTTATGGGTATCTAGACCTCTCTGCATCAATAAGCTACAGAAGCTTTCCTTCGTCTGGTGGAGAAATATCTTTAGAAAGTGGTTACAATATGCTTTTTTATGGATCAGGAAAAGGCGACTCATTGATCTATGGTCTACTGAGACCGAAGCTAAGACTTGCTTCTAGTGGTGTTATAAACTCCTATGATATGTCTATAGAGTTTTTTCCCATTTCTTTTCTAGGCTTTGAGATTGGACACTCTAAAACTATTTCAAACTATGAAGATTTTGATTTCTATAATTGCGAAGAAATATCTTGCTCAGGAGCTATAACTAGAGACTATGTAGGGCAAAAGTTAGCTTTTGGACTTAATAGCTTTTTGCTTATGGCCAAGACTTATATATATAGAAACCAATACACATCAAGAAATAGTGTAAATCCTATTGGTGAATTCAGATACTTTTCTCTAGCTAATAATAATGAAGATCAAAACTATTTTAGCCAATACGCCATAGGTCTTAGGTTTAAAAATAACTTGTTAATGATTGTGAGTGAATATAATCGCTTTATAAGATCTGATGAAGTTTACAAGATGAACTTAATTACTTATATTAACAAGATAGGTGACAATATTTTCACGTTTGGTTTAGGAACTTCAAAGTCGACACATGTAAAAGAAGGCTTCTCAACTATTCTTCAGTGGAAGTATAATTTTAAAGATTCACAAAAACTATTTTAGCTTAAGGCGCAATATGAATTACTCAGATTTCACAAAGAGAATCTTAAAATTAATAAAAGAAGACAAAGATCTAATAAGAAAAATATCCATATTTGCGATACTACTAGGGTTACTTGAATTGACAATACCAATAGGTGTACAAGTAATTATAAATAGAGTTTATCAAACTCTTCTTCTAGACTCTGTTGTATTAGTCATAAGTGCAGTTGCTGTGTTTCTAATATTTCAAGTTTTTTATTTATTATTAAGGTTTAATTTAGCAGAATACCTTCAAAGACGAATTGTATCACGAATATCTATATCAATTACAGATGATTTGCTAAAGACAGATAGAAAACATCTCGATAAAATTAAATTTTTTGAATCCTTTTCTTTAAGTAAAAACATTAGTTACTTTCTTACCGACGGACTTAATCTAATATTGGCTTTCACCTTCGGTGCTTTAATTGTATTATTTTATCATCCTTTTTTTGCAGTTTTAACTGTTTTGACAGCAGGTCTTTATGTTTTAATACTGTATAGCTTTCATAATCGCTGCTCTGTGACTGCTATAAATGAATCGAAAAGTAAATACAATTTAGCAGAAGCAATTATAAATTCCAAAGAACAAGATTTAGATAAACTTGAAGAGATCAAAGCTTTAACTTCAAGCTTTTTAACATATAGAAAGAAGCATTTCTCATTATTAAAACTTCAATATATTCTAATATTAATAGTCTATATTATGTCTCAAGTTGCCCTACTAGGATTTGGAAGCTATTTAGTACTAAAGGGTAATCTTTCTGTAGGACAGCTCGTTGCCAGTGAATTAATTTTTTCAGTAGTATTAATATCTATTGCAAAATCTATAAAATTTTTAGAAGCATATTATGATACCTATGCAAATATAGAAAAAGTGTCATTTATAAGAAACTTTAAAAATTTTGACAGTCCTTACCTTAAGAGTCAATCAGCTAATAAATACTATCGATGGTCACTAGCTTTACTATTTTCGTTACCATTTTTACTATTGCTTCTACCTTGGAGACAAACAGCTTATGGACACGGTCAATTGACTACACTCAACCCAGAAGAAAGAACTCAAGAAATATCTTCATTTGTCGATGGAAGAATTTCTAAATGGTATGTAAAAGAAGGTGAAGAAGTCGAAAAGGATCAGCCAATAGTTGAACTTGTTGACAATGATCCAAATTACCTTGAAAGACTAAGATTAGATAGAGATGCGTCTTTTCAAAAGTATGAGGCACAAAAAATTGCAGCAACAACTGCATTAATTAATTTAAAAAGACAAAAAGACTTATACAAAGAAGGGCTTACAAGTCGAGTGAAGTTTGAAAAATCAAAGATTGAATACCACAAGCTACTATCTAAAGAAGCAGAAGCAGCATCAAGTTTAGCAAAGAAAGAAACAATGCTATCAAGACAAGAAAGAAGAATTGTTTTAGCTCCAAGTCGTGGTGTGATTCAACAATTATATTCAGGGAATACATCTAGTATTATTAAAAAAGGGACAAAGTTAGCAGTTTTTGTTCCTGATACAAAGGAAAGAGCAATTGAAGTATATGTAAAAGGACAGGACTTACCTTTAATATATCCAGGAAGAGAAGCTCTAATTGAATTTGATGGTTTTCCAGCTTTTCAATTCAGTGGGTGGCCATCTATAGGAATTGGCCTTTTTAAGGCAACAGTAAGTAGTGTAGATTCGACAGTTTCAAAAAATGGAAAGTTTAGAGTAATCATCGTCCCAAAAAACGATGAAGCATGGCCAAAGTCTTCTATTTTAAGAAGAGGAGCAAAAGCAATTAGCTGGATACAACTAAATGAGGTTAAGCTGGGTTATGAGCTATGGCGACAATTTAATGGCTTTCCAAGTCTTCCAGGTGAAAAAGAAATCAAAGAATACGAAAAGGGTAAAAAATGATAAATATTCTACTTGCCTTTACAGTTCCACTTTACTCTCTAGCAGTAACTCTTGAATTGAAGGATATATTAGATTACTCTCTAGAGAATTATCCTGGTTTGTTAAAACAAGTTGAAGAAACAGCTATTTCTAAAGCAAAAGTAAATGAAGTAGATGGAAACTTCGACATGAGCCTAGATGCAAAAATTAATACTTTTACAGAAGGTTTTTATGATACTGATTTCTCTAGAGTTTCACTAACTAAGCCCATTAAGGTTTTAAATTCAAAGTTAGAAGTTGGAGCGCGAAAAAGTAATGGTAATTTACCTGTATATTATCAAGAATACGAAACAGGAGAGAATCCTGAATATTTCATAAAACTTAAAATGAGCCTATTGAAATTTAGATCAATCGATCCTAAAAGATATAAATTATTTGAAGCAAAGAATAAACTCTTCATACAGAATCAAAAACTAATCTCTAAAAGATTGGATCTTGAGCTAAATATAAATAACCTTTATCTAAAATGGCTTTTTCTATATCAAAAGCAAAAAATATACAAAAGTCTAATAAAATTAAATACAAAAAGAATAAATGCAATCAAAAGAAGAGTTAAAAAGAATGATCTTGCACAAATTTATGTTGTTGAATCACAACAATATCTACTAAATTTTCAAAATGTTTTAATTGATACTAATATGAAAATCTCACAAGTTGCCAACAAACTAAGAGTCTACTACCCAATATTAAAAGAAGAACATAGACCAATAAAAAAGCTAGAATTCAACTCTACAAGTGATTTTTCAAAATATGATACAAAAATCATTGTAAATAAAAGACCAGAGATTAAAGTTTTAAAAAAAATGTTTCAACTAACAAAGAAAGAGCTAAAGCTTTCAAACCAATTCTTAATTCCAAAGCTCGATTTATCGGCAAGTCATTACAGCTCTGAATCAAAAAAAGAAAAATTTCAAAATGAAAGCTTCATTAGTTTAAATTTAAGCATACCAATAGAAAGAAGTTTGGGTCGAGGAAAGAAACAAATAGCGAAAGCAAAATCTCTTAAGATAAAAGCTATTCAAGAAGAAGTTAAAAGAAAGTTAAGCTTGGAAATAAATAATTTAAAAGCGGAAATTAGTGGAAATCTCCTATCCTTGCAAAACTTAAAAAAAGAAATAAGTATTTCAAAAAGATTACAAGATGCAGAGTGGAAAAGGTTTAATTCGGGAGCTAGTGATTTTTTCTTAACAAACACAAGGGATACGAATTATGCTAAAGCAAAATTAAATTTTTTAGAAAAACTTATCAATTTCAAGCAAGCTAAATTTAATTTAGACCTTTGGAAAAAACAAATTTGACTACAACTAACTACATTCATTTTGATGAAGAATATCCCTTTGTTCAAGGGCACAGTTCTTATTTTTTTTATCATCTAGCAGTATTTTGCAAATTTCTTCTAAAGTTGTAGCACTTTGATCTGTCGAACATTCTTTTTCAAAAAAACTATAACTATATTCTTCAACTGCTATGTCTAAAGTCATTGGATCTTTCGAAGTATTGAGAGGCAAGTCAAGATTGTTCAAATTAATGCTTTGGCCACAAGAAATAAGAACAAAAGAAATAAATAAATAAATATTTTTCATATACTTTATTTAGCAAATTAAGTGCCAATAGATATATTAAATATCAACTATTTAGATTACAAGAAAACAATATATATATCTCTTTTCAGTGAATTTGTTTAAAACATCAACAATTTTTCAGCTTTTACTTTATTGAAAAAAGATTGTAAGTGCATAAATCACCAAGTTCTTATGCTTTTTTAACTAGATTTAGTCGAGATATTTATAACACTATGATCAATAAATAATGTATTTTAAATTTATAAATAATATATGTCTATAAATATTGGAATTTCATTTAATACAATTAACTTTATTTCCATTGATAGATTTAATAACATCCTTGATAGTACAAATGTTATAATCATTATTAAGAAGATAATCCATAACAAGCTCACTAGTAACAACAGTTGGTTTTTGAATGTCATGAAATAAAATAATTCCAGAATTGTTTGGAGATTGTGACATTTGAAGCTTTGTTCTTCTAAAGACTGACTGTGGGTTTTTATCTTTCCAATCCAATGTATCAACGTTCCAAAAGATATGAACAAGATTATTTTGAACAATCATTTTTCTAGTATCAGGATTATGCATACCCGCACCATATGGTAATCTAAAATTTGTTAACTTAAGATTTAAAAGATTCTCCATATCTCTTTTGGCCTGAGTAATCTCATAGTTCAATCGAGCTTGTGAAGGCTTAGCTAAACTCTTATGAGTATAACTGTGAAGGGCCACTTCCATATTTGAGTCAACAACATAACGAGCGACATCTAAGTACTTCTTTACCTCGGCGGTCAGCATAAAAAAAGTTGCTTCGATACCGCGTTTATATAATTTATCTACAATCATCTTTGTTCTTTCACCACGTGGACCATCATCAAATGTTAAGGACCAAGTTTTCTTTGGAAATGAGTTTCCAGTAACATTTCCATTTCTTGAAGCAGACGGATAGATAACCTTATTGCCTGCAATTGCATCTATTTTATTTACAACATTTAAATATTTATTAGAGCTTAAAACTTCAATAACAGATTTATTATTTTCAATATTTGGATTTTTTCCAAGAGATTCAATGAACTCTCTTGATGCTAAAAGTTTCTTATAGGTTTTAGAATTTTCTAAGCTAATATTATTAGTTGCTAACTCTTTATCAAAAACTTGAAGTAAACCATCCGCATAAATATGTGCATAGTCATAAGAGCTTAAGGCAAATAAATTAAAACTTAATAACGATAATAGAATAATTGCTTTCATAAAAAGCTTTTACATTACTTTAGAAGTTTTGTTAACGGCTTGTGTAAGATGTACAGCGCTATAAACAAAAGAATTACAGGTAAATACATAGCAACATCTAAACCATAACTATCTGAAATCACACCAAAGGACCAATGAGAGATAAAAAGCAAAGCTCCAATAAAATTCATTAGTTTTGCAATTAGATCTTTTTGATATTTTTCAATTTCTTCAGAAATAAAGCCCATATAATAAGGAAAGAAGTATGACATTGTTAGTGCTGATAAGGCAACAAGAGGCGGATAGAAGTTGATTCCAATTAATATAATAGAAATAGATAAAATTAAGGATAACTTCAAAAGAGCTAACTTTGGAATATTTGTTTTTATAACAGAGCCTAACAAGCGCCCTAAGAATAAAAATATGAAAAACAAACTTAAAAGATAATTTGCATTAACCTTTGAAAGCTTAAAGCTATTAATCAGATAAAAAGACAGTCTTGAAGAGACAATAACTTCACTCGTCACGTAGAGTGCACCTGTGAGACCTATTAAGAAATACATTTTAAATGGAGCGAAGTGACCTACTTCATTATTAAGTTCATTAGAACTTGAATTTATGAGTGTTGAAAATAATAGTACTAAAAAAGCAAAGATGGCCAAAATGATAAATACGATAGTCCAACTTGTTCTTAAGTAATACAAACTCGTAAGTATATAAGGAGCTACAAGTGATGCTAATCCATACATAGAGTGAAGACCTGATAACAACCGGCTTCTTTGATCAACTCTAGAATTTTCACATATAAGATTGTTTAAACTGATCGAAAGAATACCTATTCCAAGTCCATACACTAGGTTTAGGGACATAAATATAGAAAAGTTTTGGTTAATATATGTTACAGAGTAGAAAATCACTGTTGAGATAAATAAAAAGATCAGACCAACTCTAGTGGCAAAAACTGAGGATAATCTATAGAGCCAAAACCTTGAAGTAATAGTAGCCAAAAAAGAAGCAAGTGAACTTAGAGAAAATAAAAGAGAGCCCGAACTAGTACTAACATTAAAAAGATTTATAAAGTCTGTATAAAAAGCTCCTCTTGAATTTTCCATAAGCCCGACACAAAACAATGCTAGATATGAGAAGGTAATAATTGTATTTTTCATTGCATGACATTTACATTCATCCTAAATGAATGTCATTACATATAATTAGTTCCTTTTATTTTTTACCTGTACCTTTTGAGCAACAAAATGATTCATAATCAAAGTCGACATTCCTAGCAACCCAAATACAAATCCTAATACATAAATTGGTGTGTTTTCCATTTCTAATCCTTTAAAAAAGCTACTCATCCTTGAGTCTTGTCTTAATGGATATTCATTATCCAAATTGTACGATCATCCTGATCATGTTAAGACCTTCAAT
>CAKZUQ010000012.1 GCA_937923325.1 uncultured Bacteriovoracaceae bacterium
ACAAAATGGACACTTCATATTAATTCCTTAAAGACGCAAACTAGCTTTTTTAAGGTTAAATGGCAATAAGATTAGGAAAATTAGGTATGTGATTACAGAAACTTATGGGTGCATGAGTAAGCTTTTATCACTTAGGTAATCCTAACGCTATAAATATTACAGCGGCACTGTGTTAAAATTCAAATCCATATTACTATCAATTTAATTATTATTAACGCATAGAATTTATGAGTGACTGTCGCTTGAAATTTATTAGAATTGTGAGTAAAAACTCGAGGAGAAAGTTATGAAAAAAGCATTTACAGCGTTATTAGGATTGGTGAGCATTTCTAGCTTTGCACAGGTTACACCTATTGTTGGTAACTTGATTGAAAATATGGAAAATAGAGGAACTGGTGTAATGACATCTTTATCAGCACAAGTTAAGGGGAATTACTCAGATGAAGGTGAGACAGTAGTCTTATCGAACTTATATCTTGAATATAAGGATGGGTCTAAGTACGGCTTGAGAAGAAAGCATTCTAAAGAAATATGTCAAAGCTTAGGCTTTGCTGAAAGAATCAAAGGAAGTACACAATATAAGAGGAAAAATTTGTTCGTAGTCAAGAGTGGTGGCTTCATACAGCGTGGACCTAACAGAGTGTTAGATTCAATTGAGTGCTTAAAATACTAGATAAATAAACTAGATCTGGGCAATATGGATTAGACTTAAATTGCAAAGCTAAAGACTTGCTTAGAAAGCTAGGTTTGGTGAGTGAAGAATATAAAATAATCTAATAGGGCTATTCGAACTTCAAGTTTGGATAGTCTGTTTCAATGGCATATACTTTTTCTTTTATGGCATTGTCATAATTCTTTTTTGAATTAACTTCCCAAAGAATTACTTTCTTTCCCATTCGTTTTAATCTCGTAATTAGTCTTCTGTGAAATAGTGGATAATGCACTTGATACCTAATACAATTTTTAGTGTTTTGTTTGATACCATAAATATTATATTTGTGCTTTTAGTGCTTTATTTGACACTAATTATTTTTTTAGTCTTGAAATTGATACTAATATATATATAATACTATTAATAGTGTTAAAATCAATACTAAATGGTGGTTTATGAAGAAAAGAAGAACTGAAGAAGAGATAAAAGAGCAATCTGTGTTCTCTTCGTTTATTCGTGAGAAACGTAAAGGAGTAGGTCTTACGCAGGAAGAAGTTAGTCTGCGAGTTGGAGTTGGATTAGCCTTTTATAAAAGACTTGAAGCAGGGGATATAAACCTGCAACTAGCAAAAGTAATACAAGTTTTGACATTCTTTGGTGCTGAGATAATCCCTAGAGTGAAAGAGACTGCAAAAGATGATTAGATCTGGAGATGTATATATTCAGAACCAATTAATAGGAACTATCACTGAAACAATTGATGGAGAATATGTACTAGAGTATACAGATGCATTTGTAAAAAGTGAAAATGACCTAGAGATGAGTCTTACTCTTCCAAAGTCAAAAAAAGTCTATATTGAACCTACATTACATGCTTTTTTTGATGGACTTATTCCAGAAGGATGGCTCTTAGATCATGCTGTTAAAAACTGGAAGTTAACACACCAAGATCGAATGGGACTGTTATTAAGTATGTGCCATAGCACAATCGGTTCAACTTATATTATTGGAAAAGGTAGCGAAAAATCTAAAAGGAGTAATCTAGAAGTTGAAGCTCGTGAGGATACAAATCAAATTAAATATAGCACAAATAAATGTTTAATTACTTATAGGGAGATTAAAAACTCTTTATATGAGGAAGGTGCAATAAGAAAAATGTTTGGTGACAAAAAAGTTCAGTATCAGTTGTCTATTAGTCTTGCTGATATAGAAGCATTGGCCAAAGAGCAAGTAGGTTCTCGTCTAAATGTAACAGGGGTACAAAAGAAATTATCTTTGGATATTAAGCCTGAAGTAAGCAAGAAAAGACTTACTATTGTAGAGTTTGAGGGAGATTTTATCTTAAAACCACCTAGTCGAGAATACCCCAACATGCCTGAAATTGAGCATCTATGCATGAAGATGGCCAAAATTGCTGGATTTAAAGTCCCGGAGTGTGCTCTTATTCCACTGCACAGTGGAGAACTCGCTTATATTGTTAAAAGGTTTGATAGACAAAAAGGTAAGAGGTTTTATCAGGAAGACTTTTGTCAACTTTTAGAAAAACACACAAGTTCTAAATATAAGAGCTCGATAGAAAAGTGTGTGAAAATAATAAAAAAATATTGTCATGATGAAACTGTAAACTTAATCCAATTTTTTGATATAAATTTTTACAATTTCCTTATTGGTAATGCTGATATGCATTTGAAGAACTTTTCCTTAGTGAGAAATAAAAAGACAGGAAACTACCAAATGTCACCATGTTATGACTTTCTCTCTACTAAAATCTTAGTACCTGAAGATAAAGAAGAGGTGGCCTTATCAATTAACGGAAAGAAAAATAAGTTAAAGTATGAAGATTGGTATGCTTTGGCATTAAATATGGGACTTGGTGAAAAACATTTTGATGTAACGATTGCAAGATATAATAGATTTCTTCCAAAAATGTTTAAGCTTATAGATAAATCATTTCTTACAAATGAAAATAAAGAGCTTCTTAAAGATATTATGAAGAGTAACTTAGCCAAAGTAGTAAAGAGCTAAACTTTAAAGATGCTTTATCTAACTAAATAGTCCTATTTGAAGTCTAAGTCTGGATGATCAGTTTCTATGGCATGTACCTTAAGTTTTTTTGCTTTAAGATATTTCTTTTTTGAATTAACTCCCCAAAGTATTACTTTCTTATTTTTTTTGTGAAGTCGTTTAATTAAAGACTCGTTTGGAAATGAATAATGAGCTTGGTAGTATTCGACATCAATTAATTTTTCTGCAGAAGCAAGCCTTAAGAAAGTATCAATTGTTATATTCCAAAAAGAAGCAACAAAGACAAAGATTCTCTCTCTCGTCGGATCTTGTTTTTTAAACTCTTTTAATAAGTCTCTATTAAATGATTTATAAATTATCTTATTTGAAAAGTTTGATGACTTCACAGTATCGATAATCTTTTTAACGATCAAAGTATTATTACCTTTTACTTCAATGATTAAATTTGCTTTTAACTTAAGGCTTAATATATCTGATAGGGAAGGAGCCTTTACTTTTTGTAGTTCCTCTAAGCTGAAAGTATTTGTATTTCCAGATAAGTTTGTAGTTCTATCGACAGTCTTGTCGTGCATAAGAACAACTTGATTATCTCTTGTAAGTTGAACATCGATTTCAATGTAGTCCGAAGACATCTTATCGGCAAGGAGGATTGATTCTATTGAGTTTTCTGGAGCATCAGCTGATGCTCCTCTGTGTGCTATGATTTTCATCGAAAATACATTTAAGCTTATAATTGCTAAAACTGTAATCCAATTAATTACATGCACCTTCAGTGAATTCAGTTATTTTTGCACAACCAGCTTCGCACTTATTTCCATAAGTCACACCGTTACTTCCACATACTGGGAAAAACTCTTTTGTACAGATACACATATCGTTTTCTTCTGCGATTCCATTTTGCGTTGCTTTAGGAGCTTTAACTACTGGAGCTTCTTTTTCTGTGCATGAGTTAAGTGTTAGACCGATTAAAGTCATAAGTACTAGTGGTAAAAAATTTTTCATTTAAACATCCTTATTTATAAACTGGTAATGTCTTACATAATGTAAGAACTTCATTTCTTATTTCTTCTACAATAGCTTTATCTTCTCTATATTTTATAGCTTTTACAATCCAATTGGCCAAAGTTTCCATATGTTCAACTTTGAAACCTCTTGTTGTAATTGCTGGAGTTCCAAGTCTTATTCCACTTGTTACAAATGGTGATCTTGAATCATTTGGAATCATATTCTTGTTGCAAGTAATGTGAACTTCTTCTAATGCAGCTTCAGCTTCTTTTCCAGAAAGGTTTAAAGAGTCAGTCTTTACTAAAACCAAATGATTCTCAGTTCCTTTAGAAACAAGTTCTACTCCAAGGTTTGAAAGATTTTCAGCAAGCGCCTTAGCGTTAAGTAGTACTTGTTTTTGATAGTCCACAAAACTTGGGTCTAATGCTTCTTTAAAAGCTACAGCTTTTGCAGCAATAACATGCTCTAGAGGGCCACCTTGTATTCCAGGGAAAATGTTTGAATTTAGTTTTTTAAACCACTCTTCATTGTTTGATAAAATGATTCCACCTCTTGGACCCCTTAGAGTCTTATGAGTTGTACTTGTAACAAAGTCAGCATATTCTATTGGGCTAGGGTGAAGACCTGCCGCAACTAGACCTGCAATGTGGGCCATATCAACATGTAAAAGAGCTCCCACTTCATCAGCTATATCTTTGAACTTCTTAAAATCTATAACTTGAGAGTACGCACTCGCTCCAGCTATAATAAGTTTTGGCCTTACTTCTTTAGCAATCTTTAAAACATTGTCGTAATCTATTTTTTCCGTCTCTGGATTTAGTCCATAACTTTTAAAGTTAAATAGTTTTCCTGAAAAGTTAACTGGCGATCCATGTGTTAAGTGGCCACCGTCATCAAGACTCATACCAAGTACAGTATCGCCTGGACTTAAACAAGCAAAATATACGGCCATGTTTGCACCAGAGCCAGAGTGAGGCTGAACATTTACATATTTAGCTTTAAAAATTTTCTTTAATCTTTCAATGGCAAGGTCTTCGGCTTTATCTACGTTTACACAACCTCCATAATATCTTTTACCTGGATACCCTTCAGCATATTTATTTGTAAGGTTGCTACCTTGAGCTTCCATTACAGCAAGAGAGCAATAATTCTCAGATGCAATTAATTCAATTCCTTCATCTTGCCTCTTTGCTTCTAGGTTTATGATGTCAAAAATTTCTTGATCTGTGTTTTTTAGATTATCCATTTTTATTAATCCTCGTACTTCTTAAAAATTGTTGTAGAGTTTGTTCCTCCAAAACCAAATGAGTTGTTTAAAACATATTTGATTTCTTTTTTCTGTGGAGTATTAGCTGTGTAGTTCAAGTCACAAGCTTCATCTTGATTTTCTAAATTTATTGTTGGAGGTATGATACCTTCTTCAATGGCCTTAATACAAAATACTGATTCAATTCCAGCGGCAGCTCCCAAAAGATGCCCTGTCATAGATTTGGTCGAACTTACATTTAGCTCTTTAGCATGATCTTTAAAAACAGACTTTATAGCAACAGTTTCAGCAACATCTCCAGCTGGAGTTGATGTTCCATGTGCATTTATATAATCGATATCTTTATAAGATATTCCTGCAGATTCAAGAGCCTGCTCCATGCATGGTATTGTACCTGCACCTTCTGGGTGAGGAGCTGTTATATGATAAGCATCGGCAGTAGCTCCAATACCAATAACTTCAGCTAAAATCTTAGCACCTCTAGCTTTTGCTTTTTCAAGATCTTCCAAAATTAAAATTCCAGCACCTTCTCCCATAACAAAACCATTTCTGTCTTTGTCAAAAGGTCTAGAAGCTTTTTGAGGTTCTTCGTTATTTTTAGATAAAGCCTTCATTGAATTAAATCCAGCTATAGTAAGTGGAGAAACTACTGCTTCAGATCCACCCGTTATAATAGCATCAGCTCTACCCAGCATTATTTCACTTGCTGCAGCTGCAATTGCATGAGCACTTGAGGCACAAGCAGAACTCACAGCGTGGTTGATTCCTTTAAACCCATAAAGCATAGAAATTTTACCAGTGGCCATATTGGGAATAAAAGATGGAACAAAAAATGGACTAACTCTTCTTGCTCCTTTTGCCATATAAGTAGAATGTGTACTTTCAATAATAGGGAAGCCGCCAAGACCTGTTCCTAGAATTGATCCAATTCTATAACAATCATAATTTGCAGCTAATAGATTTGATTGTTTTATCGCCTCGTCTGTTGCATGAAGAGCATAATGAATGAATGTATCATACCTAGACTTTTCTTTAGGACCTAATAATTCATCATCGATTTCAAAGTTTCTAACTATACCTGCAAAATTTACTGGCCAGCCAGTTACGTCTTGGTTGTCGATAGTTGAGATACCACTTTTTGATTCAAGGGCATTTTTCCAAATTTCAGCAGTTGTATTTCCAAGACCACAAATTGATCCTATTCCAGTTACGGCAACACGATTTGTTTTCATAATTTTCCTCAAAAAAAAAGCCCCCTATATTTAGGAGGCTTTTTATAGGTTTAAACGTTTTCTTCTAAATACTTTGTTACATCATTGATCGTTTTTAATGCTTCTGTTTTATCTTCTGGAATCTCAATTCCAAATTCCTCTTCCATCTTCATCATCATCTCAACCATGTCTAGAGAATCTAAGTTTAAATCATCAACAAAGTTTGTCTCTGCTTTGATGTTTGCTGCTTCTACTTTTGTCGCTTCACTTACGATCTTAATTACTTTTTCTTGAGTTTCCATTAAATCCTCCAAATTATATTAATATATATTTATTAAATGTATAAACCACCGTCAACTTTTATAACTTCACCTGTGATATACTTTGACGCAGAACTTAGCAAAAAAAGTACTAAGTTGGCAACATCATTAGTTTGTCCAAACTCTTTCATAGGTATTTCTTTCATATATTCTTCTTTTGCATTTTCTGCCAAAGAATGAGTCATTTCTGTCTCTATGAAGCCTGGTGCAATTGCATTAACTCTTACTTTCTTTGGGCCTAGTTCTTTGGCCAAAGACTTAGTATAGCCAATTAAACCCGCTTTAGAGGCAGCGTAAGTTGTTTGAGACTTGTTTCCCATTAAACCAACAACTGAGCTCATATTAATTATGCTAGGGTTATCTGCTCTTAAAAAGTTTTTATATAGATGATTGGTAATCATCATTGTACTTTTTAGATTAATGCTAAGAGTCATGTCGATATCTTCTTCTTTAACTCTAATACCTAATTGATCTTTAGATATACCGGCGTTATTTATAAGTCCTTCAATAGCACCATTTTCTTTAGTAAATAGATCTAATTGAGACTTCATCGATTCATAGTCTGTCATATCAAATTTAAGTGCGGTTACATTTGTCGCACCTGCTAACTTAAGGGCTTGAGCTAAATCATTGGCCTTCGAATCTTCACCTCTATAATTAAAGATTACATGTGCTTTCGATTTAGCAAGAGCAAGAGCGATATCTTTACCTATACCTCTGGAAGCTCCAGTTATTAAAACTTTTTTATTCTCTAGATCACTATATGTTGCATTCATTTAAAAATGTCTCCAGTTTTGCTAACGAATCTTCTTGATCCATCGTAAATGTCTTAAAAGACTTGTTAATTTTTTTATTTAATCCTGTTAGAACTTTTCCTGGTCCAACTTCTATAAAGATAGAGCCGTCATCAAATGTATTTAAACTTTGTGACCATAGGACACTTCCACAAACTTGTTCTGTTAACTTAGTTTTTATTTCTTCACTTGAAATAGACGAGTGCTTTGTAGAGTCAACGTTTGCTATGTAGGGAATGGTATTACTTTTAATATTTAGAGTATTTAAATAAGTACTCATTTTTTTTTCAGCTGGTTTCATTAAACTTGAATGAAAAGGAGCAGATACCTTTAAAGGGATTGCCATTTGCTTTCCTTCATAATTATCTTTTAACCACTTTACAGCTAAGTCACAAGCTTCACTATGTCCAGATATTACAGTTTGCCCAGGTTCATTATAATTTGCAGGCATAACTTGCATAGACTCTGTACTTACTTCTTTACATGCTTTATCTATAATATCTGAAGGCACTCTTAAGATTGCATACATTTTTCCAACTCCAACTGGAGTTGCAGACTGCATGAATGATCCTCTTTTGTTAACCGCCTTTACAGCATCACTAAATTCAAAAGCTCCACATGCAACAAGAGCACTATATTCTCCTACTGAGTGTCCAAGAACTGAATTGATTTCGATGTTTTTAGAATCTAAGATTTTTTTTAATACTCTAAAAGTTGCAATTGAATGTGTAACTATAGCTGGTTGAGTAAATTCTGTTTGCTTTAGTTGTTCTTCAGGTCCTTCTAGACATAAATTTTTAATATTAAAGCCTAAAGCGTTATTCGCTTCTTCAAATGTTTGTTGAAATAGTTCATCAGATATTGAATTAAACATTCCAACGTATTGAGAACCTTGACCTGGAAAAATAAGATTAACTTTCATATATTAGTACTCCTAAAATTTTAAAAGTGTTGCACCACTAGTTAAACCTGCTCCAAATGCAGCAAATAAAAGAGTGTCACCTCTTTTTATTCTACCATCTGCAATAGCCTCTGTTAGGGCAATTGGTATAGAGGCAGATGATGTATTTGCATATTTTTCAACATTACATACTACTTTTTCCATTGGGTAGTTTAAAAGTTTTGCAGTTGTTTCAATAATTCTAAGATTTGCTTGATGAGGTATAAACCAATCTATATCCTCTGTTGTTAGGTTATTTCTTTTTAATAAAGTAGTGCAGTGTTTGGCCATTGTCTTTACAGCATTTTTAAATACAACTTGTCCTTCCATTGTTACAAATTGTTCTTTTTTATCTAAAACGTCATGAGTAATAGGAGCTTTACTCCCACCTTTATAAAGAATTAAACTTTCATCTTTAGAAGAGTCACAGCTTAGAATACTATCTAGGATAGCTGAACCATTCTCTTCTTCAGATCTAGATAAAACTGTTGCTCCGGATCCATCGCCAAAGAGAATGCACGAACTTCTATCTTCCCAATTATTAAACGCAGATGTCATTTCAGTTCCAACAACTAATACGTTTTTGTAAACTCCAGTTTGAATAAGAGAGTTTGCAATTGTTAGCCCATAAACCCAACCTGTACAAGCAGCATTTATATCTATACATGCACAATTGTTTTCAATACCTAATACCTTTTGTAATTGAGATGCTGTATTTGGAAAAAACATATCTGGTAGTGTGACTGAGAATATAATCATCTCTATATCATTTGGATTGAGACCTGCTTTTTCAATTGCTGACTTTGCCGCATGAAGGGCCATACCGCTTGGATATTCCTTCTTGTCATCAGAAGCAATTCTTCTTTCTTTTATTCCAGTTCTTTGCACAATCCATTCATCATTGGTATCAACCATTTTAGATAAATCTTCATTAGTTAGAATTTTTTCTGGAACAAACATTCCTGCAGAAGCAATTTTTGTATTATATGTTTTCATGATATTCCTTAAACTTGTGATAAAAAAAAACCTTCATCTAAAATATAGTTTAGATGAAGGTTTGTATTTGATACTTGTTAATTTTTCTTATTTAACAAAAGAATTAAAGTTGTAACTTAAGTTTATTAAGCTTGTACTTCTTCTTCAGTTTCTTTAACTTTTACAGTAAAAATTTCTTTACCTTTGTAAGTTCCACAACTTGAACAAGCATGGTTTGGCATAGTCAAATCACCACAGCTTGGGCATGTCATTGGATGCTTTCTGTATTCTTTATGATGTTGACCTGCTCTTCTTTTACCTTTTCTAGATACAGATGTTTTCTTCTTAGGAACTGCCATAATATTCTCCGATATAACTTATTATTTTTTATGTATTAAAAATTAGAGTACTTATTTAATATAATATATTTATTCTTGCAATAATTTTTTTACTAAAAGTGGATCTTTATTGCTTTATAACCTTTTCTAGGTCGTTTAAGTCATGTTTAACTTCTAAACTCGGGTACTGGTCGATGTTTAGATAAATTAATTCGTTTATTGCTTCTTTTAAAGATATTTTGCGCTCTGAGTAAAAGTATAACTCATATAAATCATTATCAATAAATGTCTCTGTTTGATCTTTAAATTGATCGTTTGCTTCAAGACTAAGGTCTACAAAGCATGCCTTAAGATCGACAATTAAAGACATAGGCATATCTTTTAAAGTATTTACGCACTTTGTCTTATAGTGAGTTTCTATTTCTCCAGTTATTAAGAAGTATTCAGCGAGTTCATTTTTAAACTTTTTAACAAGGTGAAGGTCAATATCAATAGATGTCTCTTCTATGAGTTGTTCAGGGTCTTTTTCATCAGCGTTTTCATTAAGTTCTAGTAATACGTCTTTTACCCACAATGTATCCTTATTAAGAGTTACGTTAAAATCTTTGTTAAGGGGGAACTTTGTGATGTTATAATCACCGTCAGCGTTGTTTGTGTTAAATAATTCACTCATTATATATGGCCTCTTTTTAAAGCACTATTTATAACCTAAACTACTATATGTGAAAAGGTAGGAATGAAAATTATAATTTATGGTTTTACTGGTAGTGGGAAAACGACATATTTAGAGAAACTCAAAAATGATGTAGATCTATCTACTCATAACTTTATTGACTTAGATAGCTATATCTTCAATAAGCACGCTAAGGGTCTAAACTCCTTAGCTGAACTGATTGATTTAAAGGGGTGGGTTTGGTTTAGACAGTGTGAAGAGTCTGAGTTTAAACACTTATTAACTTTGGAAAAAGTTGTACTCTCTCTTGGGGGGGGGAGTGTTTCCTTAAAATTAATTGAATATATTTCAAATTTTAATGATATTTATGGTGTTTACCTCAATGAGAGCTTTGTAACTTGTTGGAATCGCATAAAAAATGACCCTTCTAGACCGATTGTCTTTAATGGTGAAGAGAAATGCAAAGTATTATATAATAAACGAAAAAAATTATTTCAAAAACTGGAGAAGACATGTTTAAAACTCTAATTGTTTTTTTATTTAGTTTCGGTTCATTCGCATGTGCATTACCTGAAGTTGAGCTGCAAAAACAAGTGTTTACGACGTTAATTAGTGAGCACTCCTCTGGAGTTAAAGAGGATAGAGTTAAGACAATTAGAAAAATTGATTTTTTTGTAACGAATCGAGTTAGATTTCTATATGTTTCACAGTCAAATAAAATAAAAAATATGATTCAAACTTATAAAGTTGATAGTGAGTGTAAAATTTCTTTAGATCCACCACTTTTTAAGTAGGCTCTATTCTTTGACAAGCTGCAAGTCATAATGGAATAATTATTTTATGACTTTAGAATTAAAAAAATTTCAAATATCTATACTTAGTTCCGACTTAAAAAAATCTCAGAACATTTCTTTGGCCCTAAGAGAGTTCAATATTTACGCTAGTATATTTGTTAGCTTAGAAGAACTTTTAATGAGCTTTACAAAAAATAAGTATGATTTAAACATTGTAGATGTGAGTTCTGTAAATGAGGGAATTTTAAACTTAAATAATAACACTAGTTTTAAAGCTGATAAAATGAACTATTCTTTATTTTACGATGATAGCTCTTCTCATGCTTTAGACATTCTGGATCAGTCATATTTTGAACAAGCTTTAGGACTTTTAAATTTAAACATTACTCTAAAACCGCAGATTACTGGATTATTGTCAAAATTAGTAAAGTTCAATTCATCTTACAATTCTTTAGTAAGTGCTAAGAGTGAAGTTAGATCTCTTTCTATTAAAAATTTGAACCTTGAAAGAGAGTCTATTTCTTTTAACGATACAATTAGATGTTATGAGTCTTTTACCAACTTTTTAGATGGCTTTAAAGGAAGTGAAGACTTTTTAAGTAAAATATCTAACTCTTTAGAAAATTGGAAAGATTGTTATAGCTTTTCATTGTTAAGTTATAATGAAAAAACAAATAGACTAAATTCTTTAAACTTAAGCTCATCAAAGTATAAGAATCTTCTTGGTATGGAGCTCTCTAAGAGAAGCTTATTTAATGAAACATTCTTTGATATGCTTGTAAATGCTTACCAAGATAAGTTTAACTCAAATGCAAAAGCAGTTAGTATTAGTGTTGATAATCAGCTGATTTTAATCGGAGAATTTAATAGCGACTTAAAAGAAGAAAAAGCATGGAATTACTTTGCAAACTCTTTGTCATTAATCGGGAATGATATTTTTGATATACCTGTTCAAAAAGATGAAACAGACTTTTTTAAATTCTTAAATAAAATCGATGATGAGTATTTTAATAAAGGAAAATCTGAAACAAAGTATTTAACAATAGACCTAAGACCTTTAGCTGATTTTGTAACTTCTAAATATACGAGTCGTTTTTATTGGGAAGAATTTATCAACGCTTTTGAGGAAGTTATAAAAAGCAATCAAAATATGGATGTTAAGATAACAAGGTGTGCAACTATTTCTATGTTTGTTGGTGTAGATGGACTGAGGTTGAAAGAGTGTTATGACTTACTTAAATTAAAAATAAAAGATTTCAATTACTGGGATTATTTTGCAGATAGATCTGTGATTTTTTCTTCAAAATCTTACCCAACGCTTAATCTAACAGCGACTTCTTCTTCTGGAGTTATTAGAGCTATAAGTTCAAGCGCAAGAGTCAATTTATCTAACAGATTTATGGAAAAATGAAAAAAAGAAGGGCCCTAAGTTCTTTTAAGGTAAACTTAACTAAGCTAAAAAATAACTTCAATCAATTAAGAAAACTTTCGAAATCAAAAGTTATCTTTATGGTTAAGGCAAATGCTTATGGACATGGGCTTAGTAAAGTTGTTAATTATTGTGAACAAGAGGATCTATGCTCAGACTTTGGTGTTGCTTCTATAGATGAACTCTCTCAACTTAAGAGTCTAGAGAAGTCTAGTTTTTGGGTCTTTAGTGAAGTTGATTTAGAAAACAATATCGATCTCTATAAAAAAGGTAATGTTATACCTGTGCTTTCTAATATAGAGGACCTTAAGTTTTACTTAACGAATATTTCCAAATCTAATATCTGCATAAAACTGGATACAGGAATGAATAGATTAGGGTTTAAAGAGTCTGAACTAAACTCTGTTTTTGATATTTTAAGCTCCCAAAAAGTCAAAAAGGTAAAGCATTTAATGACTCACTTCAGTTCTTCATACTTTGAGATAACAAGAGAATCCAAAGTCATGTCCCAGTGGAAACTTTTTAATCGTATGGTTGAGACGTTTAGATCCAAATCAATTAAAGTTGAAGAAACATCTTGTTCTAACTCTGGTTCTATTGAGCAAGATTTTAAAGATGAGTCAACGCATATTCGTCCAGGCTTAATGATGTATGGGTTAAGTGCTAATGAAATCTTTAATGAAAAAAAGGATCGTGGTTTTAAAGTTTTAAGCTCTTTGGTTACTAGAGCTGTGAGCCTCAATTATTATGAAGCTGGTACTGAGATTGGATATGGTAACAAGGTTTTGAAAAGGAGTGGGTGGATAGCAGTAATCCCTTTAGGCTATGCCGATGGAATTTTAGTTAATTATTCGGGAGCTAAAGTCTACTCTAATAACCAAGAAGGATATATCTGGGGAAGAACAAACATGGATATGGCATTTGTTTACTTTAAAGAAAGGCCACAAAATGAAGAAATAACAATCTGGTCAGATAACTTAGGAGAGTTTTGTAGTCAGGTTCGCTCAATTCCTTATCAAGTCTTAACAACCATTTCTCAAAGAGTTCCAAAAGTTTATGAATTTTAAATAAACTGATTTTAATCTCAATATTTATAGATTAGAATTTCTTATGATTAAAATGATAGAAAAACCTGTTGCCTCACTGGGGAAGACAATTTTAGAAGTTTCTCCAGCTTTGGGACGTATAACAATTTATATGATTCAGTGTTTATCTTGGTTTTTCAGACCTCCGCTAAGAGTGAAGCTATTTTTTGAGCAAATGGTTTTTATGGGGAATAAAAGTTTATTCATTGTCATTTTGACTTCATCATTCTCTGGGATGGTATTCGCTTATCAAATTTATCTTGGGTTTACTGCATTTAGTGTTGATTCATTTGTTGGTCCCATTGTTGCTATTGCAGTTTGTAAAGAATTAGCTCCTGTGTTTACAGGGCTTGTTGTTGCTGGTCGATGTGGCGCTGCCATGGCGGCACAAATCGGTACGATGAAGGTCACTGAACAAGTAGATGCACTTGAAGTCATGGGTGTAAACAGTATTCAATATCTTGCTGTTCCTAGAGTTTTTGCAACAGTTGTAACTATGCCAATGTTGGCGATGGTCTTTATGCTTATTGCAAATATTGGATCATATGTAATTGGTGTTCATGTTTTAAATATTGATGGAGTTATATATTTTTCTAAAATAAGTGACTTTATGAATGTTAAAATGGTGTTTGAAGGTCTTATAAAGTCTGCAGTATTTGGATATTTAATTGCAGTGATAGGTACTTATCAAGGATTTTCTGTAAAAGGTGGAGCAGAAGGTGTTGGTAAGGGGACGAATATGGCCGTAGTCTGGGGAATGGTAATGGTTTTAATTACTGACTTCTTTTTAACAGCTCTTTTAGCGAAGGTTATGTAAGTGGAATATACTGTAGAATTTAATCATTTAACAAAAACATTCGGTACGCATACTGTTCTTAACGGACTTGATTTTAACATTCACACTGGAAAGATCACTACGATTTTAGGATTTTCTGGCGCTGGAAAGTCTACACTTTTAAAGCATATATTAGGTATTCATCATCCAAGTAAAGGTGATGTCGTGGTTCTTGGACAAAATTTAAAAAAATTAAATGATTCAAAAATGAGAGATTTTAGAACAAATTTTGGAATGCTATTTCAGTATGCAGCTCTTTTTGACTCGATGACAAATTATGAAAATGTTGCTTTTCCATTAAGAGAATTTACTAAGTTATCTGAAAAAGAAATCAATGCAAAGGTTTTAGATTTAATGATACAAGTCGGACTAGAAGAAGTTTCTTATCATAAATTACCCTCAGAAATTTCCGGGGGAATGAGAAAAAGAGTTGGACTGGCAAGAGCTTTAGCTCTCGAACCAAAAGTTATGCTATATGATGAGCCAACTACAGGTCTTGATCCAATAACTACTCATATGGTAGACGATCTTATAAGGTCTACACATCAAAACAATTCCCATGTACCTATGACAAGTATTATAATTTCTCACGATGTATCTGCTACTTTAAGAATATCTGACTATGTTGCTTTTTTAGAACATGGACAAGTTGTGGAACATAGTAGTGTCGAAGATTTTAAAAATTCTAAAAACCCTATAATCAAAAAATTCTTAGAGCTTTCAAAGTGATTTACTCTTTTTTTTTTAGGAAAACCTTTCCTTGTTAATAATTGCTTAAGTAATTAAGTCTAATGAGTTAGAATATCATGTATAACTAATACTTTTTAAGGATAAAATGTGAATGAGTTAAAAGTCGGGTTTCTCGCAATATTGGCCATTGTATCAATGGTAATTGTATCAATGACAATTACGTCAAATAAATCTGGATTTGGAAATTATATAAGCTATAAAACAATTTTAAAGGATGCTACTGGAATCTATGAGCAGTCTTCTATTAAAGTTGCTGGTATTGTTGCCGGAAGAATTCAAACAATTGAGTTAAGCGGATCACACGCACTAGTTACGTTTGAAGTGTTAGAGCAAATTAAAATGACGAAATTTTCAACTCTAAGAATCAAGAGTGTTGGGTTCTTGGGGGATAAATACTTAGATATCTTTTTGGGAGATCCTGAAGCTAAAAGACTACCATCAGGAGCTATTGTGCAAGCCGAGGGAGGAGAGGGTTTTGAGCAACTCGGTAAAGATGCTGGAGAAATCTTAAAAGATGTAAAGGTCATTTCTCAGTCTATTCGAGAAGCAATGTATGATGATGAAAAGAGGAATGTTATTAAAGAAGTCATGGCCAACATCAATAGCTTTACTAGAGATGCTAAAAAAATTAGTGCTATGCTTGCAAGCAATTCCGGACATTTAAGTGGGGCAATTAAAAATTTAAATAAAATTACCTCTCAGTTAGCAAGAGAGACAGATCGAAATGCAGAAGAGTCTTTAATGAAAGATTTAAGTAAGCTTCAACCTATAATGGCAAATGTCGATAAAGCAGTTATGGATCTTAAAGATATTATATCGGATGTAAAAGCTGGAAATGGTACTGTTGGGAAGCTACTGAGAGACGAAGAGGTTATTGATAAGGTATCAGAAACTCTTTCTGGCGTTAACAGAATTGTTAATAGAGTAAATAACTTTAAAACAGATATCAGTCTTTATTCTGGAGCGACGTTTAGTGAAGGAAGCCGTACGGAGCTAAATGTTGATTTAATCCCGTCTCCAGAGAAATTCTTCAGAGTTGGTCTTATTCAAACGGACTTCGGTAGAGATGTGAAAGATATTCAAGAAGTTACAACTACTAGTGGAGGTGCTTCGACTTCTGTAGAAACAACAAAAATTAGTGAAACAGATCTTAAGTTCAATCTACAAATTGGTAGAAAAATTAATAACTGGACTTTTAGAGTAGGGTTAGTTGACTCTACTGGTGGATTTGGAATAGATTATGGACTTTATCATTTAGGTTTTAGTTCAACAGTTGAAGCTTATGACTTTAGCCAAGATTTAGGTCCTGCAATAAGATTTGGTCTTGAATATAGAGTTTGGAATATCATGTATGCTAAGGCGACAGCTGAAGATATTTTTTCTAGGGATGATAATCAAGAATTTACACTTAGTGCTGGGCTAAAATTCTCGGATGAAGATTTAGCAGCTTTATTTGGACTCGCAATTTAATATGAATAAAAATTGGTTAATTAGAACAAAAAATAATCATATTCTAGGGCCAGTCTCCTTAGAAAAGATTAAAACTCTATTAGAGAATAGGTCTTTGAACTCAGAGGATGAACTGTGTTCAGGAAATGGTTACTGGTTTAGCGTTAAAGAGGACCAATTAGTAGAAAAGTATATCTACAAGGAAATTCCTCAAAGCTATAATCCAATTACTGAAGCTAAAACTGTAGTCGCTAGAAAACCGATAAATGATATAGCAGACAAAGAAATTGATGAAATTCAAGATGTAACTCAGATAGGCTTAAGCTTAGATACTCTTAACGAGAATAAGTTAAATATTGAAGTTGAATTACTTGATCTAGGTGACCCACCATCCGTAGAGCTTCCTGTAAAACCCAAACGAGAGGTTAAAGAAAAAACAATAACTAAGGCCGAAGAGCTTAATGAAGAGATTAAAGAGTTTAGTACAACTGAGCTTAGAAATGTAAAGGCCCTTAATTCGACAATTTTATATATAATTTCAATTTTATTTTTTATAATTGCATTAGTTGGATTTTATTTTCGAAAGACTCTTTTAGAAAATTTCCTTGGATAATATAAAATACTCTCAACCTGATTTCTATAGATTTAATCGAGACTCGATAAATTTAGCTATCATTGCATTTGATTTTCTTAAAACTGAAAATATATCAACTGTGTTAGATCTTGCAGCTGGATCTGGAGTCGTTGGTATAGAGTTTTATTTGAAATTAAATAAAAATGTAGAAATGCATTTTCTAGAAAAACAAAAAGAATTTATTCCTCATTTAAAAAAGAATATTGAATCTTTTAATATAAAAGAATCAAAAATAATAAATGAGGATATGTTTAAGTTAGAAGCTACAAGTAAATATGACCTGTTACTTTGTAATCCTCCATACTTTGTAAGTGAGGAATCAAGATTGGGACCAAATGAAAACCGAAATTTATGTCGAATTATAATGAGAAAAGATATAGAACATTTCTTTAAAGTTCTTAATAAGTTCATTGCTAAGAATACCTATATTTGTTTATGTTTTCCTAAGGACTCAAAGCAATGGATGCAACAACTTGTTAAGAGCGATTTTACTTGTTTGAAAGAAATTATCGTCGATAATATTAAGTTTTTAATCCTTCAAAATATATAAAGTCTCTAAGAGTTCTCTAATTTCTTGATCTTCAACTTCTTTAAACATATCTTTAGCTTCAATCTTTTTTTGCTGAAGTTTTGGATTAAAGCGATGGCCTTTGACTTCTTTTTTTGGACGAGCAAGCTGTTTTGTCTGATTAAACTCTTCGGTCGAAAACTTTCCGTGAGAAAATTTAATATTTTTAATATGACCTTTAAATTTTGGATAAAGCTCTTCAATTCTAGATATTATTTGTTGAGACATAAATCCAAGCTCTTGAGAAAAAATTGAATGCTTTGTCATTATAATCAATGAGGAGCTTTTAACTTTAAGAGGAATTGTGTTTTCACTTAGCATCTTTCCAACAATCTTCTCCCAGTTCTTTACCAGGTAGATAAAGTCAAAAGTTGAGTCTCCTCTTGAGTAAAGACCTTTGTTTTTTCTTTGTTTTCGTCTTTTTTGCTCCGTGCTATAAAGCTCTTCGGTATCATCTCCAGATGCTAGAATGTCGCTTAAAGATCTCATGCTCATAAGTTAGAATTATCAGTTTAAGAGTACTAAGGCCAGTCTAGAGAAGATTTAACTTGTCTAGCTGCTAAGTTTTAGATAGCTATAAAACTATGAAATTATTAATACTTTTACTATTTGTTTCTTGCCAAGGTTATCAACTTCAAACAAAAAAAAATCCTTTTTCTCGATATGGCGTCACAAGTGTCGCTGTGGAGAATTTTTATAATCACAGTAATATGAATAATGTTTCTTCGAGTTTCACAAAAGAAATGGTGTTTATGTTATCTAGCTTTTCGAAACTTAAGGTTAAAAATAACACAAA
Organism: uncultured Bacteriovoracaceae bacterium; assembly: GCA_937923325.1. The sequence goes on from CAKZUQ010000012.1 coordinate 18,541, forward strand.
GAATGTAGATGCTGTTCTTGTCGGAATCATTGAGAGTACAGACTCCAGAAGAGAATCCAGAGTAAGAAGTGATGATATTGTTTCAAGTAGTATTCTTGAAAACAGGGTCGATTCATCAAAAAGAGTTGATTACTACATTCCAACAAAAACAACTTTAAAATTAAATTTGAAATTAATGCTTATTAAATCTTTTAAACGAACAGATATTAATTCACTTAAGACTGATGGCGAACTTATAGACCCTAGAGTTCTTTTTACAGAGAGAATACCTCTAACAGAAGCTTATACTCGTGAAGTATTAGATGGAGCGACTAATAACTTTACTACAACTAGAGCGAATGGAGCCGAAAAGAATGCTCTAGAGCAAATGGCCATCAATGCTGCAAATACTTTTAAAGAGATGATTCTATATGCATTCTAAATATAAAATATGGGATTTTATTTCTCAAAACCCTAATACTCTAGACCTAGCAACACAGGGATTAGTTGCATTTCATATCTATGAACCTTTATTTAAGCAAAGAATTATTGATAATATTTTTTTTAAAGAAAACCGAGATGAATTTAGAAGTTTAAGTGCTAAAGAAATATCTATTGGATGGGTAGAGGATAACTTAAAGTCTTTAAGTTTATTTGGAAATACTGATTCATTTATTATTACTGATGCACAAGAGTTAAAAGAACAAGTTAAACAAGAACTATTATCTTCTGAACTAATGCTCGAAGGGCGTTATGTTATTTTAGTTTTTGATAAGTCTGATAAAATGTTTGTTGAGCTAACAAAAAACACAGAGGCCATGTCCGTTTCGATTGTGGAGCATCCTTTTTGGGAAGCCGATAAGCTTTTAGATTATACTGCAAAACAGTTTAAGGTTAAACTGGACTTCGAATCTAAAGAGTATCTGTTAGAAGTTGTTAATAACACCTATCTAGACTTCTTGAATATTTGTTCTCAGCTAGAGTTAAATTTTGGAACAGCAATTGTTTCTAAGGAAGATTTAAACTCTGTAATCATTAAAAATAGAATTGATAACTTTGAATTCGCTAAGCTTTTTGGTTTTAAACAATCTAAGTTATTCTTCAAAAAGTTAAAAGAAATTGATCCTGAGTATGATGAACTAAGATCGTTATTTTATTTTTTACAAACTCATATGCTTAAAATTGGGTCCACTGACCATATTTATAAAAAATCAAAACAAAGTAAATATGATAAACAGATAATCGAACAATCTAAAATTTGGAAAGAAAAAGAGATTGAGCTTGGTTTAAAGTTTTTAAAAGGAATAGAATTCATGGCCAAGACAAAAAATGACCTTCTTTTCAATGACCTTAAGAGTTCTTACTTAAAAACCATTGTGGGTTAATCCTCTTTCAAAATATATTTAAATAGTCTTCCATATGTAAGATTTTATAAATGTTGAAGAATAGGATATCTTATAGTTACAATAGGCAGTCGGTCTTTCTACGTTCCTTCCCCTTTTAGGTTAATATTAAGGATAAGATATTACAGAGTTAGAAATTCGCACAAGCATTATTTCGACGTTTGTCCAAGAGGGATTTTTCTTTAGCGTCTAATAACTTAGCTTTTGACCACTCACTAAGAATTCTATTAAATGACATACGATTTCTTTTTCCACTAACTTGTTTATTTAAACTCAGTAATAGAGCTGGATCTAGTTCCGATATTTCTATTTTAGTATGAGCGATTTCGTGCATAAGACTAACCAAGTTAGCTGGACAAGTTGTTGTAGAAAGGTATTCTCTCCAATACTCATACTCTTTGGGCACATAATCAAGAAACTTCTTTCCAATTGGTAGTCGCTTAGTCCAAAAAATAAAACGAGATAAATAATTAATACCTAGTGCACATTTCCCATTAAGAACCTCTTGATCTTTAATACAGAATTTTCTATCTAAATAATTGGTGTTGTTAATACTTTCAAAAATATCTATAGATTCATTTAGATAAAACTGAGATAACGCTTCGACGGTCTTTTTTTCAGACCAAGGTGAAGCAGATGTTAGCATACCACTAGTTTTTATGTATAAATCAATTAGAGATTGCTTTGTAGGATTGAAATCATATAATAATTTATAATTATCTTTAGATAGTACGCCTACATTTCCGAAACTTGTTGCCGTTATCAAGCATAAATTATCTACACTTTTTGAAGACGGATTTTTCAAGTCATTTGCAATTTTATGGGCTAATAAGTCACCAGAGTAGCATGACAAATTTACGACTCCAAGCTTCCTATCTCTTGATACATTATTCATAACCTGCAAAACATCAGCAGCTGATTCGTTTCCGTCATCAGAGCCACAAACACCGGAAGCACCTCCATGAGCAATTTGAAAAACAAGAACTTTAGATTTATCATGTTCAGATTTCGTTTTCATTTTTATTTGAAAGCTCTTCCAACTTTTAACTACGGTGCACTTCATGTGCTTAAACTTATGTTCTATCGAATTTTTCTTATAGTTGAAAATGTCAAAAGTATTATCTACATCCCTTTCAAAACCAGAAATAATATAGCAATCTGAAGCTCTAACAGATGTATTTATAAGAAAAAGAAGTAATAAAAAATAATTCACATAAACCTATCGGTATTAAGTTGAGATACCTTGAAATAGTATCTTGGTGGAGTGAGTCAACTTAAAAGAGAACGCTCATAGTTTTTCTGACTAAAGGGATAGGAGAACTTTGAGAAAAGTATTTCTATTAGTAGAAATATCTGGCACTCTTCCAATATGCCAGATGATACCCTTTCTTATCCTAATTTATCTATAAAAGAATAAAATTAAAGCTAGGTGCATAAAATATAAACAATTCTCTTACATATATGTCTCCGAACACTACATATATTTGACTGTATTTCTTATGTTCAGTGTTTAATATCTAAGCAGTTTCTTTGTGAATTTTAGTACTAAGTTATTGATTTTACATCATTTGAATTGGCCTCTCTGTTGCAACATCTTATGTGAGAGGTTTTATATGATGAGATTAACAGTAACATTATTATTTATAGTATGCATCGCTTATGGAGAGCACTTCTCTGCTTCTATCAGCAAGTCAGCTTTGGATCAAATTATTAAATCTGGAATTGATTCGTACAGTGAGAGCCAAGCAATACCTACTTATGTTATTCCATCACAAAAAGTACATCTTAAAATTAGCAAAGAAGAAATCAACAATTATGAAATTGTTTCGGAGATTAAAAAGTACGTAAATATCGACCTATCAAAAGATTTTAATTATTCATTAAGTTGGTCTCCAATGACAGTTGAGTTTAGGTTGAAAAAGAATAACTTTAAATATGACTTTGAAGGAAATTCTAAAAATTTTACAGTTTGGGCCAAGGCTCAAATTAAATCATTAAGAGTTTCAGGAGCGAATTTTGAAATTTGTGAAATCTTAAATAAAGAATGCATCAAAGAAAATGGAGCATATGTAAAAATTAAAAACTTTAATATCGAATTGAAAGATAGAGATCTAATAGATGCGGTAGTTGCTTTAAATATTAAAAATTCAAATGATAAAGTATTAGTTCGTAATACAGCATTGTATTCATCATTGTTTACTCCAAATACATATAAGACAAAAAAAATATATTCAAAATTCAATATTTCTAATAAAATGCCAAAGTTAAATATTAACTTTTCTGATATCATAATTCCTGCTCCTGTTTTAACAGTTGGAAATAAAAAAGTTAAATTGAATACTTCTGGTTTAAAAACAGCAATACTTTCTCAAAGAGAATTCTTAGCATCACAATTGTTACATATCGTAGGTGAATTTATATCTACAGACCTTTCAAGTATCGTGACAGAAGGAGTTATGGGAGATCTAAATGAGATTACTAAACGAATAGATTTATTTGATTTTTCTAATAGTGTCGTTATTAGACCTAGACCTGAATCTGCTATAGATAAATCGTATGTAAGTGTTGTTGAAGACTACAAAAACTTTAATTCTAATATCTCAAATGAATTACTTTCAATGGTTTTAGATATGATAAATCATACTGAAGTAGATTTGGAGTATTTAGGGTTAAGACCTTCTGATAATGAATCTCTTGCTTTTGACTATAATATTCATGCCTCATTAAATAATAGAGTATTAAATACAAATAGTAATATTCTTAATGGATTAAAGAAAATCACAAATCCTCAATTTTCTCAATTATCAAAGAAACATGATGTTGCACTTGCGATTGGAGAACCATTTTTGAATGGTATTTTAGACTCTGCTGTGTCAAGTGGAATAGTTACAAAAATATTTGAAGAAAAAGCTGGAGTACCTGGTTTAGATATCAAAAATATCAAAATACACTTTGATCAAAGATCAACAGCGCAATTACATTCAAAAAGTATTAAAACAAACTTTAGAGACTTTAAAGAAGTTGTTATTGAGAGTACAGCAGTAAAGCAAAGAAGATTTAAGGATTCAAGCTTAAAAAATGAACTTGATTTAAAAATAAAGAATGATTTTTCTAGAATGTATAATACAGGTACATTTACAGTTGTTGCAAATGTAGAGCTAGATCTAAGTGAAATGCAAGCAGTTGGTATTAAGAAGAAATTCAAAAACTTTATTGCATCAACTCTTGAGTCAAATTTAGTTTGGTTTCCTATTGAAATTCAATTTAGACCTGTAATTAAGTTTATTAATGGAATAAGTCATTTAAGTTTAAAGTTTATTCCTAACAAAGGTAATAAACTTCTAAACTCTTATAGCTACCCGATGAAGGATATGTATAGTGTTGTTGAGGAAGGAATAGTTGAAACTTTAAAAGAGACTTTGTTTGATGAATTATCTGGAGAGATCTTATTAGATATTTCCAATTATATTCAATTTCCAGGCTTAAGAGCAACACCTGTAGGTATAGAATTTTTAAAATCAGGTCATATGGGATTGTTACTAAATATTAATGATTTAAATCTAAAAGAATTAGTAGATTATATAGGTGGTATGTAATGAGAATATTGTTATTTATAAGTATATTATTTAGTTCTCTGGCATTTAGCTCTAATCCAGATATCCTAGTATATTCTAAAGTAAATACTGAGTGGAATGTTTTTTTATTAAATAAGTTTCAAGTTTTCATGAAAAACTTAGAGCTTAATGTTGATCCTTATTATTATTATCATAATGATATCATTAACTATGATGAATCTTCAATTAATGACTTTGTCTCAGACGATGTAAGCTTGTTTATCGAAGATATTGAGAAAGCTTCTGGTCTAACTATTTTGGAACTTCACCCAGAATTAAACCTTTCTGGATTTGGATATTCAATTGATAAAATATTACCAACAATAAAACCAATAGAAATTAATGGGGATTTAGAATTGGCCTCAAGAATTAAACTTGAAGGATTGAAAGCTTTTGGTGAGGAATTGAAATTAAGTTTTTTAATTTCAACTTTAGACAAAACAGAAAGAATATCAGCTCTGGATGTTAAAATTTTAAATCCAAAAATTACTATTAAAAATGATGAAAAATTATGTTTTGATCTTACTTTATTGTTAGAGGAAGGAAATGATGAAACAAGACTTAACTTTACAAAAGCTAACTTTGATATGATTACGAAAGCTCTCTCTGAAAACGAAAACCTTGTAGAGATTACATATGACTCAGTTGAGATTCCAAATGTTGAGTTAAATTTGATGGGACGGTCAATAACTGTTAACTCAAATAAAGTTAAAGAAATTATTGATAATAATAAAAGTAAAATAAAAAAGTTATTTGTAGGACAAATAAAAACACTCTTTGAAAGAAATGGAGCTCTTGAAGTTTTAAAGCATTTTGATAAAACAACATTCAAAAATAGTCAATGGATTAAACCAACTACAGATACAGCATTTCCTATGTTTATAGGTCTTAAAGATTACGCTGTTCCTTTTAAAGATATCGTAAGAGTTGAATTGGAAGGTGATTTTTGTACAACATCAAACTTTTTAGATAATAATGAAAACTGTATACATAATAAAATTACATCTTCGGCTAAGTCCATGGTAACGACTGCAGATATATCTTATTCATTAAAGCATATCGAGAATATATTTGAAGAAAGTGAAGATGTTAGTTTATTGGCAAGTATCAGTGAAGATTATATTAATAAGGCTATTTCAACAACTGTTGACTTTGGCCTTTGGGATGAAATGCTTCAAGATGTAGGTCTTGAACTTGGTGATCAGAATGTTCAAGTCAGATTTAACAAAGAATCGCAAACAGCAACTTTATTTTTAGATGTAATTTATAAAGTTGACGGGGTGAAAGGGTTTATAACAAAAGAAAAGAATATACGATTTCCATTAGTTTTAGATGTTAAAATTAGAATTGAAAAAGAGGAAAAAATTCGTTTTGACAGTATTTCTCAGAGCCTCAAAATGACAGAAGTACCTTTTGTCGTATTTAATATTTTTGATGTCGACTTAGATGATAATTATTTTAACTACGGTATATCTGAATATGACCTACCAAGTACTATTGGTAACGTTAGAAAAATTGTTAGAAAAAAAGTGATAAAAACTGTAAAAGATGAGCTTTTAGACTTTGATGCTCCTCAAGATAAGATGACATTGTTGAAGTGGAAAGGTACTGATGTTCCTCCTATAGAGCTTCCTGAAATCAATGGTATGAGCTTAGATAAAGTTGAAACTTACTCTGATGGACATGGAAGATTAAATCTTGTTATGAAATCAAGTAAGGTTATAAGTAATTAATATACTTTGGCGCTGGCCTGAATAAAAGAGTAATAAAATACAGCATTCGGGTCATTTGCAACATTGTCTAGTTCTTCTTTAGCAAGTTTTACTGTATCTTCTGATACTTTATTATCTCTAAGTAGTTGATCTGAAGCACTCATCAACAAATCAGACCAAAACTCTATTGTTCTTTTTCTTTTATCTGGACATCTATTATCAAAGTGCCATGTTTTAGTTTCTGTTTTAACATCTTTAAAGCCAATACTAAGAAGAAGATTACCAAGTTTTGCTCCAATAAATGGATCTCCAGAGTTCTCAAATTGATAATCATTAAAGGCCATCCAGTATTTCCATACATTTGGAGAGTAGGGATCTAGAAAAAAAGATGAATTCAATACTTCCGTTATATAAACTGTTGAGCCAGGTCTTAGGACACGTCTTACCTCACTTAAAACTTTAGTAGGGCTTGGTACATGTTCCAATAGCCAGCAAATGAAACCACCATCAAAACTATTTGATTCGAAGGCCAGTTTTTCAGCATTCATTTTATGTAAATCATATCGCCCTTGGGCCACAGAGTTTTGACTGAGAGATTCTTTTGCACTCGCAAGTTGGTTTTCACTTAGATCAACACCAGTTAAATTAATTTTTGGAAAACGTCTGAGAATAATTTCACTCTGAGCTCCAACTCCACAACCAACTTCCAAAAGATTTTTACAATCTGATAAGTCTATATCTTGGTAAATAGATTGTTCAGCAAAAGCAGCTTGAATTCTAAGTCTATCCTGTTCTGTCTGTGAGAAACCATGTAAATATGGAAAGTTAGATTTGTCACTCATAAAATATCACCTTATTTTAGTTTTTCACAAAAGTCTTTTATATTAGTAAGCATTTCTCTTATACTGATACCGTCAACATAGTTACCATAAATAGCAGTAGTTTGAGAGTAATTAAAAGACTCTACTCTTAGTTGCTTTATTGTATTATATCTTGAGAAATTATACACAGGTAAAGCTTTTTCCCAAACTATTTGTTCATACTCTTCAATACTAGTATTTTCGAGCTTATAATCCTTAGATTTTGATATTATTGTATAGCTTTTAACTTGATTATCTTCTGAACGATGGTCAAAAATAGCTGTGTTATTTAGTATACCTAGAGCTTGATCATCGCTGTATGGATAAAGAATTCCAAAAGATGATTCAAGATAATCTAACTTATTTTTAGTAAAGACAGTTGTTGTATTAAGCCTAGTGTATTTAATCTTTTTAAGTAAATTTGAGTATGAAGGGTGAGAATCCTTTAAAAGAAGAGATGCATTTATAGCATCAGTACAAATGATATTGTTTTCCGTTGGCGATAGTTTTTTCGTGGAGTTCTTTATAATATTATCTTTTAGTTCTTCTTCAAGACGATTGATGACATCTTGCAATCCATTCTTAAAGCTTATACTTTTTGCTTTAAAACCTTTAGGCTTGTTTTGTTTTAATTCCAAAAAGAAACCAAAGTAAGTCTTCGCCTTAATGTTTTTTGTGAAAACACTTTTAAAATGTAGCTCTTTTATAGGTGTTGCATAAATCCCATTGAAGATACAAGTTAAAACTTCGTCACATACTCTTTCTCCTAAAAGCGGAAGGAAGAACTCACGGATTGATAAATCAAATCTTTTTGATGGGATTTTTTTATGAAGTTTTAAAATAATAGATAAAAGCTCTAGTAGTCTTAAAGGAAAAGATCTCGCTTTACCGTTTCTATAAATTAGCTTTTTTAATTCAGGCTTTGGATTTAAATAAGAAAGTTCAAGTTCATTTACAAGTGACAAAAGGTCTGGAGATGTGAATAAAGCGTTTGCTGCAGTTTCAACAATACCATTTTTTAGTTTATGCGTGGCAATTTTTCCACCAATCCTGTTCTCTTTTTCAAAAATTTTGAAGTCTATATTTCTTTGCTTTAGGTAATATCCAAACAATAAACCACAAATACCTCCTCCGTATATAGCAATAGGCCCTTTTGCTAAATCTATTGAACCTATTACTCCAGAGGACTTTTTCATGTTATTTTATAATTTCTTGAAGATCACCGTCTTCAAACATTTCTGTGATGATATCATTTCCACCAATCATTTTTCCATTTACGTATAACTGTGGAAATGTTGGCCAGTTAGAATATTCCTTAAGACCTTGTCTGATGTCATTGTCTTGAAGGATATCAAATGTATTAAATGGCTTTCCAATATGCTTTAAAATAGCGATTGTGTTTGCCGAAAACCCACATTGTGGCATATCAGCATTTCCTTTCATAAATAGAACAACTGGAGCTGATTCAATGATTGTTTTAATTCTCTCGTTTAACTCACCATCAACTTTTACAGGATCAATTTCCCTAATAGCTGCTATGTCTTTATTTAAAATTTGAAATGGATTTTCTTCGCTCATTTAATTACTCCCGAATTTTTTATTATATTTTTCTAATGTCATTGTTTTTAACTGTACTGCGTGAATTTTATCTTTTAAATCTTCTTTAAGAATATTCATGATGATTTGATGCTGATCAATAAGAATTTTTCCTACAAATGCATCGCTTGCAATTAAGATATCTAGGTGATCAAGAGTTCCAGTTAGATCAGATACTTTTACAATTGCATCTGTTAAGTGTGACTTTATCAAGTTTTCTACTTCTGTTAATGGATTCATGCTTTATTCCTTATAGTACTAAGAAGCTAGTTATAAAAGTTGAAAGCCTTAGAGTCAATGTTGTAAGTCCTAAAAATCTATGAACCTTTCTAATACTTTCATCGTTATTCTTAAGGCGAGTACCAGTGTAAAGCATTACAAAATATAGAAGCACTGTGCTAACAGCTAGTGAAACATGTATATTTAAAATTGCAGTATTGGTCATAGCTTGACTAGCTTTTATAATGGCGCCTCGTGTCAGTTCGATTTGCGCGACTAAAAGTAAATCCCATGCTATGCAAAATTTCATAGTTTTTATGTGCTTATATCTATTTTTTCTGTGATAAATACCGTAAAAGATTAAAAGTATTATTAGAGTTGATTGTATTTGAAAAATATATGCAGACATAAAAAGACCTAATTAATTAATATATAACTTTTTAAATTGGAATATTAGAAATGGCAAGTCTTGGCAAATGGGCATTAATTGATATTGAGACTACTGGAATTGATCCAACATATGATCAGATCATTGATTTAGGATTTTTACAGTTTGATGGCACAAAACTTATACAAAAATATTCAAGTCTAGTAAGGACAGATGTTGTTCTTTCTCAGTTCATTCAAAAACTAACAGGCATTAAACAAAATGATATAAAAAATGCTCCTTCATGGGATAAAGTAAAGTTAGATATGTTTGATCTTGAAGGACATACTCTGCTAGCGCATAACTCTGATTTTGAAAAAATGTTTCTTGAAAAGTACTTTGATGAATTAGATACTGAAGAATTCGCACGAGAAAAATACCAAGATAGCATGTATTATCTAAGCCTTTTATTTCCAGAAAGATCCTCATTGAACCTAGAAGGTTTCATGATTGACCTTGGAATAGCTGACAAAGAAGAGCATAGAGGTCTTGCAGACTCAATTGCCTTACTACAAGTTGTTTTGGTTGGTACGATGTTAGCTAAGAAAGATACAGAATTCTTATCTAAGCTTCAGCAAACAATGCTTGAGTTTAATGATGATGAAATATGGTATAAAAACTTTTTATATCTTGATGAGAATGCTCTTTATGAACTGGCCGAAACAATAGATTTTGATTTAAAAGAAAAGGTGGATCTTTATATCGAGAAAACAAGAGATAAAGATTTCTTTGAAAGAAAATCTACCGATAAAGCAAATCTAGATTTTTCTGGAAAAAATATCCAAGATATATTACGAAACGAGGATAGATTAAAAAATATTTTTGATGGTTACAGCTTTAGACCTGCTCAAGAAAAAATGTCACTTAAAGTAGGGCAAGCTTTTAAAAATAAGATCCATGCTCTTATTCAAGCTCCAACTGGAACTGGTAAATCCCTAGGATATTTATTGCCAAGCTTTTTAATGGCCAAGCAGTTCCACACTCAAGTTCTTGTCTCAACAGGAACTAAAACACTACAAGCTCAAGCAATCAATAAAGATATCCCTGCTGTCTTTGATATTCTTGGAATGGATAAGAGTGAACTCAATGTAATTAGAATGGTGGGCTCTAATAATCACTTATGTGAACTAATGTATCAAAATGAAAAAAGTAATGATCTGATATCTCAAATGAATGGATTTGAAGAAAAATTTACTAATGCTTTTTTAGAGATGGTTCTTTTTTATAATCAAAGAGTGAAAGATTATAATAAAATTATTACTAGAGACTCTTTTCCATATGTTTTTAAAAGAAGGTTTAAACTTTTTTCTGAAATAGAGGAAGCTGCAGCTGTTGACTATAGAGCGTGTACTGGTAGTAAGTGTCCCTTTCAACAAGGTTGTACTTACCTTCAAGGTATGAGAAAGGCAAAAGAGGCAAATATCATAATTGGTAATCATGCACTTTTACTCAATTGGCCTAGGTCTTTAGAAAAACCGCCTTATATTGTAATTGATGAGGCACATAAAATGGAAGGTGAGGCAACTTCCGCTTTTGCAATGGAAGTAAAACAAAGAGAGCTAGAAAACTTCTCTAAAAACTTACTCTCTCTAGTTGGACCACTATATTACCTAATGGGCAAAGATGAATCTAGTGAAGACTCTATCGGGTTCATTAGAAAAGAGGTTTCTAACTATGCTTCAATGATTCAAGATCATGTTCCTTCTTTACAACTTAATATAGAGAAATCTGCAAAGAAACTTCCATATTTTACTGATTTGTATTGGAATGAATTAAAGTTATTAGGACAAAGATCTACAAATAATAACTTAGAGGCCGCAATTTATAATCACCTTGGAAGTTTAAGTTTTATTTTAAAAGGACTTTATGATTTGTTGTTTCCAAAACTGAAGCAGTGGCAAGATAAAAAAATAGAAGATGAAAACATAATAATTGCTTTTACTGCATTTGAATCACTAATGTCTTCAATAGAAGATATGCAAGCAACATTTGAAGCTGTATTAAAAGAAGATGATTTATTGGCAAATACTATCAATTTTCATATGGACATGGGGTATACTGTTAATTCGAGTCCTATAAATGTAGGAAAGCTAATTCATGAAAATATTCTGGAGAGCACGGAATCTGTTGTTTTCACTTCTGCTACTTTGGCAAATAGTACCGGTAGTGTAGGTATGCCTGCAATTGAATGGATGACAGGTTATAGTTACCTCAATACTGAAAGGCGATTTAAAAGCGGTCTTTTTTTAGAGAACAACTATGATTATAAAAATAATGCAAAAGTATTTCTAGTTACAAATACTCCATCGTTATATGATCAAAGTTTTGTTCCTTCCGTAATTGAAAAACTGTCAAAAACAATTAGGGCCATTGGAGGAAGAACTTTATTGCTCTTTTCTTCTCGAGTAAGATTTGAAAAAGCTAACGAGCTCTTATTAAAAGAGTTTGATGCTGAAATACCTTTATTCATTCAAGGTATGGGAAATAATATCGTCGAAGAGTTTAAAAAGTCTAAGAATGGTATCTTAGTTGGTATGGAGTCTTTGGGAGAGGGGATTGATATTCCTGGTGACTCTTTAGAATTAGTTTACGTTGATAAAGTTCCAGACTTGCGAAGAGACTTTGTAATCGACAAAAGAAGAAACTTTTACGATCGAGAATTTGGAAATGAATTTAACGATTACTTCTTGGCCAGTAGAACACGCTCTTTACATCAAAAACTTGGAAGACTTATTCGTACAGGAACAGATAAAGGTTCTGTCATAATAACAGACTCTAGGATTGGTAAGTGGAAAGGAAGAACTTTAGACACATTTAAAGAACTTATGAGGCCATATGACCTTCAAATGACAAAACTTGATGATGCTTGTATTAAAGCGGAAGAATTCATTCTTTCAAATAGAAGCTAAAAAGAACATTTTTCGAAACTTTTAGTCTCGGACGTAGATGATAAGTTTGATAGGTTTATACCTGCAAGCTCTGCAAACATTCTTTTCGTTCTTGGACTACACCTCATTTCTTTAGGCTTTTCTAAATTTGAGGATTTACAAATAGTTTGAAAGGCAAGTTTTTCATTGGTCGTCTTATATTTGGATAAACTGTCATCACAACTAATCAACTTTTTTTCACCTGTAGGGCATAGGTTTTTTTTGTGTTGTTTTTCTTCTTCTGAAAGCATCCAAAGGTCATCTTCACAAGAGAAATCTTTTGTTGCTCTATATTCTTTGCAAATCTTATAGAGACTCTCATTTAGATCTTTTTCAAAGTGGTCAATGTATTGGAATTCCGAAATCTTATTATCTACATGCTCTAGGTTTTGAACTAAATATTTTTTTTGCTCATCACAACTTGAGTAGATATTAAATTTCTTAACCATAGAGTCCATAATCTCTTCAGTTAAAAGCTTTTGAGTATTTATAAATTCTTGCTCTGATACAGTAATATCTTCGATTGGAAGAAGCGAAGAGTTTAAAATAGAATCTCGTTGTAGTTTACTCAAAGGAGGTTGTTGTTTGTCTAATTGTTTCTTTATAGCAACTTGAGCTTTTAATTTTTTTGCACATTCTATTGTTTGATTTTTCCATTGCTCTTTGTTGATTATCGCTGGAATAGTTTCCTTGCAAACAGAAAGATCTTCAATTGTTGATGGCATTTGAGCATCTTTAATATTAAATAATTTATAAGGAAGTGAGTTCTCCTTCTTACATGACTCTTCTGACAAAAATTCAACACCTTGAAAAATATTTTTTTTCATATATTCATATTTGTTTGGAGAAATTTCTTTTAGTTTCTTAGGATTAAATCGATACGCAGAAAATGTTTCAGCAAAGTCTTCTTTTGGATTAGTCTTTGCATAATCACTTGGTAATGAGTGGTCATGTCCGTGGTGCCAAGATGAAATTTCAGGTTTGCCATCGTAACTAATTTTGACTTTACCTTTGGAGTCTTTCTTATACTCTGGTTTCCATTCTGATAAATTCGTCCACTCTTTTGCTACATCTAAATCTAGATCTGAAGCTATATTGTGACCGACCTCATGAAATAATGTGTAAGTCTGCATCTGAGGAGTTTGATCAAAGTGAGCATCAAAAAAATACATTGTCGCATTTGCGTAAGTCGAACCTCCTGTTGAGTTTCTTGAACCTCTAACAATTGTCTGATTGCTCTCAAATGGTAAAAGTTGTTTTGGAATATAGTTGATAGATTTCATGATGTGTTTAACTTCATCATCATTCCATTTAGCAGTATTATTTATTCTTTTGTCATTTAGGTTTAATCCATATTTATCTAATAGGTATAAATAGTTATTAGCTTGATCTTGAAACAATTCTCTTGTCACGCAACTTACATCTTTACAGTTTTTAGATGCTTCGTTTAAATTTACCTGTGGCAGGAAAAAGCTTGTTCTAAGTAGCTTTTTTAGCAATTCTATTTTTCTTGGGTGGTCGGTAATTGTAACACCTTGAATGCTTTGGGTAACAGTTTCATCACCAAAGCTAGATAAATGTCTTGCAATTGCTTCATCAGAAAAATCTTCTTGGTCCACACATTTAGCGCGATCAACATCTTTATCATTTGCTGCGAACCATTCAATCTTTTCACTCAGTTCATCTACAAAGTCTTGAAGCTGTGTAACTTTGTTACTTGTTTCAAAGTTAATATCAATGCATTCACTAGCATAGGTTATGGATATAGTTAGAAATGTTGCAATGAACATAAGTTTCATAGCTTCTTATCGGTTAAAATGGACAGATTTTTAGCATTTAGCATCGTATATTCTTGTTTTTTGAAACTAGTAGAATGTGATCTAAAACATACAAAAAGTAGGCTAGGCAAAAGCTGTAAATAATTGAAAGAACTGAGGTTTTATTTTAGGATTCAACAAAGTTAAGAATTGTCATAATAACGTCTTATATGCTACTTATTAAGATAAATTTATTTCTTGAAAAATTTAATAACTTCAAAAGGAAGCGATTAGTTATGATTAACATCAAAAGAGGGTTGAATCTCCCTATTGAGGGTAGCCCTGAGCAAAAAGTTTACGATGGTGCCAATGTTACGAAAGTAGCAGTTATTGGTGATGACGTAGTTGGAATGAAACCAACTATGAGTGTTCAAGTAGGAGACAAGGTAAAAACTGGTCAACTTCTTTTTACTGACAAGAAAACTGTGGGAGTTAATTATACTGCTCCAGCAAGTGGAGAGGTCATTGAAGTAAATAGAGGTGAAAAAAGAGCATTTCAATCTATAGTAATAAAGATTGAAGGCGATGATCATGTTTCTTTTGAATCCCATAAAGGAAGCGATGTTGATTCGTACAATGAAGAAACTGTTAAAGCTCTTCTTTTAGAGTCTGGCTTGTGGCCATCTTTAAGACAAAGACCTTTTTCTAAAGCTGCTAATCCTGCTTCTAAAGCAAAGGCTATCGTTGTAACGGCTATGGATACAAATCCTCTTGCTGCCGATGCAGAGCTTATTGTTGATATGAACAAAGAGGCATTTGCGATTGGACTTAAGGCTTTAACTAAGCTTAATGATAAAGTCTTTTTAGCAACTGCTCCAAATTCAAATATTGCTCACACTGAAGGTGTTAAGCACGAAGAGTTTAAAGGACCACACCCTGCAGGTTTAGCTGGAACTCATATTCACTTTTTAGCTCCTGTAGATCTTGATAACATCACTTGGTACATTAACTATCAAGAAGTTATTGCTATTGGAAAATTAATCGAAACTGGAAAATTATATACTGATAGAGTTATCTCTGTTGCTGGACCAGCTGCTAGAAATCCTAGGCTGATTACTACTAGAGTAGGAGCTTCTTTAGAAGAGCTTACTAAAGAAGAAAAGTTCAATGATGAAGAGATTAGAGTTGTTTCTGGCTCTGTATTTGGTGGAAGGATTGCTACTTCTGGGCCATTTGCTTATCTTGGAAGATTTCATCATCAAGTATCTTTATTAAAAGAAGGCAGAGACAGAGAGTTTCTTGGATGGCATAGCCCTGGATTCAATAAATACTCTGCAAAACCAATTTATGTTTCTAGCCTAATGGGAAAAAAGAAATATGCTTTTGATACAAATGAGAATGGAAGTTTAAGATCAATCGTTCCAATCAGATCATACGAAAAGGTAATGCCTTTAGATATTTTACCAACTCAACTTGTAAGAGCTTTATTCTCTAGCAACTTAGAGATGTGTGTAAATCTTGGGGCATTAGAGTTAGATGAAGAAGATATGTCTTTATTAACTTTTGTTGATCCATGTAAGAATGACTTTGGGGCTCAACTTAGAGAAAAATTAACTATTATTGAGAAGGAAGGATAAAATGCAATTTTTAAGAGACATCCTTGATAAACAAGAACATCATTTTGAAAAAGGTGGAAAGTTAGAGAAATTTTACCCTTTATATGAAATGGCAGATACTTTTGCTTTCACTCCTGGAAGTGTAGCAAAAGGTAATACTCACGTAAGAGATGGAATTGATCTAAAAAGAACAATGATATCTGTTGCAATCGCTTTAACTCCAGTGATCTTAATGTGTTTATATAACACTGGTTACCAATCTAATTTAGCTTTAGAGACTATGGGTCTTGAAGCAACAGGTTGGAGAGCTGACGTAATGAACATGTTAGGTTTAGGGTTTAGCCCACTTAATATTTTAAGTAACTTTTTTCATGGATTACTTTGGTTCCTACCAATCTTTATAACTGTTCAAATTGCAGGTGGAATTTTTGAAGTGATTTTTGCAACAATTAGAAAGCACGAAGTAAATGAAGGTTTTTTAGTTACTGGACTTTTACTTCCACTAACTCTTCCTCCTTCAATTCCTTTATGGCAAGTCGCTGTAGGAACTGCTTTTGGTGTTGTTATTGCTAAAGAGATCTTTGGTGGAACTGGGAAAAATGTATTTAATGTAGCTTTATCTGCAAGAGTATTTTTATTTTTCGCTTACCCTGCTCAAATTTCTGGTGATCAAGTTTGGATTGCTCAGGCTGCAGATGGAATTTCTGGAGCAACGGCTTTAGCCCAAGCAGCTCAAGGTGGAGTCGCTGCAATTGGTTGGTCTTGGACTGATGCTTTCATTGGTTTAATTCCAGGTTCTTTAGGAGAGACTTCAGCATTAGCTTGTTTAGTGGGAGCGGCATTCTTGTTACTAACAGGAATTGCTTCTTGGAGAGTAATGTTAGGTGTGTGTTTAGGTGTTATTGCAACATCTTTATTATTGAATACTGTTGGTTCAGATACTAATCCAATGTTTTCAGTTCCATTTTACTGGCACTTTGTTTTAGGTAGTTTTGCTTTTGCAACTGTATTTATGGCGACTGATCCAGTAAGTGCTGCAATGACAGATACTGGTAGATGGATCTATGGATTTATGATTGGTGTTTTAGGTCTTGTTGTTAGATCTATTAACCCGGCTTATCCTGAAGGATGGATGCTTGCAATTCTATTTATGAATGGTGTAGCACCGCTAATAGATTATTTTGTAGTTAATAAAAATATTAAAAGAAGGATGGCACGAAATGGCTAAGAAAAACGAAGCTCTTAAAACGATTGTCGTTGCAGGTGCTCTTTGTATTGTATGTTCAATCTTAGTTTCTGCAGTTGTTGTAAATTTAAGACCTCAGCAGAAAAGAAATGCTGAACTTGATTATAAGAAAAATATTTTAGTTTCAGCCGGTCTACTTGCTGAAGGTGAAGATGTAGAGGAAGCTTTTAACAAAGTTGAGACAATTCTTGTAGATTTTGAAACTGGAAAAACAGTGGATGAGTCCGAAGCAAATATTGATCTTAAGACTTATGATCAAAATAAGGCTGCAGCTGATGCAAGCTTAAATACTAAAATTCCTTCTGACTTAGATGTTGCGGGTCTAAATACAAGAGCAAAGTACTCTAAGGTGTTTTTAACAAGAGATGAAGATGGAAAACCTAGTACTGTTATTTTAAGCGTACGAGCTAAAGGTTTATGGGGACCGATGTATGGATTTATTGCTCTTGAGTCAGATGTAAATACAATCAAAGGTTTTGCATTTTATGTTCATAAAGAAACTCCAGGTTTAGGTGGAGAAGTTGATAACCCGAACTGGAAATCTCAATGGATTGGAAAGTCTATTTATGATGAAGAGTTCAATGTTAACTTTGATGTTGTAAAAGGTATTGTTAATAAGTCTAGTCCAGTCGCTATGTATCAAGTTGATGGACTATCTGGAGCGACTATTACTTCTAATGGTGTATCTAGCTCTATTAAGTATTGGTTTGGATCAAATGCTTATAAAACGTTTTTAGATAACGTTAGATCAGGAGAGATTTAATATGAAAATTAAAGAGTTATTATTTGCACCGCTTTTATCTAACAACCCAATTGCACTTGGTGTATTAGGGGTTTGTTCAGCTCTAGCGGTAACAGTTCAATTAAAGAATGTATTAGTTATGTGTGCTGCCGTTACAATCGTAACAGCTTTAGCAAATATGTGCGTATCTATTATTAGAAACTATATTCCTAATTCGATTAGAATTATTGTTCAAATGACAATTATTGCATCACTAGTTATCGTGGCGGAGCAGTTTTTAAAAGCTTATTTGTATGATCAATGGAAAACAATGGCCGTTTATGTTGGTTTAATTATCACTAACTGTATTGTTATGGGACGTACTGAAGCATTTGGTATGAAAAATTCTCCAGTCGCATCTTTCTTAGATGGTATTGGAAATGGTTTAGGTTACTCGCTAATCTTAATTATCGTTGGATTCTTTAGAGAACTATTTGGATCAGGAGCATTATTTGGTATTCAAATTTTTGAAACTACTAATAACGGTGGTTGGTATCAACCTAATGGTTTAATGTTACTTTCACCAAGTGCATTTTTTATTATCGGTTTTATTATTTGGGTAATAAGACAAAGAGATCCGTCTCAGCAAGAGGAGAACTAAGATGTTTGAACATTATTTAGATATCATTATAAAAGCTATTTTCATTGAAAACTTAGCACTTTCATTCTTTTTAGGTATGTGTACATTCTTGGCCGTATCTAAAAAAGTTTCTACTTCAATCGGTTTAGGAATTGCTGTTATCGTTGTACAAACGATTACAATCCCAGTTAATAACCTTCTTTATACATTTTTACTTAAAGATGGAGCTTTAGCATGGGCGGGCTTACCAGATGTGGATTTATCTTTTCTAGGTCTAATTTCTTACATTGGAGTTATTGCTGCAATCGTTCAGATTTTAGAGATGACTTTAGATAAGTTTTTCCCAGCCTTATACAACTCTTTAGGTATTTTCTTACCACTAATTACTGTTAACTGTGCCATCTTAGGTGGGTCATTATTTATGGTTGATAGAGATTATAACTTTGGAGAGTCAATCGCATACGGACTTGGATCTGGTGCTGGTTGGGCATTAGCAATTGCTATCTTAGCAGGTATTAGAGAAAAGTTAGACTACTCTGATATCCCTAAAGGAATGAGAGGTCTTGGTATAACATTTGTTACATCTGGTTTCTTAGCAATCGTATTTATGGCATTTGCTGGAATAAAACTTTAATTAATTAAAAGGTAATAATTATGAATGAAATTATTTTAAGTGTAGGGATGTTCACTGGAGTTATATTAACTCTTGTTGCTCTAATCCTTATCGCTAGAAAAAGACTGGTACCTCAAGGGGATTTAAATATCAGTATCAATGGTGAAAAGAATATTAAGGTAAGCCCAGGTCAAAAGCTTTTAGGTGCTTTATCTAATGAAAAAATCTTTTTAGGATCTGCTTGTGGTGGTGGTGGAACTTGTGGTCAATGTTTGGCCAAAGTAACTGAAGGTGGAGGAGATATTCTTCCAACTGAAAAATCACACATCTCAAACGGAGAAGCTAAAGAAGGTTGGAGATTAGCATGTCAGGTTAACTGTAAGCAAGATATGACAGTTGAAGTTCCTGAAGATGTATTTGGTGTTAAGAAGTGGAACTGTAAAGTTAAGTCAAACCACAATGTTGCTACTTTTATTAAAGAACTTGTTATTCAACTTCCTGAAGGTGAATCTGTTCCATTTAAAGCTGGTGGATATATCCAAATTGAAAGACCTGCTGGACTATCAATCGACTACAAAAACTTTGATATCGAAGAAGAGTACAGAGAAGATTGGGACAAGTTTAATGTTTGGGACAATATCTCTACAGAAAACGAAGAAACAGTTAGAGCTTACTCAATGGCCAACTATCCTGAAGAGGAAGGAATCATTATGCTTAACGTGCGTATTGCGACTCCACCTCCAAGAGCTCCTAAAGGAACTCCTCCAGGTAAAATGTCATCTTATATTTTTGATTTAAAACCAGGTGACGACGTTGTTATTTCTGGTCCATATGGTGAATTCTTCGCTAGAGAAACTGAAAAAGAAATGGTTTTTGTTGGTGGTGGAGCTGGTATGGCGCCAATGAGATCACATATCTTTGATCAATTAAGAAGAATTAAATCAAAAAGAAAAATGACTTTCTGGTATGGAGCAAGATCTAAAAGAGAAATGTTCTATGTTGAAGATTTTGATACTCTTCAAAAAGAAAATGAGAACTTCACATGGCATTGTGCACTTTCTGACGCTTTACCTGAAGATAACTGGGAAGGTTACACTGGATTTATTCATAATGTAGCTTATGAAGAATACTTAAAGAATCACCCAGCTCCTGAAGATTGTGAGTACTACCTATGTGGACCTCCAATCATGAACCAATGTGTAACTGATATGTTAATCAACTTGGGTGTTGAACCTGAAGATATCATGCTAGATGACTTTGGTGGATAAGATTTAGAGTACATTCAAAAATAGAAATAGCGCCTCTTTGTAGGCGTTTTTTTGTTTTCATAAATGAATTTTCAATAAAATTTAGACTAATTAGATTTTAAGATAGAGCAGGTACGGTATATAAGAATCACATCTTCCGTGATCCTCAATGAAGAGGACCTTTTTTAATGAGGTTTAACATTATGGAAGATGTGATTAGGGTGCTAACTCTAGTTATTTCAATCTTGCAGCTAATAGCTGTGATTTTAGAATTAGCTAAATAGGCTTTGGGGATGTATGTATCGAGCATATATCCCACCTAATTACTATATTATATCAGATATACATTGGGTTTCAAGGATTTCTATTAATAGTTAGTAACTAAGAAAGTAACAAGTAAAAATATAATAGATACGTAATATGTGAAGTTCATTTTTCCTTCCTCCTACTGTATAGTAAGCAAGCTCTGTGCCAAAGAAATTTACGAGATTTCAATGACTTGTAAAAGCTATATTTTGCACTGGTGTTAACTTGGGATAAAAAGAGGAGACTAAATGCCTAAATATATACTTCTAATACTGCTGTTTTGTATTTCTTGTTCTCGTAATAGTAAACTCCATATAACCGGACAAACTATGGGAACTACATACTCTATCAAGGCATACGGTAAAGATTTAGATGAAAAACTTGTAAAAAAAGAAATTGATGAGTTTTTAATTAATTATAATAAAATCTTCTCAACTTACATTGAAGACTCTGAACTTTCCATTATAAATAAAGCTGACATCAATAAGAGTCTAAAAGTTTCATCTGAACTTTTTGAGCTTTTAAAGAAAGCACAATCAATCTATATCAAAACAAATGGAATGTATGATGTGACAGTTGGTCCTCTCGTTAATAGGTGGGGTTTTGGTCCGGTTACTAAATCTGGTAGACCTAGTTCTAAAGAAGTTCGAGAACTTTTGAATAAGAGTGGAATGGAATCATTATTAATTGAAAACGATAAAATTTTAAAAAAGAAGAACATTTATATAGACTTATCTTCTATAGCAAAAGGTGATGGTGTAGATAAGGTTTCTAAGATTCTAGAGAATAAATTTAAGATAAAAGACTACTTTGTTGAAATTGGTGGAGAAGTTAGAGTTTCTGGAAAAAAAGATGATAGAGGGCCATGGAGAGTAGGGATAGAGAAACCTGAATACTTACAAGGCTCTGGTTTACAAAAAATCATTACTCTTTCTAGCGAAAGTATTGCTACTAGTGGAAGCTATAGAAACTTTATTAAATATGGAGAATCAATATTTTCTCATATTGTGGACCCTATAACTGGTATGCCAGTTACTCATAAAACTATTTCGGTGAGCGTCATTGCAAAGGACTGCGCTATAGCAGATGCCTGGGCAACCGCATTTATGAGTATTGGAGCTGAAAAATCTTTAGAATTAGCAAAAAAAGAAGGATTAAAGGCCTATTTCTTGGTAAAAGAAAATGATAAAATAGTAGAATATAAAACAGATAACTTTAGGTATTAATATGAATACAGTTTTAATTACAGCAGGTGTTTTCCTAGTGGCTTTTTCAGGTATGGCAATTGGAGTTATTATTTCTAACAAGAGAATTAAAGGTTCTTGTGGTGGAATTGCAAACCTTATGGGTGAAAGTGGATGTGATGTTTGTGAGTTAAAAAACAAATGTGAAAAATCGGGAAAAGAGCTTTGTGAAGAAGGGTGATGAATATTGGAACCCTTTAAAAATAAATATAATAATAAAAGTATAAAACTTTTCACAGAAGAACTTTCGCATGAAAACTTCAATACAAAAGACTTCTTAGAAGAAGTTTTAAGTCAGATCAATTCCTTAGAAATGAAAGAAAGAGTTGATCTTATTTCTAAAGCTCTTTTTAAGCATTTTAATTTAAACTATTCTAAAAAAATAAAGTTCATAGTATCACGTCTTGATTCAATAAAAGAAATTGAACCATTTTTAATATGGCCTTTAACAAATTATGTAGCTTTATATGGTCTGGATGAGCTTAAGGCTTCAAGTTTGGCAATGCTCGAAATGACTAAAAGGTTTTCCTCTGAGTTTGTTATTAGATATTTTATCATAAGATACGAGAAGCTAATGTACTCTCAGTATATCTCAAAGTGGATTAAAGATGATTGTGAGCATGTTCGAAGACTAGCTACTGAAGGAACAAGACCAAGACTACCTTGGGGGATTAAAGTCCAGTATATCAATGACAATCTAAAGCAGAACATTAATCTATTAAACAAACTTAAAAATGATGAATCTCTTTACGTAAGAAAAAGTGTTGCTAATCATTTTAATGATATTTCTCATCTCGATCCCGACCTTGTTTTAGATAATTTACTTTCTTGGGACCAATCTACGAAAGAACAAAAATGGATAATTAAGCGTGCAAGCAGAACATTACTTAAAAAGGGAAATGCCAAAGCCTTGAAGCTTAATGGATATGATATAAATCCAAAAATTGAATTAACGAACAAGCTAATTAGTAAAAAGAAAATTAAGGAAGGAGATACTTTTGAAATTAATTTTAAATTGATTAATCTTCTAAAAAAGTCTCAAAAACTAAGTATAGATTATATTATATATTACCCTAAAAAAAATGGAGAACTTTCGCCTAAAGTGTTTAAGCTTAAAGACATCGAGCTCTTTGATGAAATAGCTTTAAAGAAAAATATTTCGTTTAAAAAAGTTACAACTAGAGTTCATTATCCAGGTATCCATAAAATTGAGATTAAAATATCAAATAAAATATATCCTTTCGGAGAGTTTTCTCTTAAATCGGATTAAAAGTTTTTTCAGAAGATCTTTCCCATCTATCTTTCGTTACTTTATCGACACTTCCGTTGATAAGGTCATCTTTATTTAAAGTTGGATAAAGTTCAGCATAGCTTAAGCATTTAGCAACATCTACTCTTCTTATAATATGTGTTTTTTCTATCTCTTTAAAAGAACTTATTCCCATAGCGGATAGCATATCTTTCGCCTGCTTTAAGGTTGCTGTTTGAAATCTCTTTACACGCTCAGACTTTGATTCAATATCCAGTAAACTGTATAGAGATTTTTTTTGTGTTGCAATTCCTGTTGGGCATTTATTAGAGTTACATTCTAGAGCTTGGATACATCCAAGTGAAAACATCATACCTCTTGCACTACAACAAATATCAGCACCTAAGGCAAACTTTGAAATCAAAGAGAAGCCATCTATTACTTTTCCTGTCGCTATAATTTTCATTTTATCTCTTATACCAGTCCCTATGAGTGTATTATGTACAAAGTTAAGTCCGTCCATAAGAGGTGATCCAATATGATTTGAAAACTCTCTTGGTGCAGCTCCTGTTCCACCCTCACTTCCATCTACTGAAATAAAATCAGGATAGATATCCAATTTCAACATTGCTTTACATATTGCATAGAACTCTCTTCTTTTTCCAACACACAATTTAAAGCCGATTGGTTTACCTCCAGATAAGTCTCTTAACTCTTTAATAAAATTAATTAGGCCTTCTGGATTGTTAAAGGCTTTATGAGTTGGAGGGGAGTGAACATCTTTATTTATCTCAACAGATCGAATTTTTGCTACTTCTGCATTTACTTTTTTTGCCGGTAACATTCCACCATGACCTGGCTTTGCACCTTGTGATAGTTTAAGCTCAACCATTTTTATATTCTCAAGGCTAACTTGCTTCTTATACATTTCTGGATTGAAGTTTCCATCTTTAGTTCTACAGCCAAAGTATCCAGTTCCAATTTGCCATACAAGGTCTCCTCCATGCTTTAAATGGTAAGGCGAAACACCTCCTTCTCCTGTGTTGTGAAAAAAGTCTCCCATTTTAGCACCCTTATTAAGGGCTTCAACAGCATTGGGAGATAGAGAACCATAACTCATTGCAGAAATATTGTACCTTGAGCAAGAGTATGGTTTAGAGCATTGATCATTTCCTACTATTACTTTGGTATCATCATTAACGTTTTCAGATACTGCCAATGAGTGAAGTAGCCACTCTTGACCAACTTTGTAGAGATCATGTTGAGTTCCAAATGCTGAAGTATCTCTTACTCCTTTTGCACGTTGATAAACAAGACTTCGTTGTTCTCTAGAAAAAGGACGTCCGTTTATATCGTCTTCAACAAAGTATTGTTGTATCTCTGGTCTAATTTTTTCAAATAAATATCTAAAGTGGCCAAGTATTGGAAAATTTCTAAGAATTATATGTTTCTTTTGAATGATATCTCTAATACCCAGAGTGAGTAGGGGAATTATAATGTATAAAAAGTTATAGTAAAAAGTATTAACAAAATGACCTAAGCACAGAACAATCAGTAAAACTGGAATTATTGAAAGTAAAAATTCTCTTCTCATAAGACTTCCTTAAAAATAGTTATTTAATAAGAATATATGAAAAGAGAAAGTTTTTATATAGAAATATCTAACGAAGCTCCAAGTGATGTATTTTTTAAATCCATCTCAGATATAGAGTAGCTTAGGTACACATCTAAGAAAGTCTTGTTTGCTATTCTTGTTCCTAAACCAGTTCTTCCAATATTGTGCATATTGTCTCCAAACTCTAGAGTTCCAATTTGCTTTCCTTTTTGGTCCCAGTCAAAATCAAGAGAACTCTTAAGTGTGAACCTCTCTGAAAGTTTATAACTTACTCTGGGTGTAATACTAGCTCTTAAACCTTGAAAATTTGTTTTTCTTTCATCTTTACCAACGATTCTTTCAATTGATGAACCAATACCGTAATAAAGATTTTTTACTTTGGAATAAAAGTTAAAACTTGGTTGAATCCCGTAGCCATAAAGAGTACCTTGTGCTCTCTCTGCTGCGATTGCCTTTTGGTAAAAGACAGATGTACTGAGCCAACCAAATGAGAGATCTAGTACGGAAGGAACAAATAAAGAGATTCTGTGACCATTATATGATTCTCCATTTGATCTTGTCCCTGTTTGACCATTTGGCCAGTAGAACTTCACATCATCTTTTAGGTTTTCTTGCATTGTAACCCCATAAGATAGATTCATTCTATTTTTAAAAGTATATCCAAGTTTAAAACTTTGAAATATTTGAGTTGAACCAGTATTGTCTAAAACATTATCGTCAGTATCTCTACCACCTGAGAATCTATTAAATGTTTCGTTAGATTTGTAGTCTCCACTTAGAGATGGGCCAGTGTAGCTTACAAAGTAGTTAAAGTTAAAGTTCGAAAGAAACTTATTTATAGAACTTTTGTTACCATTGGCCTTTATCAGAGTAGGAGTACTCGCAAAACTACTGATGGAAATTAAAGCGATTAATATAAGTTTCATTAAATTGTTTCCGTTATAGTTTTTACAAATACTTTATTGTTTTTCTTTAAAAGAGAGTCTCTTTCAAAAGCATAAGTTTTGATATTGTTAATAAGCTTCTCTCTTAACTCTGCTTCTTTATCATCTTGAAGATTTTGAGCAAATTCTTTTTTTATCGATACATAATCAAAAGTGATAAAGTGTAGTAATCCTTCAATCATTTCATCATTTTCTTGGTATGGCTTTGTTAACTCTGTATTTTGGTTATCAAGGTTAAACTTGTAGCTTAATACCATGTGATCATCTCTTTTTGTAGAGTAAAGAGATTGGATTGTATAGATCGCATTTTTTATTGAAGCACTGTAAGCTTGCATTCCAAATGATGATGCCTCTTGCTTCTTGTTTTGTTGAAGAAGTAAAATTTCCCAATGTCTCTTCATATAGCTTCTAAACTTATCTGTATTAAAAATATCGTTACTTGCAAATAACTTAGAGTTCTTACTTAGTGTATCTAGTGTAGAATCTCCTTGGATTTTACTTTCTTTGTAAAACTTTGCTAACTTTGTAACCATTTCATGTGTTTTAGGTCTATTAAGCATTTTGTTCTTTCCAAGAGAATCAGTCATTTTTTGCATAAATACGAAAGCTCTTCCTGTATAAGCATTCTTTTCAGTTTGCTCCATGCTTTGGTCAACTAATATATATGGATAGTCGATAAAAAATTGTGACATTCTTTCCCATAAGTATACTTGAGCATCTAGAGATCTTGAAAGTTCACTTTTTAAGAATGACCTATAATCTTGATCTAAATTTTTAGTGTATGTAAGAGTTCCGTTAATTGCTCTTTTGTACCTTGTTATTTCATTCCATGCACTTTCAACGGCTAGAGGGAAATTGAGTTGAGTTTCAATTTGTTCTAATCTTCCCATTCTTTCAGCAAAAAGAAGGTTACTTTCATGTGCAATATGCATTGCCTTAAAGTTACTCATTCTTTTATCCCATGCACCTTTTGTATTAGCGGCTAGTTTCGTAGAAACAGAATCTTCAAGAGTTATATCTTTCTTTTCTGTACTATCAGTCGCACTAAACATGTTTTCAACCTTTGCAACGGTACTGATATATGCTTCTCTAACTTCTCCAACTACCCACATTGCATGAGGGTTCATTGGTTGAGTTATGAAATAAAATGTAAATGGTCCATAGATTGCTAAGGCAATAGAGTAACCTAAGTTCTCTTTTACTGTACTTAAAAACCAAATGATCTTACCAATTGTATATTTATAAAAAAGACCGTTGATATTACTTAGAGGTCTTCTTTTAATTAACTTAAGTCTAAGTAGAATGTTTGAAAAAAAGAATGGTAAAACATATGTTAACCAACTAAAAGAATGAACTCTTTTTTTAGTATTAATAATTTTTGATCTCTTCTCGATTAATTTCTCAAGGATATTTTGTCTCTCTGACCACCTAAGAACTTGATCACCCTCTAAATCTAAAATTAAATTCGTTATTCTTGTATAAGCTTCATCTTTTATCCCTTTTCTTACTGAGATAGAGTTATTCTTATCAGCAAGAGTCTCTTTTAAAATTGTAGAATATAACTGAATTCTTTCAGAGTTACTTACACCATCAGCTGTTAGCTCATAATTTACGTGAACCATATTATATAAATGATTGATTATTGGATTTGTTGGATCCATTTCTATAGATTCATAAATTTCATAACTTTGATTAAAGATAGTTGAAGAATGAGAAAAACTTCCATCTTTATTAAAAAAAGAGTAAGTTTCAGATAACTGTTCTTCAAAATATACTTTCTTGTAAATGACTGATTGACCATTAGTTAAAGAGGCCATATGAAGTTGTCCAACTAATGCATTATCTATCCAGTAGTTGTATCCACTGAAACCATTGTAATTAGATATTTCATAAATATTAACATAACTAGAGTCTAGAACTTTAAGACCACCTTCAGTGTTTGTAATATCAAAGATGAAATCATTCAAAGAGTTGTGCTCTTTTAGCACAACTTCTGAAATTTTAATGTAAGACATTGCTTTGTTCATTATATTCTCTCTATTTATTTAGATTACTGTTGAGTTTGGTTATAAGATGTTCCAACTTCTACTACACCAGGGTTTGGTGTTAGGGTTAAGTTGTTACAGTCTCTATCAGCTCTACTAAAAGATACTCCAAAGTATTGATGATTTGCTATTACTCTTAGAGCTTCCCAGTCAGCAGATGGTGACTTAAGAGCTTTCTTTATAAGATTCTTGTTTGTTTTAACTTGAGTTTTATTTGCCGTAGGTAAAGCCGATTTAACCTCGCATATAGTAACGTCTAAACCAAGTTCTTTAGCAAAAGCTATGTTCTTAGCATTTTCTAATGCTGGTAAAACTTCTTGAAGAGCTTTAACTTTAGTTCCAGCAGAACTAGGCATCATATATCCAAATAAAGAACCATACTCATTTAAAGTATTATCCCAGCTTTCAGTTGATTCATTTAACGAGTCTCTTAGTTCTGTGATAATTTTATTTGTAAAGTCTAATATAGATCTATCCGTATATCCATAAAGTGGAGCTCTATCAGCTTGCATATCAAAACTAATTGTATCTACTGTTCTTTGATTTGCACCTAAGAAGTTACCATAGTAGTTAATGAATTTTGCAATCGAAACACCACCGTCTTTTAGTGCTCTTTGCTCAGCTTGCATACTATTTTTGAGCTGTCTGTAGTGAATAATTTCATGTCCAGCTGTATAAATAGTTGTAAAAGCATTTAGTCCTTCTCTAAGCCAAATAAAGATATCGCTTTTACTGTAAAGTCCGTGAGATTTTTTCTTTTTTGCAAAACACTCACCAGCAAATTCTCTTCCTCTTATCTTGTTTAACGCCAGCTGACGCTCTGATAAAAGAGATAGTCTGTTTGGCTTTAATGAACTAGAAAAAACTTCTTTGGTCGAAATATTTTGGTCCTTAGCAAAGTTTTCTATATTGAATTTTGCATATGGAGCAGTTGGTAGAAGCTCGATGATCTCATCAATAGAAGGATTAGCTTTATTCAATAGTTCTTGATATCTCTTGATAAAAGGAAACTTGTTAAAGTGTTTTCTTCTTTCTTTTGTTAAAAAATCAGTTTTCTTAGAGCTAGCCATTTTATTAGCTTTTTTCTCTATCTCTATCCAAGCTTGTCTAGCTTCTTGAATATGTGAAGGGATGTATGCACTTTCTGTTAGTAAGATATTCTTTCTCATCTCAAATTGAGAAGCAACTTTGATCTCTTTGTCTGAATCTTTATTACCTAAATAAAGAGTTTCAAACTTTAATTCAGTTACACTTGAATCTAAGTTGAATAGCTCTGCAAATTCTTTATTTTGTTCAGACTTTAATAATCTCTCTTGAGAACTTGTACAAAACTCTTCAAGTAAAGATCTAAGTGCTGTCTTTGATCTTTTTGTAATAACTGAATCTGGGCATACCAACTCAATTGATTGAGTGATTGTTGCAATTAACTTGTTAAATAATGCTTTATTTTTAACACTTTCGTTATTGTTGATCTCTTCAAGTAATACTAAGTCTAAAGCTCTTTGCTCTACTGTGTATTTTGAGTTTATAGTATCAATACTTAGCGCTCTTATGTTTTGTAAATTATCCAAAGTATTTTTAGATAACTTTGACTCTAAAGTCTTTAAAATTTCTACAACTTCCAATTGATTGTTGCTTATTTTTCTAAAGTATCTTGCAATTTCTGCTTTTTGAGTTTTTGCTTCAAGCATATCAATTGCTTTATATATACTTTCGATTCCTCTTGGGTTTAAGAAAGAAAGAACTTCTTTTAACTGTAATTTAAGACCAATCATTAAACCAAGCATTTCATTTACACTTGATTCTTTTTGCTTAAGGATAGCGTTAGCATTTTTAAGCATTCTTGAAATTTGTACAAGTCCTGCAGCTACAAAGATAGGCATTGATATATTTTGAACTATTGGGCTTTTGGCCTTAACTAGTTCTTTTGCTTTAACAGCTTGTGGGTTATTAGTGTCATCAATAATAACGAATGGAGCATATCCACCACCTGCAGAGGTGTTAACTATTGAACTCATTGCACCTTTTTCTTGAGGAGCATATCTTACTAAAGCATTGTGAGTTACTTTCGGTAATACATTTTTTCCAGCTCCAAAGAATATCCACATTCTGATGTCTGCTGCTAAGTTTGCAAATTTAAATCCATCAGCTTTTCTTTGAACAGCTACTGGAATTCTAGCAATCTTTACAAGTTGTTGATATGCAAAATCTTTTGGATTCTCAGTAATCATATCAAGAATTTCTTTCTTTCTTGAGTTTGATAATGTTTTTAGGATGTAAACACCTTGACCTCCGGCCAAACTTGGAGCTTTTACAACCCACTCATCTGGATTAGCTTTAATAATGTCAACAGACTCTTTCTTTGGTGGAAGAGTTTGTGGTGGAAGAATACTAGTTCCTTCAACATTTAATCCATATGATTGAATCTCTTTGCTAAAAAACTTTGGAGCATAATGAGTAAGAGTCGCTAGAATTATTTTATTATCCATAATTCTGTTTAGTCCACCCATGTATAACTTTCCTGAAGTGATTGCATCTATTGCACCTGGAATTGCAAAAGCAGATTGTAAAGGTACCTTTCTACCTTGATTATCTCTAACAAATGGTGCTTTCCCATCTTTTCCAAACCTTAATGCATCTCTTAAGTAAATTTTCTCTCCAGTATCTTGATCTCTTAAAAGTAAATTTCTTTTTGGGTCAAATAAAGCAGAGTCTGTATTTACTCTAGAGTAAATCGCTGTAACGATAGGGTTGTCTTTAACTGTTCTTAATCTTATATATCCATTCTCATCTTGATATAATTGATCAGGGTCTGCATATATTAATCCAGAGTATGCGGCTAGTTGATGTATCTCTGGAGCAGCTCCATTTTGTCCACCAGGTGGTAAAATTACCTGTATACCATCTTTGATTCCTGTCCACTCTTCACCAAGAGTTCTGTAAGTTTCACCGAGAACCTCAAAGTGGTCATTTGGCATTACTTTTCCAAGATTATCTAATATTTCAGGATTTTGATTGTAAATACCTTCAAGCATGTTCATGTTATTAGATGCACCAGAAGGAGATCCAGCATTTATTTCTAAAATTCTAAAGGGAAGATTTGGTAAAGCATCTTCATCTTTTTTTGCAATTAGAGCTGGGAAGTCTTCTGACTTTTGTAAGTAGTCATCTACTAATACTAAATCAAGTCCAACATTGTCTAAGAATGGGTACTTCTTCATGTTCGGGTGATGAATTTGAGGAAGGTAAGTTGGACAGTTTGAAACAGATTCAACAAAAATGTCTCTTACTTCTTTAGGTAAGCTTTTTACGAATTTACTAGAAACGATACTTTTTGATCCGTAGATATCTTGAAGAACACATCTCAATGCAATCATTAATTTTTGAGATGAAAGTTCAACTTCATTAAATAGTGATTTTTCTAAAGGAACTACAGTAGTAGTACAAGGAACAACAAATGTTTTGTAACCTTGTTTAGTCTTTTTAGAAAAAGTTAAGTCTCTTAGCTTTAAAAACTTTGTTAATTTCTTACTCTCTTGATAGTGAGTTGAAATTTCATTTTTTAAAATTCTGTCCGCTACTGGTTTAGCATGTACATATGCCTTTCTTAATCTCTTTTTAGAGAATAGGTAGTTAGAAACGGATACTTCTGTGTTTCCAATAAAACCTAGATTCGGATTGTACTTCTTTTTCGCTTTTTTAGACGTAATTTTCACTACTTACCTCGTTTTTGTTGTTACTTGATCGAATTAGTATGTTTAATATACATGATAATAACGCGAGGCGCAAGCAAATTGTACACTTTTTGTATTTTTATGTTTAATTGTGTGACACTTGCATCCTCAGTAATTGTAAATATTCTGTACGGATTACAATAAGATGCTTTAAAAAAAGAAATATTTAGTTTAGAATTTATAAGCACTTAGAAAAGGTTATTAATGAGCACTTTAAAAAATATTTGTCTTGTAGAAGATGACGTTGAAATATCAAAGAGTATTGTCGATTTCTTTAGCTATGAAGGCTATAGTGTTTTTGATTTTAATTCGTATGAAAGCTTTATCGCTGAAGATCTAAAGGATTTTAAGGGAATATACCTTATTGATTGGAACTTACCTGGTAAGCCAGGTACTGAAATAGTTTTAGAAATTAGAAAAAAAGACAAAGTTTCACCTGTTTTTATTGTATCAGGTTACTCTGAAAGAGCTGATATTTTAGAGGGCTTAAAAATCGGTGCAGACGATTATATAACAAAGCCATTTAACTATGATGAACTCTTAATAAGAGTTGAAAATGCACTAGTTAAATTCAACATTGTTAAAGATCAAATTAGCGATGAGTTAATAAAACTTCTCCCTGAAGCTAGATCATTCATTAAAGATGGTAAGACTGTAAATTTAACTGCTAGAGAGTATATAATCTTTGAATATCTCTATAAAAATCAAGATGTTCCTTCTACAAGAGAGGTTTTGACTCATCAATTTTCTGCTTCAGACAAAATTACAGATAGAAATATCGACGTACATATATTTTCTTTAAGAAAGAAAATAGCAGAAGCTGATATGAAGATAGAAACTGTTTGGAAGAAAGGCTACAAACTAATCTCCTAAAAAAACATTCTAAATTCTAATTCATATATATCTATATTCGGAATATTAGTACCTGTTAGCATCTTATTTACTTTTAATTCTACACTTGCTGGTGCAATAAATTTTTTCTTTTGAAATAATGTAACAGTATGAAATTTTGCCCCTAGTTTCATATGATGTGCACTACTGCTTGTTCTATAAGCTAAATCTTTATTTTCTTGTTCGAAGTTTGAAAAATATTGTGCCTGACCTTGATGATTGAATTCATAGGCGCTGTTGAAAATGAACCAGTCGTTTATCGAATATTCATTACCAACGTGAATCAAAAGCTTGTTTCCTAGCTTTTCTGTAAATTCTCCCTTGTTTGCTGAGTATTTGAAGTCCTTAGACGTTGGTCTTCTTAATTCTTTTATCGATGCAAATTGATAGGTGTACCTACTAAAAGCATTTAATGTAAAAGTACTTGTTAACTTAAATCCACCTCCAAATTCTACGAATGCATCCCATTGGCCATCACCAAAACCGAAGTCTTGAAGTAGGTCTGGGTCATCCTCTCGTCCTGTTGGGGCTGTAAGTCCACCAGAAAGCATAAGTCCGTACTTGTCCTTTGTTAAAAAGTTATACATGAAACCAAGTTCAATATCTCCAAGTCCATGACCTCGCCAATCTCCAACAGGTTTGAATCCGAGTTGATTTTGGGCAATACCTTGTAAAACAGCAGCGTTAAAATCAAGCTCACTAGATAGCTGCTCAAGTATAGAGCCATAAGTTTGAGCTTGTGTGTTATTTGGTTGTTCCTGGAGAAATTCAGATATTTGCGCGTATGTGTTGCCTTGAGTTCTTTTATAGTCAATCTTAACGGATGCATCAAAAATAGGGAGGCCTGCATAGACAGTTAGTTTATTTGTTATACCATATCCAAATCCAAATATATCGGCCTTTATATTAGCATTACCTTTTATTTGATATTCTCCTAAACTCAGTAGGCTTGTGGCATCTGGACCTAAAGCATTTAGCACGTCTTGCACAAAAGAATTTTCTATCTGAGAAAGAGCTTCATAGTCAGCTTTAATATTAAATGTGTATGGAGATCTACTGTTTGTTTGATTAAACCCTGAATCAATATCATTGCTTGTAATATTTTTATACAAAAGTGATCTAACATTCTTTGGAAGCGTTTTGTAGTATTGCGCAAAAGTACTGAGTGATATGATTGATATCAAAATTAAAAGCTTGAGCATTTAATCTATTTCCTTATTAAAATGATTGATTTTTATACATTTTAAGAGAAAGTTGATAAAAATAAATAGAAAAGTAACGCTGCGTGTAAAAATTTCGTGGTAGTTTATTTTTTGTTCAAAAAAGTGTGAAACTGTTTACAATAAATGAACTAAAAATGGTTATTGGATCCAACATGATTTTTATTAAAATTTTATTTATTGTTTTATTATCGCTAGGGCTTTCTTCTTGTAGTGGCTATCTTGAGGAGACTAGCGAGGTTAAACCTATCGCTAAAGCGAAAAGTATATCAGAAGCTCTTGGTGTGGATAAGGATAATAAATTTTTAACTAAAACTATTTATATTCCTTTGAATGCTTCTAGTATTTCCCACTACGATCATGATCTAGTGATCGGGCGAGATCATTTGATAAATGATTCAAATCTGACTAATATTATTGAAGGACTTAAAGTTGGATTTCTAAATTTAGGGATGAACTTGGCAAGTAAAAATAAAGTAAAAATAAGTTCTGAGTTTGATTTCAGCTTTATTGACACATCTTTTGTAAAAGGAGTGAAAATAAAAAATGTTTTTTTTAATATAAAAAAATGCGATGAAAGAAATGAAACATGTCAAAGTCGTATTCAAGAAAAATCTTTAAGTCTAAGTATTATAAAGGAAATGTTTATTAACTTTACTCCTTTAGAGCATTCTGTGATAAATGATGAGGTACAAATAAATACTTCTTTAAGAAAGTACAACTCGATTTCAAACCAAGCATTTAGAACTTTTCTCGACTCTGAAAGTATTAATGGTAAGTCGCTTTATAATGATTTTACGATAGCAAATTATAAGTACTCTCAGTCTAAAAGAAACAAAGATATTGAGAGAGTTATAATTTTAAAAACAGAAGGTGATTACTCTTGGGACGTAAAAAATCTGTTATCGAGTTCAAAATATTCAAGACAAGTTGAGATTGTGAGTTTGATTGGCAATAATGTATATATTAAGCTTAGGAACTCAATTTTTCGAGAAACTTTTTTATCTAAATTAAAAAAAGAGAAGCTTTTTACAGATAAAAGAATAACTTCTATACTTAATTGTACAAGCAAGCAATGTATGAATTTTAATGTGAATCAATCAAACTTAATTCCTTTGATAGAGAAGTCTCCGCTAATTAAAATTGATACTTTTTTGAATCTTAATCGATTAACAAAAACAGATTTTGAATATCAGGGACTTTTAGAAATTGAAATTAAAATAGACATGTCTAATAACTAGAGAGGGGAATTGAATACAATCATAACTAAAATAAAAATTACTTCGCAGATGGAGTTGGCCTTGAGAATTCATGAGGTTGGGGCACCGATTTGGCTTATTGTTGTTCATGGTCTAGGTGAACATAAAGATAGGCATGATCATTTTTTTAGAAACTTTGGAGAAGATTTCAATATTGTCACTTTTGATTTGCGAGGGCATGGTGAAAGTGATGGTAAAAGAGCGACAGTGGATTTGTTTGATCATTTTATCGATGACTTAAATTCTCTCGTTGAATTTCTCCAAAAAAACTATAATTTACAACAGTATATTTTATTTGGTCACTCTATGGGAGGACTTATCTCAACTCGCTTCGTTCAGCAAGAACCTATACTAAAACCTAAGTTATTATTTTTAAGTTCACCAGCATTAGGAGTTACTGGTGTAATTAAAAATGCTCTAAAAGTTTTACCTAATAGTTTTGTAACCAAACTAGCCTCATTTAATAGGGGAATTTACTTGAAGGGAGTTTTAGATTTAAAAAAACTATCTCATAATTTTTCGACTTATGAAGATTATTTAAAAGATCCTTTGTGTTCTTTGAAAATAAATACAAAACTTTTATTCAAAATAATTGAAGAAGCAAATAACGCTCAAGAACAAGTATTTCAAATAGATATACCTATGTATGGTGTAATTGGTTCAAAGGATGTTCTTGTTGATCCATTAGCCTGTCAGGATTTCTTTAAGGCTTCTGGTAGATTAAAGGAACTGAAATTAATAAAGGGTGGATACCATGAACTTCATAATGAACTTTCAGAGTTTAGAGATCCGTATATCAATTTTTTAAAAAGAACACTTTTATCTTATCGCTATCATGAAAACTTATAGTATTTACTGCGACAACTCATTGAGAAACTATAATCATTATTTTATTTCTAAAAATAATCTTGATGCCTATATATTTGATCCACTCAAGCTAGATATTATTTTTGAAAGTCTGCCCTCTAGTGTTAAAAATCTATTTTTATTAAATACTCATGATCACCCTGATCATATATCTAAAAATAATGAATTTATGGCCTTAAAGAACGCGAAACATTTAAAGCTCAAAAATAATGAAATAGTTCAAGTTTCAGCTACAGAGTCGATAAAAGCTATTTATACACCTGGTCATCATAAAGATCATATTTGCTACCTAGTGAAATGTTCTGACAGTGAACAAAAGCTGGTCAGTGGTGATACGATATTTAACTGTGGAGTTGGACACTGTAAAATGAAAGGTGCGAATGTTGATCAGTTATTTGACTCTATTAAGCTTTTGATGAAATTGGATGATAATATTATAGTTTTGCCATCACATGATTACTTTTTAACTAATTTAAAGTTTGCTAAGACTATTGAAGATCAAAATCTAGAGATCGACCGATATATTGAACTAGTAGAAAAAAAAGGAGCTTTCTTTACAACTATAGGTGAGGAAAAACAGATTAATCCATTTTTCAGATTTGAGGTAATCAAAGATTTGTCTGGTTATAAAGGCATGACTTCTAGAGAAGTATTTATTAAAGTTAGATCTTCAAGAGATAATTGGTAAGGAGAAAAATGAATAATTTACCTAAAATTGGAAATATGGCACCTACATTTAGTTTGAAGAACCAAAAGGGAGAAAAAGTAAGCTTAAAAGACTTTAGAGATAAAAAGAATGTATTAATTTATTTTTATCCTAAAGCAATGACTCCTGGTTGTACTAATCAAGCTTGTGGAATAAGAGATTATAAGAAAGAATTTGCGAAGGTTAATACTGTTGTTTTAGCTTTAAGTCCAGACCCAGTTGAGAAGCTCCAAAAGTTTACAGAGAAGCAAGATTTAAATTTTGATCTATTAAGTGATGAAGGTCATGTTGTCGCAGATAAGTATGGTTCTTGGGGGCCTAAAAAATTTATGGGCAAAGAATATGATGGGATACTTAGGCAAACATTTATTGTTTCTAAAGATGGAAAGTTAAAAGAGATTTTTACTAAAGTTAAAACAAAAACTCACCACGAGGACATGCTTAACTATATAAAAGAGAATCTAGTTTAAATATTCGATAGGGTACTTCTTTGAGAAGTGCTCTAATATGTTATCAAGCTGCTGTTTTAAAGATATGTGACAGTTGATTTGTATATCTCTATACCCATCAGCTTTATTTCCTTCTAATGTTGAGTAGAATGCAATGTTTTCATTTGCTTCGAGTATAAAATAAAGCATACTCGAATCTTTTTTAGTAACTCTTATGGTATATTGTGTAAGTTCTTGATCCATTTTGTCCGTCATATTGTTGTGTTTTTAATGATTTTTTAAATATCATTGACTTACGCACAACTCAAGTCCAAAATATATATAAAGCAGTGCATTTAAAAGTCATGGAGGACTTTAAGATGAATTTAAAAAGAAATTTCTTAAATATCGTAGTTTTACTCTTCGCAACTCAGAGTTGTGCTAGTTGGGTAGAGTCTGCCAAAAAAATGATGGATGGCGACGAGACCGAAAAGAAAAAAGAAGTAAAATGGGTATCTCAAAATCAATACAATGACTTATTGGTTAAATACAATACATTAAATGAAGAAAATCAAAAACTTAAAGAAGCTCAGTTAGCTCAAACTGAACCGATAGGTAATTATAACCAAATTGATGAACTCTCAAAATCTGTAGAATCTACTGATGCTATAGATGTATTTAAAGATGAAGATTTAGCTTCTAGTATGAAAGCAACATCTGCTAAAGGCTTAACTTCTTCTCTTGTTAGTTCGTATAGTAAAGCAATCATTTTAAAAGAAAATGGAAAGCTTAAAGATGCACTCGGAATTTTTCAAAAATTAGAAAAATCAAGTTCTAATCAAATCGTTGTTAGGGCCAGGTATCAAATTGCTCAAATATATTATAACCAAAATCAATTTGATTTAGCTCTTCAGGTATATGAGTCAATAATTTTAAATAATAGCTTTTCTTCCATTGTATTAAAGGCATTGAATGGCGCAATTCTTTGCTCTAAAAGCTTAGGTCTTAAAGAAAAACAACTAAGATACAAATCTGTTTTAGAAGACTTTTTTGGGATGAATAGCTAGGTGAAGATATTTAAATTACAAAATATATTTTTACTTGGAGCATTAGTTGTATACAATCATTCATACTCTCAAGAAAACTTTTCTGACGATTTAGTCTTAGATGATCCAGATGATATAAATTTGCTTCTAGAGGAATTTCCGAGTGAACAGTCGACTAAAAAGAAAAACTCTTCATTTCGTACCGAGCTTGTGGATGATTTAGATATACTAAAGAGTGATTTAAAAGATATGCAGTTTGACTTACCTGAAGAGGATGAGTTGACAAAAAAAGTTGATGATATCAGCTCGTCGAAGTCTAGTAAGGTTCAAATTTCAAATGGGAAATCGAACAAAATTGATAAAGAGATACTTGATATTGGATTAGAAGAGACAAAACTATTAGAAATTGCGTCTAAAATGAAAGGGAGAATCAAGAATTCAACTTGGAATGAAATAGCATCTCAAAGCTCACAAAGTTCATATACTGTTGTAAAGGGAGATTGGTTATGGAAGATTTCTCAACGTCTATTCGGATCTGGATTTTATTACGCTAAAATTTGGTCTTTAAATCAATATATAACAAACCCTCATGAAATTGAGCCTAATATGGTTTTAATCTTTTCAACTGGATCGGAATTAGAATTACCTAAAGTTTCAGTTCGAGAAACACAACGCGTTGCTAAGGGTGAGGATGCTAGTGACTCAGATGATGTATTTTCAAAATGGGGTTCAGATACAAAACCTAAGTGGATAGATAAAAGAAAACAGTTATTAAAAGATGGAGCATTTGTTCAATACTCAAGTGCAGACACTTTAGATGATTTAAAAGAGGTAAGTGATAAGGCCCTTGTTACAGAATATGAAGCTTATGACCCTCCTGCTGCAAATTTCAATTTTTCAATTCCATCTAGTGAGTATGACAAACTTGGTTTTGATAAAACTTTAAAGCAAGTTAGAGAGTTTAAAGAAGGATTTCATTTAAATACATTCTTATCTACTAATATTGTTCAAGATTTTGGAAAAGTTGTAGCTTCTATTGATGAGAAGTCAATGTTTACTAAATATGACAGTATTTATGTGAAGTTCGATGAGGATATAGACGTTAATATTGGAGATAAGTTTTCAATTTATAAGGCTGAGGGAAAAAGAAGTAGTATTAACTCTGACCGAGAAGGATATAAGTATACTATTTTGGGTAGTATTCAAATTGTTAGGCAGCATTCAAATCGTTGGGAGTGTGAGGTAATCTCTTCATCAGAACCAATAAATAGAGAGGATAGACTAACTGTTTACACTCCTCAGATAGAAAGAATTACAACAACTTTTAATAATAGGCTTATAGAATCTATTATTATGTCCTCTTATAATAATCTTCAAGAATATGCATCCTATGGAGATGTAGTTTATCTTGATAGGGGAAGAGCTGATGGTGTCGAAATAGGTAATGTTTTTGAGGCTTATGGATTTAAAGATAGAGGAACAAAAGAGAAAATTACTAATAATCCGACATACAAAAATGGAGAGTTAACTATCATTTCGATCACAGATAACTTTTCAACCGCATTGGTTACTCTTTCAAAGAGAGACTTTAGAATAGGTGACATTGCTATAACGAAGACAAAAAAATCTGCTTTAAGAGACTATAAGGTAAAGGGAAGACTAGGTAAGGCAACAAGTAACCTTGATTTAGATTCTTTAGATGAGTTGGATGTAGAGCTTAATCTAGATAATTTAAATGATGATCTTTTAGATAAGGCAGATCAAATAAAATTTACAGAAGATGAACTCGCTGAGCTTGAAAGGCAAGAAAGAGAAAAATCAATCATCTCAGACTCTGAAAAAGACTTAAAAGCTCTAGAGAGGCTAGAGAAAGAAATTACTACGGCAGAAGCAATGTTAAATGAAGCTAGGCTTGATGAAGATAAACTTCTTGAAAATGAGAGTTTAGACCGTCTAGAGAAAAAAGTTGACGCTGAATATGAAGAGTCTTTAGAAGAGCTAGAAGAAAACTTTGGAAAGCTTTATTTAGACGAAGAATTGAATGATAAAGAAAACCCATATGGACTAACAGAGTTCGATATCGAAGAAATTGATGAATTATTAAACATTGAAGGCGAACTTGGAAAAGAGTAAGTTTGTAAGTCTTTATTTAAAGGGGTTTGCCATGGGAGTGGCAGACATCGTTCCGGGAGTTTCTGGTGGGACGATTGCATTCATTACTGGTATATATGAGAAGTTAATTAGTACTATTAGTTCTTTTGATCAAAACTTTTTTAAAAGAATCTTAAGTTTTAAGTTTAAAGAAGCTTTTAGCACAATAGACTATAAATTTCTTTTAAACTTATTCTTAGGAATCATATCTGCAATCCTTTTAACTTCTAGGGTTGTACATTTCTTATTGGATAACTACTCTATATATACTTGGTCATTTTTCTTTGGGTTAATACTCTCATCAATACTCTTTCTTTTAAAAAAAGTTAAAGATATAAAGTCGGCTAAGGCTCTTAGTTCCCTTTTAGTGGGAGCAGCTTTTGGTTATCTGATTGTTAGTTTAAATCCTGCTCAAACACCTGAGACTATACCTTTTATTTTTATTTCTGGAATGATTGCTATATGTGCAATGATTTTACCCGGAGTTAGTGGTTCATTTTTACTTTTAGTTATGGGCAAATATAGTTTTATAACTGGAGCTTTAAAGAATCCACTTCTTATTGATAACTTCATAACAGTTATAACTTTTTGTTGTGGGTGTCTTTTGGGACTTGTATCATTTTCTAAATTTATAAAGTGGAGCTTAAAGAAGCATTATAATGTAATGATGGCTCTTTTAACTGGTTTTATGATTGGAAGCTTACAAAAGGTATGGCCTTGGAAGATTACTTTAAAAACAGTAACTATTCGAGAGAAGGTACATATCTTGGAGGAAGCAAACTTTTTACCAAGTTTAAATAGTGAGGCCTTTGTGGCATTTACCTTTATGTTCATAGGGTTTATACTAGTTCAAATATTAGAAAGATCTAACAGGGGTGTTAGCTCAGCTGGATAGAGTAGTTGGCTTCGAACCAATTGGTCGGGGGTTCGAATCCCTCACACCCCGCCATTTACTAAACCATCTCTCAGGACGCACACAGTTGTCTATTTTGTAGACACCATATTCATTTTTACAATCTCGGTAGTAAGAAATCATAAAGTCTGGGATAATCTACTCAATAGAAGATTATTTAACATTAGCTTTGTAATTAAAGACTCAGGAGAAAATTATGAAAAAACTATTAATTGGATTGTTAACATTAGGAAGCTTATCAGTCTTAGCAAATGATATTGTTGAGTTAGGTGAAGCTTCTAGAGTTGTAAAAAAGAAAATAGAGAACTCTGAATTAGTGTATTATGGCATTGTATGTCCACAATTAGTAATACCTGGGGGGTACTATGCTTATCAACAACAAAATATCTCATTTCAACAGTGTTACTCATGTGATCAAGATTACTCTGTCTCTGTAGATAAGGTTAGTTATGCTGACTTTGATGAAGTTGTAAGTGTTGATGGTACTAATTATAAGTGTATTAAAGATTAAGAGATTGATTAACTATCAATTAGAAAAGTACAGAATATATAGCCACGGCTTTGCTAGTGGCTTTTTTGTTTTCGTATAGAAAAGTGAGTTTTAAATTACTTAAAAATTCGATCATAGCTTAAGTCTAGGGGGGAACCTTTATAAAAATCTTCTTTACTCTTACGGTTTCGGCTATAGTCATATGTTTTCTAAAAATCATCATCTAAATGGCGTTAGCATAGATAAAAAAGAGATAGCTGACACTGTAAACTTAAGTCTTGGGTTGGGCTATCGGTTCTAGTCGGTTATCTCTTATTCTCCATTCCTTAGAACGTTCTAAAGACCTAGGGTCTTCTACAAACTTTTTAAACCATTCTATGGCCATATCTGGTGGAAGCCATGACTTGGATTTTGGTATTTTCTTATAAGATTTAAAGCAATGTTCGCGGTATGAAGAAGGTGTGTTTTTAGCAACCCAACTCTCATATTGAATTAACCATTCTGCAAACCTTCTACACGAAACTTCAACTTCACTGATAGGGTGGGTATGGATAAGCTCCTTATCGTAAATACCTGGTTGAGGAGGAGATGAATCTTTATATAGCCAACATCGACGAAATTGACGTGTAAATAAGAAGCTTAGTTTATCTTCTGAATAACGACCGACACAAAGTTGGTGTAGTTCGATTATATCATTATTAAATTGCATTCTATAGCAACTCTTGCTGCCTTTTCCTTCTGAAAGATTTTTTTCTAATCCAAACTCACAAAGAAGATTGTTCTTGGGATATACAACATCACACCCCCAAAAATAGAGCTGTTGTCCTAATGCATTCTTGAAGTCATTAATGAGGCCTAAAGGGCTTGAATTGGTAGTCTTTTGAATCATTAATTTTTAACCTAAGTAAGAAAAATTGTAGTTTGATGTATCAAACAAGCTTTTATTATGTCAATTTTGAATATGATCTACAAAAATATTATGTAAATAATGTCTATCGCTATAAAGCATACTCAATTTCTTTTATTTAAGACCATAAGAGTTGGCAGATAAACTCTTTAGTGAGTCTTATTGCACTCATTGTTATGGCACTTACATCTTAATTTTTATGTGAAACTCATGACTTAGTTCTCAATACTAATACTCTAACTTTATGAGGGAAGAAGGTGATATTCTTTGCGCAATAAAATAAAAAAACATCGAGGATCTTATGAGAAATCTAGTGATTGGCGAGAGTATTTGTACCTTAAATGACACCCATACAATTTTTGACTTGTACCAAGGTTTAGTTCATCTAAGTGAAAATGATGTAAAGTCTGTTGTCATAAATGTCCCTGATGAAATCTTAAAAGAAATGGATATTTTAGCGATATTAAATCTTCTTAAAACTAAAAAGATACCAAGCTTAATAATAAGTAATAAAGAAGAGTTTAAGGTCTTTAAAAGGTTCGACTATATTTGTGTTATTTCTACTGATGCTAGTTACGAATATATATATAACAGACATATAGAAGTGTTAGATTATAAATCTTTACTAAATCAGCTTTCAGTAATATCAAGTCAAAAAAGAACAATACCTTTCTATTTATTGGGATCTCTATTGCTGTTAGAGCCTTTAATTAAGATCTTTTACTTTAAGTATAATACAGGCTTTAGTTTTGATACTGTATTTACAACTATTCTAAGTTTAGATGATCCTTTGAAAATTTTTGAATTTTGGTTTTTGTTTCCAATTGCAGGAATTGCTTTATTTCGAAGTTCTGCATATAGTCTATTTATATTTTGTGGTGTTTATTTTTATTCTATGTATAACTTTTTTACTTATGAGAAATTTTCTTGGCCATATGTTCAAGAAACACCTCACTTGAGTGCAAACCTCTTACTTTTATTTAACTCCGCTTTGTTAATCTATTTTTTAATTCCTGAAAACTTAAAACCTTTTTCAAATAAAACTAAGATGGCGTTTAGAAAGAATGAAAGGATGAGTACAATGTTTGATTCCATTCTAAAGTCTGATAAAACGCATTTAGCGGCGACGGTTGTTAATATTTCTAGTTCAGGTGTTATGATCTCTGTGCAAGAGGAGCTTTCTAAAAATCGATACATGGAACTTATAGTAGGTTCTTCTGCAATTAAATGTGAGCTTGTTAGAGAGGTTAACTCATTAAAAAGTAATGTCTTTAACTATGGTCTTAAATTTGTTTTTAGAGATAAAGAAGAGAAGAGATATTTAAAAGATTATATCTCAAGCTTAAATATGAAGGGAAGAGGGTTATCGGCTTAAGGCGCGAGTCTCGAAATTTTCCACTTTCCATCATTCTTTTCGTATATGAAGCGATCATGTAATCGATTTGGTCTTCCCTGCCAAAACTCACAAGATATAATTTCTAATAAATATCCTCCCCAAAACTGAGGACATTTAATTTCATCATCTGATAACTTAACTTCATTGACTTTCATCACAAGATCTTCTTTTGTGATTTTTTCACTTTGAGGAGACGCAATTGCATTTATTTGGCTGTCAATTGATCT
The DNA here is from genome assembly GCA_937923325.1 of uncultured Bacteriovoracaceae bacterium. The sequence goes on from CAKZUQ010000012.1 coordinate 62,756, forward strand.
TGAGAGGAAATATTTATTTGATTCTTCATATGTGAGTTTTGTTGCTTTTGTAAGAATTCTTACCTGTCGGTCAGCTTCTTTCCAAAAAAAGTTAACATAGGCTAAGTCATTCGTAGATATTTGCTGAGCTTTTGCGCTATTGTAGTTTGTAAAAAAAGTCAGACCTTCCTCACATATATCTTTAATAAGAACAATACGTGAGTATGGAACACCATTTTTATCTGAGGTAGAAAGAGTAACAGCATTAGGATAAGG
>CAKZUQ010000013.1 GCA_937923325.1 uncultured Bacteriovoracaceae bacterium
GTCCTGAGACATGGTTTACAAATTATACCGGAGACATAGTTTACACTTCTAAATAAATCAGTCGGTTATAATCTCTATATGTAACATGGAGGTTATTACATGAGCTGGAAGGAGTCGACTATAATGGACGAAAAACTTAAATTTATTGCAAGGCATCTTGAGGGTGAATCTGTCACATCCCTATGCAAAGAGTTTGGAGTATCGAGAACTACTGGCCACAATCTCATAAAAAGATACAGAGAAATGGGATCTGAAGCTCTCGTAGCTCAAAGTAGAGCTCCGCATCGATATGCAAATAAACTTCCCATACAAATTGAATCTCTAATCTTAGATCTAAAAAGAAAATATAAAAACTGGGGTGCTCCTAAAATTAGAGAAAAAATCATAAAAGAATTTCCTGATGTTAAAACTCCAGCTAAATCTACAATTCATGCAGTCCTGGATAGAAATGGACTTGTAGAAAAACGTAAAGGCAGAAAGAGATATAAGAATGAAGGTACCAAATTAACTCACGTAAAATATCCAAATGATCTGTGGTGTGCCGACTACAAAGGCGAATTTATGACTGCCGACAAAAAGTATTGTTACCCTTTAACAATTACTGATTACTCTTCAAGGTTTTTAATTGGATGCGAAGCTTTCACCTCTACCGCTGGTGAGTTTGCTTTTGAATCTTTTGAAAAAGCCTTTAAAGAGTTCGGATTACCTAAGGCCATAAGAACAGATAATGGCTCTCCCTTTGCTAGTGCAAACTCATTCTATCATCTAACCAAGCTATCTGTTTGGTGGATGAGGCTTGGAATAAATGTTGAAAGAACTACTCCAGGCTGTCCTCAAGAAAACGGTAGACACGAAAGAATGCACTTAACTTTAAAACAAGAAACAACAAGACCTCCGAGGGCTAACATTGTTGGCCAGCAAGAAGAGTTTGATAACTTCATTAAGATTTATAATTTTGAAAGACCTCATGCAGGAATTGAAAATAAATATCCATCTGAAATCTACACTCCCTCTCAAAGAATTTATACAAAACCTGAACCAATCTATTACCCATTTCATGATCAAACGATCACTGTAAGTCAGTGTGGAAGAGTTTGTACAAAAGGGATGAAAGTGTCTTTAAGCAAAGCATTTGCCGGTGTTGAAGTTGGAATCAAAGAAATGGAAGATGGAATTTGGGTTGTTAGCTTTTTAGATTATGATTTAGGATATTTTGACGATAAGAGTAGAAAAGTGGAGCCAATAACGGATCCATTTGGCATGAAAAAAGTGTAAAGCATGTCTTCGGTATAAAATGTAAAGTATGTCTCCGGTACGGACCTCTAAAGTATGTCTGTGAGTGCGGGCTATTGCAAGCACAAATAAAAAAGCCACTCTGGTAAGTGGCTTATATCTATTTGAATTTATTGATGTTTTGGTTGCGGGAGCTGGATTCGAACCAACGACCTTCGGGTTATGAGTGCCTTAAGGTAGTTTTACAAGTTTTTAAAATCACTCACTTTTATTAATAATAACATAGAGTTAACTCATTTTTGAGTGCTGTTCTTTTCGGTGTATTTCGGGTTGTTTCTATCCAATGTAGTCAATATGTAGTCGAAGTTTGTGCACTATAAAGCGTCATAAAGGCTCCCTTGGCAACTTCTTCTTACCCCATATAACTTCTTTTCCACTTTCCATTAAATACCAAGCTTTCTTATAAACTTTTAATCTGGAATTTATAACCGAGAATACAAAAGTCTCAGTTGAAGTGGCATTACCACCATGACCATGAGCGATAGCAACTTCAAGATTATTATCCTTATTTAAATCCAGAATATACTTATTCCTTTTAATCGGAACAAAGTAAAAGTTCGTATTGTCAGTATAGTCATTCATTATTGGAAATTTTTCATCAATAACGATGTCATCTCTTTTAACTACTAATTTTGTTTTCCAAAACCGATGAGACTCATCCTCTCCTTCTTCAAATTTAACAATTGAGAGTTCTATATTGCCCTCAAGCTCTAATTTTTGAAGGCCAATCGAGTTCAAGTTTACATTACTTGATACTCCTTTTTGAGTTACGAGAATCATTAAAACGCTTAAGAATTTTTTGTAAGTACTTTTCATTCTCTTCCTTATTTTTTCCATAATATTTTTTTATTGTATTATGTATTTTATTACCTTTTCTCTTTTCAATATTATAAAACTTTACGACAAGCCACCTGACTCCAACTGCAATGTTAATAACAGGATCAGCAAGGTCTTCTCGAGAAACATTTAACTTCTCCTTGGTCACGCTAGATTCAATAGCACCAGACAAGGCTTTTCGCGACTGATCCACAATCTGCATAAGTCCATAAGCAGATGAGTGAGAAACTTTGGGGTCTGCTTTAGGATTAAAAGATGACTCCTGTGCTATTAAAGCTTTAATAAGGAGAGGATCTATTTTTGGAAAACGAGAAAATATAGATCTCCAGTATTCTAGCCAAAACTGAATAATAGAGTCTAATTCATGATATCCCTTAAAGCCCCTGATTGCATTTATTTTCTGATATTTTTTTGAATTACTCCAATACAAGTATAAAAGGTTTTCAGGGTAGTAAGTTCTCTTTTTAGATTTACTTCGATTTTTTCTTTTGTGAGTATCAACCCAAGTTTTTCCATCCTTAGTTTTTCGATAATGCCCCTTAACAATATGATAACCAACCTCACACATTTGATTGGATTTAGGAGCTCTAATTTTAATATTCATTTAAAGATCCTCTCGACAAAAGATCAAATAACGCTTTATTAAGATAAAAATTCTCTTTACCAACCTTGTGCTTTTCCAATAGACCAATACTCACAAGATCATCAAGATACCTTCTTGCTGTATTTCTATGAATACTAAGATCTCGAACTAAGAATTCAATTTTAGTATAAGGATGACGAAATAAGTTAAATAGTAGCTCATGACTATAAATTTTAGGGAGCTGTGACTTGATACTATTTTCATGATCGCTCATTAGTTTAACTAAGCTTTGAATTGTATTTGATGTGCTCCTGGCTGTTAACTCTAGCCCCTCTAACATATATAATAACCAGTCTTCCCACTCTCCTGTATCTCTAACTTCTTGTAAAAGACGATAGTATTTCAATTTATTTTCATTTATAAATCTAGATAAATATAATATTGGAGCGTTTAAGATTTTTTGTTTTGTTAAATAGAGAATATTGATAATTCTACCCGTACGGCCATTACCATCATAAAAAGGATGAATACTTTCAAACTGGTGATGAATCAGAGCCATTTTCACGAGATCATCATATTTACAGAGACTTTCATCATTAATGAATCCTTCTAGATCTCCCATTAGGCTTAAAATCTCTTCAGAGTTTTGAGGTGGAGTATAAATAATTTTTTGAGTTTTACTATTTTTTAACTCCGTACCTGCCTGACTTCTAAAGCCAGCTTTATTATTCTCAATGATCTCTTGAACATTAAGAATAGTACTATTAAGCAATAGGCCGGAGTCTTTAGTTGCTTTGTAGCCAACTTCTAAAGCTTGCGCGTATTGATGGATTTCTTTAGCATTTATAGAGTTGAATTTTTGAGATTGATAGTTACTCTGATAAATATCGTCTTGAGTCGTTATAATGTTCTCAATCTCTGAGCTTTCTTTAGCTTCTTGCAATGAAAGGGTTGCTAAAAGTATATTTTGATTCGGTATCGTAAGAGCTAAACCTTTAAGTTCACCAAGAGCTTCCCTTGCTCTAGCGACTGCTCTTAAAACAGCCTTTGTCTCAATATCTCCTAACTTATCTAATCGCTTTATCTTATATGCACTCAAACTTAGCCTTTTTGATCTCTATTTATAGTTTATGCACTAAATATAGCATACTATAGTGCAAAAAACACAGTCATGCACAAATTAATCTATATTTAGTGCTCATGATAGATTTAGAATTGTTTCTATTCAATGTAGTCAATATGTAGTCGAAGTTTGATTGTAATTTTCACTCTTAGACTTTCCTAGGTGTACACCTTGTGGTACTATATTTTTGAAGGAGTTTTTATGGAAAATACAACACCAAAAACATTAAGAGCTGAGATGAAAGACTACTTAGATTTAGCATCTCAAGAGCCTATTAGAATTCAAAGAAGATCTGGTGAGAACTATATCCTTTTAAATGAAGATCAATATTCTAAAATGCAGTTAGAGATTATGTCTCTTCAAAAACGCCTTCTCTCTATGGCCAATATCTTGGATGATGAAGCTGAAGAACTTCCAACAAAAGAAAGCAGACTTAAAAGATTTAAAGCGTAGTGATAAAAATTAAAGCAACAAAGCTATACCTAAAGTCTTTAACAGAGATAGAAGATTTTATTTTTGAATCCACAAAAGATATCAAGCAAGTTGAGAGCTTTATTGATGCTCATGATAAAGTCGTCCAATTTATTAAACAGAACCCTACAACACCGGCCCCTCATCCAAAAACAGGCGATCAATCATGGCCTTTCGCCAGCGGCAGATACAGAGTCTTTTTCAAAGTAACTAAGAAACAAAGAATCTATTTACTCGATGTTATTGATAATAGGATGCTTAACAAAGATATATATCCTAATAATTCAATGCCGACTTATACTATTGATGAGTAGTTTAGTAATGAATCGTTGAGGTGAATATATTAAAGAATGCCAAATACGACTACCGACTAAAGTACTTTTGGGGTTGTTATTACCGTTTGAAACTAAAAAGGCTCGAATTGAATATTCGAGCCTTTATGGGTTACTGATATTTTTTTTATTAGAGTTTAACGCCTTCAAATGTTCTTGTCTTGCAAACGTTGTTTTTCATATAGTCATTAATTTGTGTATCTGCAGACTTTTCCTTACGACCTTTGTATTTTGAAAGGAAAGTTTTTTCACTACCTTCAACTAGATAAATCTTACCCCAAACTACGCCAAATGCATTACCAGCTTGCTGCTGTAAGCATACCTTAGCTTCACAAGATACAGAGACTTTTGTATTATTTAATAATTTAATTTTACCAAACTCATTTGCTTCACAATCTTGAACTTCAAACTTAATTGATTCTCCGCTAACTACAGACTGAGATGTAGTTGTTTGTGCAAGAGCTGAAATACTTCCTAAGGCTAATAATCCTACTAATAATTTTTTCATAATAATTCTCCAAGGGGTAAAGTTATAATTTGTTATTTATTTTTGTTGAAATATATTTACCATAGCCCTTACGACTCATAGCAAAAAAAACTATTTCATGTAATATTTTCAATTGAGTAGAAAGAACACGATTTATCTGACTGATTTACCCATCATGGAGTAAGTCCTCTTCTTACAACTATAAACCTTATATTTTCTATAACTCAAAATTATAAAAAGTATAAGTATCTAAGCTCAATCCCTACTCAAGTATCTGAGATTATTATTACTCCAACCGACTCTATATTGGCACCATTCTTGATTACTAATTTACGAAAGTAAGCAAAACTTTCAGTGAAACTAAGAGTTAACTAGGCGTAAAGTAGGTGTCAACTAGCGGTAGAATGGATGGCAACTTGGAGTAGAATTGGCGAACTCCATTTTCAAAGTGGCTTTCAACTCGTTAATTTCATTCAGCTTTTCACGACGCACAAAAGTGACTCCCCCTCTCTCACGTAAACTAGATAGGTGGTGTCACTTTTGTGCTCTGTGAAGATGATAATTAAGTCGTCTAAGGCTTATAAGAAATGGAGGCATTTATGAAGTAGATAGATTTATTTGTGGTGAGAAAGATGGATTTTAATTATTATAGAAAAGGATTTTTGATTGAGAAAAAATGTAAATAGGAATTCCCTTTTATTAAATTCAAATTATAGTGGCAATGATCGAATAAGGTCAGATGTGCTCTTTGACAATTTACCAGAGATTATTAAGCCTAGTGTACTTGCTAGTTATTTAGATGTGTCTATTAAAACCATCTATGACTGGAACTACAGGGCCAAGACGAGAAATATACCAAGTGATCTATTCATAAAAATAAATAGATTGCTATACATTCGAAAAACAGTACTTCAAAGATGGATTAACTCTCAAAACAAGGAGTTAAATAATGTCCATTAGAAAAGTACAATTACAAAACCAAACTATTTACGAAGTAGACATCTACTCAAATGGCAGAGGTTCTAAAAGAATTAGAAGACGATTTAAAAGAAAAGTTGATGCTCAAATCTTTTTAAAAAATTACCTAAGTGAATCAGAAAATTACAAGTCTCAAGGTTTATCATTAAATCTTCTAGAGGAAGTTTATTTTAAGGATGAGCTTAAGTTTAGGTTTGAAAGCTCAAAACATCGATTTAGTTTATCTCATATAAAAAGGTGTGAAGGAATAATAAAAGAAATCCTTCCTATATTTGGATCACTCACTTTAGATAAATTAACTGCAGCGAGGCTCACTCAGTACCAAAAAGAACTAAAACTTAAAAGACAAGCAAACGCTACTGTTAATAGAAAAATTGAAGTTATTCTCTCAACTCTAAATCACTCTTTAAGGCATAGAAGAATTCCTTACAATCCTTCTGTTGGATATAAAAAGATGAATCCAAAGTCAGCGGAGATGAGTTTTTGGAATCAAGAAGAAGCTTCTAATTTCTTAAAGTTTGCTAAGAGTAAGTATTATAATTCTGATAAGAGATGGATTTATATCGTTTACCTATTAGCTCTAAATACAGGACTAAGAGCTGGAGAGATCTGGGGTCTAAGATCAATTGATATTGAAAAGGACACTCTTTTTATAAGGCGACAGTTTAATAAATTGACTCAAGGTTTTGATCTTTCAAAAGGAAAGAGAAATTCTAAATCCGGTAAGCTCTCAAGGCGAGTTCCCTGTAATAAGGAGCTATTCTTTGAACTTACTACCCTTATAAAAGAAAATAAGATTAATACTGAAGAGACGCTGTTTCTTAATCAAAAAAGAAAACCAGTTGATCACAATAATTTTATTTCAAGGTTCTTTAATAAGGATTTAAAAATATGGGGTGGAGCTAGAATTCGCTTTCATGACCTAAGACATACGGCCATCACTCAAATGATTGCCGCTGGAGTGGATATAAAGACGGTTTAATCCATTGCTGCCCATGAGGATATCAAAACCACAATGAACTATGTTCACGTAGTTGGAAGCAAGATTAAAGAGGTTTCTAAGTTGTTCTCCATTTCGTCTAAAAGTGATGATTTTGAGGCAAAAGTCTTGAAGCTTTGTGAGTAAATAAATTTTAGTGTGGTCGAAATGTAGTCGATATTCAAAATTCAAATAAAAAAGCCACTCGATAAGAGTGGCTATATGCTTAAAATCATTGAATAAAAATTGGTTGCGGGAGCTGGATTCGAACCAACGACCTTCGGGTTATGAGCCCGACGAGCTACCAGACTGCTCCATCCCGCGTTAACGTATTGTATTTATAGGTTAATCTTATTCCTTTGTCTAGCTTTATTTCAATAAAAGTACATTACTCAAACTTAAAAAGCTAAATAATTATTTTATTCTATCGATAAGCTTAGTGTTAATCATATCTTATGGAGTAAATTATGTCTGACATTAACAAAAAAATGAATTTAGAAATCGATACAACAGAACTAGATTCGTCTCAAGTTAGGCTAATAAAAAAAATAAATACTATGATGGCCAATATGATGGTCACAGATGATGAGTCTGATTACTTCAATTCAAGCTCAGAACTATTAAAACTAGTGGCCCAATCTGTAAAAGATGCTAACTTTTCAAAATTTTGGAGTGAAAACTCTAATATTAGATATTCAGATCAGGCGTTAGAATTTGGTGTAGACTCTTTAACAGAAGATCTAAGCGCACAAAACCTTGCGAGCTTAGACAACTAACTTAATAAATCTATCTGTTTTTGAAGTTTCTTGATGGTTTACCTTTAGAAAATGAAGGTGAAACCGTTATTTTTTCTTCTGCTTTTTTAGCAGCAGCTTTTTCTCTAATTTCTTTTTGTAACTTAATAGTCTCTTGATATTTCTCTTTTCTATATTTAGTAAACTCTTTGTTATCAGCTAATTTAGCTTCTTTTTGAACCTTACTAACTTTCCTTACATTCAAAGACTTCTTATTAGAAACATACTCTTTGGCATTTGGATTTTTTGTTCCATCAACATTAATTCCAAGGTGGCTTAATAGCTCTGGCTTAGTAATATAAGACCAAGAACCAGGAGCAATACCATCGATAGCGAGTGCACCAATAGCAACTCTTCTAAGCTTATCAATAGTAAGTCCACATACCTCACAGATTCTTCTTATCTCTCTGTTTTTACCTTCGTTTAATCTAAATTCAAGCCAAGTCTTATTTGGGAGTTGTTCGATAACTCTAACAGATGTTGGTTTTAAAAAGTCACCATTATCAGTTACACCATTTCTTAACTTTTTAAGAATCATATCTGAAACTTTACCAAAAACTTTTACTTCATATGTTTTTGAAACTTCATACCTTGGGTGCATGATCTTATTTCCAAGATCACCATCATTAGTTAATAATAAAAGACCTTCAGAGTGATAGTCTAAGCGTCCAATTGGATAAACTCTTTTTTTCACAGCAGAAACACAGTCCATAACTGTTTTTCTACCTTCTGGATCAGAAACAGTTGTAACGCAAGCTCTTGGTTTATTTAAAACAACATAAACATGATCATCAGCAATAGCATCGATAATCTGTCCCTTAACCATAACAGAGTCTTCTAAAGGGTTAACTTTAGTTCCAAGTTCTGTAATTTTTTTTTGATTTACTTTAACATGACCATCTAGAATTAGATCTTCTGCTTTTCTTCTAGATGTTATTCCGCAGTCTGCGATGTATTTTTGTAATCTAATTAATTTTACTTCTTTAGAGTGATTTTTACTCATTTTGTGCTCCTATCTGCCTCACGGCTGTTATTAATGTTAAGCGGTTATAGAGTGTATTTAATAGAAATACAAGTTTCCCTGTAAATTAATCCCAAAAACTTAAATCTATATCTAATTTCTTTGCATCTTCAAGGATTTGGCTCTCTTTTGCAGCAATTGCGATTGTCTCTTCTTCAATAAAGTCAGCATCTTTACTATCTTGAGCTTCTACTTGCTCAAGCTCTTCACTTGGTCCCATTAGGTCATCAAATGCAGAGTCTAAAGCATCACTTAAGCTTTCTTCTTCAAATGCAAGAGCTTCTTTATCTTCAGATGGTTCTTGAATTACAACCTCTTCGATCGCTTCATCTTCTACAATCTCTTCGGCCATTGTTTCTTTTAAGTTATCTAAGGCCAACTCACTCTTTTCTAAGACATCATCAATATCAGCTTCTAGTTCAACTTCGATCTCTAATTCATCTTCATCTAAAGTAGGTGCATTAAGCATGATATCATTTAACAAAGAAGCTGCAACACTTTTAGGTTCCATAAAGCTCATAATTGGCTCAGAACTAATTGCTTCTTTATTTTGTTCGGTTACTTGGGCAACATTTACAAAATCTTCTAAAATATCAAAAGCGGACTTTTTAACTTCTCCCTCTTCAGTACTTCTTCTTTTTTCAGACATCTTTAAAGTTGAAGTGAATACTGTATCAGGAATAATCTCACTAATATGCTCACTAAGAGATTCTAACTCTCCAAATTCATCAAAAACAAATGCTTTTTTATCACCACTATTAACGATATTCTTAATATCACTAATTGCCCCTAAATCATTTGCTGTAGCTAGTTCAGTTAACTCAGACTCGCTAGGTAACTCATCTACAGTATTTAAGTTAAATACTTCTAAAAACTCTGGAGTTGTTCCGTATAAAGATGGCCTTCCAACCTCTTCACTTCTACCTGCAATTTTAACTAATCTCTTATCCATAAGTTGTCTTACAACATGAGACGAATCGACACCTCTAATAGACTCAACACTATTTTTAGAGATGGGTTGTTTATAGGCGATTATAGCAAGAACTTCTAAAGCTGTAGGACTTAGTTGCATAGAGCTTACTTTGAACATGTTTGAAATAATTTTTGAATGAGTCGCTTTCGTCCTAAATTGGTAACCTTCTGCGATTTCCATTAAACGAATCCCGTGGTGCTTAGCTTCGTATTCCTCTTGAAGCCTAGCGATTGACTCATGAACAACTCTTAAAGGAAGATCTGCATCGATTTGAGATTTTATTTTTAATAAATTAACAGGTCTGTCACTCATAAAAATAATTGTCTCTATGGCCCCGCAAAGAGTATCGGTATTTAAACCAGTTCTAGCTTGCCATAACTTATCTTCTTGATCTTTTTCATTAAAAAAATCTAAGTCTAAACTAAATTCTTCTTTTTTAAAATCCCAACTATAATCGATCATATTTCCCTCAATCTATATCTATAAAGTAGATACTTGCTGCTCACTTGATGCTTTTGTATTTAATAAAATTTCTTCACTTGTAATTCCGTTGTCTTCTTCTTCAGGATCAAATCCGTCCGCCGTTTCAACATCAAAACTATCTAGTGTTTCTTTTACTTCAACGTATACTTCTCCCATTTGCTCACTTTGGAAGACATCTAATTTTTGAAGTCTTGCCAACTCAAGAAGTGAAATAAAAGTAATAACTGTTTCTTCAGTAGATTCTTTATTATTTATTAGTTTATCTAAAGTGGTTTTTGATCCCACATTTAAATTATTTTTTAACTCTATTAGTTTTTCTTTAATAGAAAGCCTATCTCTTTTAACAACTGTATACTTTCTCTTTTCTCTTCTAATTAAATCCACCATAGAGTCTGTTAAAGTCTCAAGGCTCATTGGAGTAAGAATACTATTTTGAATTGCTTTTCTATCAACTTTTGGTCTTACAAATATATCTTCACCTCTTTTAGGGAGTTCAAATATTTTTTCACCTAATGCTTGAAATTTTTGAAGTTCTTCTAGCTTTTCAATAAGCTCAGTTTTTGTTGAAACAAATACACCTTCTCCATCTAAAGCTTTTATTGCTCTTTCTTCATCTTCGGCAACACTTTTAGATTTTATGAAAAGAAGTGTAGCGGCCATATAAAGATATTCACCGGCAACATCAAAGTTTAGATTTTGCATTTTCTTAAGAAATAATAAGTATTCATCAGTTATCTCATTGATATCCAAATCTCTGATACTCATTTCTTCTCTTTGAATTAAATGAAGAAGTAAAGCCAATGGGCCATCAAACCTGTCTAGTTTGACCTGTATGTTGTTCTCTATCATGTGTGTTCTCTCTTAATCTCTCTCAACTATATTTCACCCTAGCACATACAAAAAGTACATGATTAATTTTTGGGCCCAAATTTGCGCAGGTGCTAATAAGTAGCCTATAGTTGATATTCCCATCATGCTCAATGCGAAAATCACAAGAAATACGTAATTTGAGTACCTTGCAAGACCTTCATATTGCATAAGGGCCTTTCCTTTTAAAAAACTTGCAACCATTTTTGATCCATCTAATGGTGGAAATGGGATTAAATTAAAGAAGGCCAATATAAAATTAATAAAAACGCTGTAACTAAGCATTTTTAACATAATTGAAAAGTATTCAGAGCTCTGGTCTACTTGAGTAGAGACAACAGCAAAAAGAAAAGCACTTACAACACCTAAAAATAGGTTTGAAAGTGGTCCAGCAAAACTCACCCAAAACATGGCCTTTCTAATGTTCCTAAAGTTTCTTGGATCGACAGGAACTGGCTTTGCGTAACCAAAAATGGCTCCACCAAGCGCTAAGCAGATCATTGGGATAATAAAGGTTCCAAATAGGTCTAGGTGTGCTGTAGGATTAAGAGTTAATCTTCCTTGCGCTTCGGCAGTATTATCACCAAAGCTTTTAGCAACCATTCCGTGGGCCCATTCGTGAAATGTTATCGCCATTAAAAAACCAGGGAGGCACTGCGCAATTGTAAATAGTAATTTTTGGATATCCATATCGAACATTCTTACCAAAACAGTCCAGTACTTACAATAACTTTAGCTCTTTTCTAAGCTTAAAACTTATCAGATACTTATAAGCTATGAATAAAAGAAAAGCACAGGTAAGTGTTTTTTATTGTGACGACAAGAGTAATAAATATTTCTTATTGTTAAAAACTAATAAAAGACGCGGTGAGTTCTGGCAAAACATTACTGGTTCAGTTGAAGAGGAGGAAACTTTTCTTGAGGGAGCTCAAAGAGAACTATTAGAAGAAACCTCTATAAAAAGCTTAGATCTTAAAGATATGAACATGGACTTCAATTTCAAAGATCAGTGGGGATACGACTGTATTGAGAAAAGTTATTGTGTTCAACTCCAAAATAAATGTGACATCATTATTGATCCTGCAGAGCATATTGAATACAAATGGTTTAACTTTAAAGACATTGATGAAGACCTCATTAAGTTCAAAAGTAATTACGATTTAATTAAAAGGTGTGCTTCAATATGAAAATGAAGCTTCAACTCTTTTTTATATTCTTTCTTTTTTTAACTAATGCATTTGCACAAACTCCCGATATTTTGAAAGATATAGCAAAAAAAGAAAGAGATCTTCATTTAAAAAGTTTAAAAAAGTATAAAGAAACAAGACAATATACTTACGCTGAAAAAGAAGCTCTTAAAGTTCAACGTGAAGACATAATTAACTCTAGAGTTCACCTCATTGCCATTAAGGAGAAATCTGTTTTAGTTAATATTAAAACGGAAGAGCTCTTTTCAAATTCCAAAGAAATAATATCTAAGGCTTTTACTCTTCAAGATTACGAAGGTTACTTCTACCTTATTAGTAAAGGTAATAAAGTTAAATATAAAGTGAAGGCCAAGGATACTTCGAACTTAAAAGATATTGTTTCCATGTATGAAAGGCCAAAGTTTTTTAATCCTGAAAAGAAAAAAATTGATTACAACTTAACCAATAATAACTTTAAGTTTAATTATGAATTCGGTTTAAGTTTAGGTTATGCAAACTCTAGCTTTATTAACGAGGTAGCTTCAATACAAGAGCATACATCTAATTTTATTGCATATGATTTTGACTTAACTGCTGATTGGAACTTCCCTATCGTATCGGGGATTTCACTACAATATGAAAAGCAATACGCAATAGAATCAGATGTCGAATACAATATGAACTCATTTTTAATTGGAGCTCTATTTGAATATCAAAACACTAAATCTTTTTTAAAAGGTCTAAATCTAGGAATGAAACTATATATAGATATTGTTTCAAGATTAAATACTTCAAGTGAAAGTTTATCTCAAAAAATTAACCTCTCTAAGAATGTTTTTTCTTTCTATATTTCCAGACCCTTTTATCACTTTGAAAAGAGTCAGCTCATTTGGTCACTTGCCTATACAAAGCAATGGATAAAAGCTAAAGCGGTATCTTCTCTTTATAATATTAACTCCAATACAAATAAAAATAATATTCTCTTATTATCTCTTAAATTTAGAGGACCATTTTTATGAAATTATTATTTTTTTTATTCATCTCATTCAAGGCCTTTTCGTTTCAAGCTGTAATCACTGCACTTGAAGCTCCTTTATTTAAAGTTCAAGATTCTCAATCTAGAGTGATTCAATATTTTAGAAAAGGCGATATTATCACAATTCATAGAGCTGATAGGTTCGGAATCTTCTTTAAGACGCTTACAAAAACTTCAGATGAAGCATATATTCTAAAAGAACATGTTCATGTTTACTATGATGATGCTCGAGAGCTTGACCAAATAAAAGAAAGTTTTGATAATACTGATTACAGGATTCCAGAACCAATTCCAAAGAAATACCCATTAATTAGAGAGACAGGCTACAGAGGTCAGTTCTTTTTATCTCTAGGTAGCTTTAATCCCGAAAGCTACAATTATAGCCAACCAATTCAAGACTCAACTAGTGATTCAAATGTCTCTTACAGCTTTCTATGGTCTAAAGGCTTAGATACAGACTTAAGTAGAAGACTATTTAGAGGTTTATTAGGAAATATTTCAAATTCTGAATCAACCTACCTCTTTTCAGATTCTAAATCGACAGAGAAGATTTTAAAGATTGGTATTGGACCTTATATCAGCTATGACGTTTGGAAGAACGATAAGTATATCCTGACGCTTCACAGCTCTATTCTTATAAACCTTTACGATAACCTTAAAATATCGATTGAAGAAGATGAGGATATATCGAGTGTCGATTACACGGCATATAGCTTTGAATCAAGATCAGGAATTCAATTTAGTATTCAAAATGTTCTAGCTGACCTAGATTTTATTTGTGGGTTCGGGGCAAATTTTACCCTACCAAAAGAGTATAAATTAAATGAAAACAACACGGATAAAAGCTTTGAGAGTAGCTACAGCACTAGCATTAATAGCCAACTCAGCATTTCCCTAGGAATACAGTCAAATTATTAAATTAACTGTTTAGAAAAAAAACAAGTTTTTAATTAAAATGTCTAAAGTTTAATCAAATGACTGACGATAAGTTTAGTAGAAGCAGAAAGCTGCAGATTACTGAACCATTGGAGGGATCACATGAATACAAATCAAGAAATCAACAACGAAGTACTTTTTCAAAAACTTGGACAAACTTGGTACATCTTCACAGAAATCAACGAAGAAGTTGTTTACAGTGCTATGCCAGAAGGTATGGACCCAATGACAACAAAGCTAGAACTATTTGATGTAATTGAAGATCATATGAAAAAAGTTGCAACTCACCCTAGATATACTCAAACAGCTTAATATTAAATGGGCGCCATAGATCTAAAAAAACTATTTATTGAAAGCTCATCTGAAATAGAAGACTCTAAGAATAAAATCTTAGACCTTCTTGAAGATGAGCGCAAATTACAAAAAGCAGTTCTTTTAATCGAAAAACTTATTAATCAAAAAGACTCTTAGCTTTGGGCAGGAGTTTTATTTTCTAAAACACATTATTTAATCAAGCTCCATAAAGCCTCTTTTAAATAAATCAAATATTTTTTGAATTTATACAGATATAATCCTTATATCCCAGTAATATTATTAATATGTCCTTAACTATTTAGTCTCTAACTTATTGATTTTAATAAAATAAGCATTTTTTTCCTCCTTTCAGTAAAAAACAACTCAATGTGTCAGATTTAAAACCGAAATGTTAAATACAACTTCTTAGTGGATTAGGAAGTTTAAAAATATTATTAACTTGGGCATGGTCGCCCCTTCATCTGTGGGAGATGACGATTAAAACGGAGGTTTATTTTATGTCTATAGGAGATTAAAATGGGATTTAGAATTGCAACAAACATGGCTTCAGTATCAGCTCAAAAATCACTAGGTAAAGTTACAGCAAAGGAAGGAGAAATTTCTCAATCACTTGCAACTGGATCTAGAATTAATAAATCTGCAGATGATGCAGCCGGATTAGCAATCAGTGAAAAATTAAAAGCAAATATTAGATCGCAACAACAAGCAAACCGAAATGCAAATGACGGTATCTCAATGTTACAAGTAGCAGAGGGTGGTCTTGAAGAAACATCTAATATATTAACAAGATTAAGAGAGTTATCAATCCAATCAGCTTCTGATACTGTTGGTGATACTGAAAGAGGTTTCACAGACAAAGAATATCAACAGCTGAAAAGTGAAATTCAAAGAATTTCTGAGACGACTTCATTTAACGGGACTAACCTATTAGATGGTTCATCAGACACTTTAGAATTTCAAATTGGTGCGAATGAAGATGCATTTCAAAACAGAATTGCATATAATGCTGGTGATGCTCAAGCTGGACTTGATGCATTAGGAATTGATGGATTAGATGTTACTTCTAAAGAAGGTGCTCAAGATTCATTAGAAAAGATTGATAATGCGATGAACTCAGTATCTAGTCATAGAGCAAATTTAGGTGCTCTTCAGAATAGATTACAGACAACATCTGCTAACTTAGATACAAGTATCGAGAATCAATCAGCAGCTAACTCAAGAATTAGAGACGTTGACTTTGCTCAGGCGACTGCAGAAAAAGCTTCGAATCAAGTTCTAAAAAGTGCGGGTACTGCAGTGTTATCTCAAGCTAACGCGAGTGGACAAGCAGCATTAAGATTAATTGGTTAATAAGTAATAGCTAATAATTTTTTTGGGCCTCCTTTTACTAGGAGGCCCTTTTATTTTCAAGTTAATTTAGTTATAAAGCACACCTATGCAAAGCGACGACTCAAAAAACAAAAAGACCAATACTAATGACTTCTTATTTCAAGAAGACTTCAAATACAAACACGACAACCCGTATCACGATAAACTAAAGATTTTTGACCAATTTGTCTTAAGAGATAATGAAGGAGAAGAAAATCAAGGTTCTTGGAATTCAAAAGAGTTTAAAAATGACTTACCTATTGAATTAGAAGTTGGAACTGGTTATGGCCACTTCATGCTCGATCATGTGGAAAATAATAAAGATATTAACTTTGTTGGTATGGATCATAGATTTAAAAGAAGTTTTAATTTGGCAAAGAAATTAAATACTGTTTCTAGTAAGAACTTTAGATACTTAAGAGCGAGAGGTGAAAGGTTATCTTATCTTTTTTCTGAAAATGAATTGAACAAAATCTATTATTTCTTTCCGGATCCTTGGCCTAAAAACAGGCACCATAAGAAGAGACTTTTTCAAAAATCTTTTATCGATCAAGCTTACAAAGTTTTAGAACCAGGTGGTCAGATTCTTATAAAAACTGATCATGATGAGTACTTTGATTGGATGGTTGATGAAATAGAAAACGATTCAAGATTTGAAATGACTTTAAAAACTTTTGATCTTAGGTCTGAAGCTCCTGACCATTTTTTGGCCAGCTTCAAAACAAAATTTGAAAAAATATTTTTAGAAAAAGGAATAAAAATCAAAGCAATGGTTTTAAAAAGTCTAAAGGCATAATGGCAAGCATAGAAGAAGCAAAAAATATAATTAAAGACACTCCTATTTCGGGCGTACTTAACTTCTATCATTCACTTTCTAAAAAAGGTCAAAACTACGTTGGAATCTGTCCTTTTCACGCCGACACGAAACCTTCAATGAGCGTTAACGACCAAAAAGGTTTGTACAAGTGTTTTGCTTGTGGGGCCGGTGGGGATGCAATCAAATTTGTACAAGACTTACAAAACTCTAACTTTATAGAAGCGATAAAAGACATTTCCTCTAAACTTGGAATTGTCGTTGAGGAGCAGCATAAAAAGAAAGAAAATCCTAAAGTTGATATGGGAATTAGGGTTTTGGCCGTAGCAACTAAAATTTATAAAAAAGTGGCGATAGAAAATAGGCCACAGGTTTATTTAGACTTTTTAAAATCCAGAAACCTCAATGATGAGTCAGTAAGTTCTTTCTCATTAGGATTTGCTCCCGGAAACAATGCACTAATTTCTTATTTAAAAAGTATTCCAAATCAAAAAGATAGAGACTTTGCTCTATCTGTTGGAAAAGAGATGGGTATAATCAGAGAAGGAGTGAATGGTCGAGGCGACTACGATTTTTTTAGAGATAGAGTTGTCTTTCCTATTTGGGATCACTTTGGAAATGTTAGAGGTTTTTCGAGTAGAGCTGTTTTAGAAAATCAAAAGCCAAAATATCTAAATTCTGGTGAATCATTTATTTTTGATAAAGGAAATATCTTATACGGCCATCATATTGCTAAGTCACATATCAGAGATAAAGACCAAGCGATATTAGTCGAAGGGAATATGGACACTGTTGTCATGCACCAATTTGGCTTTAACAATACTGTTGGAACCATGGGTACAGCATTTGGCGTTAACTCTGCAAAGATTCTCAGTAATATAACCAAGAATATATACTTGGCCATGGATAACGATGATGCAGGAATGAAAGGTATGATTAGGGCCAATGAACACTTTATGAAGCAAGGCGTTCTTCCTAAGTTTATAAGTTTTGCTCCATCAAAAGATCCGGATGACTTCTTGAATGAATTTGGCAGACTTGAATTACTAGATAGGATTGAAAATGCACCGGTATTTTTAGACTCTTTAATCCAAGATACAATACCAAAGCCAATTCCTAGTGCAACAGATCAAAAACTAGAAATTTTAAATGAAATTTTCGTAATCATATCCCCTCTCGGAGATTCTTTATTAGCAGTTGAAAAGGCCATCAATGCGAGTATTTCGTTAGGCCTTAAGTCTAGCTCAGAAGACATATCATCTACTTACAAAAAGTTTATAAAAAGTGAAGAGTCTAAAAAAGAGAGATACGCTAGGTACAAAAAGCCAGAAACCATAGTTCAACAATCAATACCAGAACAGTTACAAGATTCTCCTCCAATGCCTGGCGATGAATATTTTCACGAAGCTGATGAAGAGCATCATATGCCTTTAAAAGTGGAACAAGAATTGCAGAAATCACAGCAACATGTGGTTAGTCAGCTGATTATCCATCCAGAGTGCCTTCAAAGTGATCAAATCACGGAAATACTTGATTTTATAGGCAATAATGAGGTACAAAGATTAATTAGATGGCTTAAAGATATCTATCTGGAAATAGATGATTCAGACTATATCAATGTTATTAAAACAAAGCTTGAAGATGATGAGCTAAGTCCTGGACTTAAAAATATTTTGGCCAAGGCTTTATTTGATTATGCTCCAACAAAGTTAAATGAAAAAGTTATTACAAAGTTATTATCAGACTTATTATTTAACTTAAAAAAGGAAGAGTTTAAATTAAAAAGAGAGAAGCTTGTTAAGCAACAAAAAGAAGCTATCTCACAAGAAAGTAGTAAAGAAATTTTAAGGCTAATAACTGAACACGATAAAAAGTTTATCGAGTTCACTAGGGCCAATAAATAAACGGAGACCTAAATGTCAATTGTATCAGCATTCTTAAACACAAAAGAATTCTCAAAGTTAATCCTTAAAGGAAAAGAGCAAAGCTTTTTAACTCCTGAAGAAATTAACGACGCAATTCCTGCAAGTATTGTCTTGGCTTCTGAAATAGATTTCATTCTAGAAAAACTAGAAGACATGAACATTCCTGTAAACTTTGCAGATCAAGATGAAAACGAATCAGACACTGAACAAACAGAGCTTGAACTTATCGGTGATGCTCTAAGTGCTTCAGAAGCTAAAGAGCTTAAGTCATCGTCTTCTGACCCAGTAAAACTATACCTTAAGAAAATGGGGTCAGTAGCTCTTTTAACAAGAGAAGGCGAAGTAGTCATAGCAAAAGAAATTGAAGAGGGAGAAAAAGAAATCGTTCTTTCTTGTCTTAATTCAAAACATGCTCTTGAAGAAATCTCTAAGCTAAAAGACAAAGTTAACGCTGCTGAAAATCAAAGCGAATATATAAAAGACCTTGTTCGTGGTTTAGATGATGAGTCGAGTGAAAAAGAAATCAATGTTTACAAAAAACAATTATTTCAAGTATGTGACAATGTTATTCAACTTATTTCAGAAATTGTAAATGAAGATGGAACTTTAAGAAAATTAACAAAATCAGAAAACAAAACAATGCAAAAAGTTGAAGAAGAGCTTATTGCTCTTACTTTTAACAGAAAAATAATCAATAGCTTCACAGAGCCAGTTAAGAGTTACTATCTTCAGTTTAAGTCATTATACGCTCAACAAGATAGAATCTTTAAGTTCTTAGAAGTTGAAAATGACACTCAATATAGAGAACTTTATGACAAAGTTTTAGAAGATGATGCATTTAAAAGAAAACTTGCTCGTCACTTATATACAAGTGATACAAAAATTGAGCAAATGCTTAGAAATCAAGAAGATGTAATAAGAAAATTAAGAAGACTTTCTATAGATGCTGGTATGGCATTTGAAGATATCGAAACTGTTTATAACATCATCACTAAAGGTGAAGAAAAAGCGGATAAAGCAAAGAGTCAACTTGTTGAAGCAAATTTAAGACTAGTTGTATCTATTTCAAAAAAATACACAAACAGAGGACTTCAATTTTTAGATTTAATCCAAGAAGGAAATATTGGACTAATGAAAGCTGTTGATAAGTTTGAGTATAGACGAGGGTATAAATTTTCAACTTATGCAACTTGGTGGATTAGACAAGCAATTACAAGAGCTATTGCAGATCAAGGTAGAACAATAAGAATTCCAGTTCACATGATTGAAACTATCAATAAGCTTGCTAGAACTTCTAGACAATTAATTCAAGAGTTAGGTAGAGAGCCGACACCAGAAGAAATTGCAGAAAAGATGGAAATGAGTGTTGATAAAGTTAAAAAGGTATTTAAAATTTCAAAAGAGCCGATATCTTTAGAAACTCCAATTGGAGAGGAAGAGGATTCATCTTTAGGTGACTTTATTGAAGATAAGAAGATAATATCTCCAGCAGAGGCAGTTACAAGTATTAATCTCTCAGAGCAAACAAGGTCTGTTTTAAGTACTTTAACTCCTAGAGAAGAGAAAGTTCTAAGAATGAGATTTGGAATTGGAGAAAAGTCAGATCACACTCTAGAAGAAGTTGGACAAGACTTCTTTGTTACAAGAGAGCGTATTAGACAAATTGAGGCCAAAGCTCTTAGAAAGCTTAGACACCCGAGTAGATCTAAGCTTTTAAAGTCATATGTAGACAACTAAAAAAACAAATCAAATTACTCAAGTTTAAAAGGGCCTAACAATGGCCCTTTTTTTTGCTCACTTGGGAGCTTTGAGTGTATAATAATGCCCTTGTAAAAAACCTTAGAGGCATTAAATTATATGAACTACGCAAGTTTATTGAATCCAAAAGACATAGCAGAAGCTGAAAAATTTTTCGTAAGAACTGATGTTATAAAAGCACAAAGAATTATTGAAGGTGCGAATATAAACATCTCTTTTCAAAAAGGAAGCACTGAAAGATACTTTATTATCAGTGGTCTTATTAAAGATGGAAATAATGCTGAGGCAAGAGTAACGTTTAAAAAATCAGAAGAAAAACCAGAAGGTTTCATAACAAGTAATTGTAATTGTTTACTATGGACTCAAGAAAAACATTGTTACCATGGAGCTGCTTTATTTTTAAAATTCCATCAAAATCAAAGTGCTAAAGAAACACTTGCTGACAACTCTTCAAAATCACTGCAAGCAAATGTATTTATAAATGGTGGTGGAGTTCACGTATCAGATTATGGAAGGATCATTCCTAATGCAAATAAGCTGCTTGGAGCAAATGCAAACAGTACTTACTCTTCTTTACAATATTTATTAACAAATAAGAGTATTGCTCACTTCCCTATTGCAGAAGAACTAAGTGGAGTCTTAAAGGTAAACTTTGTTAATGCTTCTACGCTTAAAGAATTTGAACATATACACAATAATCAAAATTTACACTTTCCTCTATTTTCTTTTACTAAAGATGATAAAGTTTACGAGAAGATTTCACTCTTTGAATATCTATACTTATACAATTGGGATGATGGTACGGCCTTTACTCTACCTGTACAAATAAAAGAATTTATCAAGAAAATACTATTAGAAGGTTCTCTTCAAGATATTAATATATTTTATAAATGGGTTTCAAACTTAGAAGAAAATCCTAATATTGAATTTTTCTTAGAGGATACTCCTTTAAAAAAGATTGATTATGTTGAAATGAACTATAGATATTCTATAAATCAATCTAGTAGAAAGAGTTATTTAAATGTTGATATTGAAATTTACGATAATGAAGAAAAATTAATACAAGCACCATCGTTTTTTAATTTAATGTTAAATGAAGGAGGACTTCTTTCTACTTTTAGAACAAAGAACTCATCTTTTGAATTTATTGAACATTTTGTACATTCTTTAGAATTTGACTCTAACGAATATAAAAAATTCGTTTATTCTTCGAGTTCAAAAAAGAAAATCACAAATCTAATAGATTACATCCTAAACAATGAAACTCTTATCCATGTTGATGCCAAAAGAAAATGTATCTATTACACAAGTAGAGAAAAGTTTTTATTAATATATAAGAGTTTATATAAATGTTTTGGTTTCAATGCTTCTAGACATTCTTTTAGAGATCCAAATGAAAATAAAATTACTTTTCAAGTAGCAAAAAACCAAGTTCTAAATAATATTGCAGCTCTGTATACATTTTTAAAACCAATAAACGCATCTATATTTTATGATAAAAATGAAATAAAGACTTGGAGTTCAAACATTAGGTTTGAAAGAGAGAAAAGTAACTTAAATTGGTTCGATTTAAGTTTGATCATTACTGATAATGATTATGAAGTTATTAAGAATGCTGGATCAAATGAAGACTATCTTGTTACATCTGCTGGATTAGTCATTCTTGAAAATAAAGAAAAAGAACTACTAAAATTCATGAAAAAGTATACTCTTCATGAAAAAACAGGATCTGAAACTTCTGGTGATAACATTAAGAAATTTGCTTTAAACTTTAAAAGAGCAAGGATCTTTGAGTTATTTGAATTAAAAAAACACGGTATTACAGGAGCACTAACTCCTGAAGAGGAAAAATTATGTGAAGATCTTCAAAATCTTAAAGAGATGCCTTCATATGATTTACCTACGAGGTATCAAGACTTGGCCAGAAGCTATCAGGTAACAGGTTACCAATGGCTTCGCTTTCTATTTGAAAACAAATTTGGAGCTTGCCTTGCTGATGACATGGGTCTTGGGAAGACGCTTCAAACAATTATGTTCTTACAAAGTATTATTGATAGAGTTGATAGAGTGCTTGTCGTTTGTCCTGTATCAATACTAGTTAACTGGCAAAATGAAATTAAGAAATTTTCTGATATTGAGTACCAAGTTTACTACGGAACAGAAAGAGGAAAAGAAATTAATAAAAAGATTGTCCTTACAAGTTATGGAATCATGAAAAAAGAGGCTTACTCTACTTTTAAAGACATAAACTTTGACGTTATTATTATGGATGAAGTTCAACACCTTAAAAACATTAGATCTCAAGGAGCTGTTGCAGCAAGAACTCTTCAAGGTAACTTTAGAATATGTATTACAGGTACTCCCGTAGAAAATGATCTTTCGGAGTTTTATAATATCATGGACTTAAGTATTCCTGGTATTTGGGGTGAGATGAGCTTTCTTAAAACGACATCAACAAAAAAGAGTCGTCTACTTGCAAGAACAACTGTTAAGCCATTTATTTTAAGAAGAACAAAAGATGAAGTTTTAACTGAACTTCCAGAAAAGAATGAAAATATCGTTTACTTAGACTTTAATGAAAAAGAAAGAGAACACTACGTTTCAACTCTTGCATCTATTAAAAAGAAAATGGATGAAGTTCAAAAAGGTAGAAAATATAGTGAAATTCTTAAGAGTTTACTTCTACTTAGACAACTATGCCTTTGGCAAAATCATCAATTTATGATGAGTACAAAAGTTGATTTCCTTGTTGAGAACTTAGAGCAACTAATGGAAGAAGGACATAAAGTTCTAGTCTTCTCTCAATTTACAACTTACCTAGATATTATTCAAAATAAAGTAAAAGAAAGAAGTTGGGACTATGCTAGGATAGATGGATCTCAGACTCTTAAAAAGAGAGCGTCAGAAGTAGATCGTTTTCAAGATGGAGATGCTAAAATTTTCCTTATCAGCTTAAAGGCCGGAGGTGTTGGTCTAAACCTAACTGCGGCCAGCTATATTTTCTTAATGGATCCTTGGTGGAATCCAGCTGTAGAAAATCAAGCTGTAGATAGAGCATACAGAATTGGACAAAAGAATAACTTAACCGTTTACAGACCTATTATAAAGAACTCTGTCGAAGAAAAAGTACTAGTTCTACAAAATACTAAGCGTGAACTCTTTAAAGATTTAATGGCGTCTGATGAAGATAAATTCTTCGATGGTAAGTTAAAAATGGATGATTTCCAATCTCTTCTTAATTAAGATAATACTGAACTACATATAACAGTAGTGAAAGCTTTGTTGTCCAATAAGTGATTGATAAAAATGACATAAAAAAACGTAACATAAAATACCTCTATTCCATGTTACGTTGCTTTTAGATTTTATTCGATTAAAGTGAAAAAATTACAAACTTAATTAAAGCTATAACCCATTAAAATTCCGTATGCCATTGAGTCTGAGGCGTTATCATTTGCCTTTAAAACAGCATGATATAGATAAGCATCTACAGATAACTTCTTATCTTTAGTGATTATATACTTTCCAGAAAGGTTAAAATCAACACCGCTAACATCATCAGAAACAGGAATAAATACACCAATCTTTAAGCTAGGAATGAAGTTTTTCTCTTGAAATTTTAACCAACTAGCTTTACCAGAAGCTCTGTCGACTCTAACGGGTTCAATTACATCTTCTCTAGCTCCAACAAAATAATTGAGATTATCATATCCAGCTGTGAGGATAAAATTTTTCCATTTTCTAGAAATAGAAAACATTAAATCAGAATAAGTTGTTAAATCAGTAGTCGATCCATTTTTATCGTCTTGAGAGTAATCTAATTTTACGAATTTTTTAAAGGACAAACTAGCACCTAAAGTATAAGTTTCGTTTAATTGATACCTGAAGCCTCCACCAAAGTTTACATAGGTAAAATCTAACTCTGAATTAAAATCATTGTCTTCACTTATAGAAACTTGTCCGACTCCAGCATGAAGTCCGTACTTAAAGTCTTCAGTTATTAACTTTTTAAAGTCAAAACCAAAAGAAGGAGTAATAGTTAGAATAAAAGTAGTAGTGATTAGTAGTAGTTTTTTCATAATAAAAGTATATGCTAAAAACTTTTCTTTTCAAAATTAAATATTATTTATTGGTTGATCGCTTCACGTCGGTATTCGTACGTTGGACCAGATAACATTTCATTCGCAACCACGATTCCTAAGATTAATCCCCATGAAGCCTTACCTAGAGGCATTCTACACATAATTTGAAAAATAGCTAAGTTCGAAATAAGTCCCTTTATATCCCAAAAAGAATTTCTAGCTCTATAAAATAGCCATCTATCTGCGCCAGTGTTACCCGACTGAAACATTTCCCATTGCCCCATATTTTCGGCATACATCTTCTCGGCCAGCAGTTCCATTAAAACCTCTCTACCCTCTTCAGTTTCTAAATCTTCCTGAGTAATTCTGTCTTTATCGTCACCACTTTTATATGTGTATAAATTAAAATACTTATTTAGCTTGTTTTTTAAATTAATGTCTTTACTTCTTTTTTCTAAAAAGGCGTACATTTCTTTAATATCTTTATCAAAGTGTTCACTATTTACAAGTTTATTGTACTCACTTTCTAAAGGTGTAGCCTTCTCACCAGGTAAATCACTTCTATAAAATTGCTGAAGAATTGCTCCATAACCTTTAGAACCAAACATAGCATCATACCCATAAGCCGATACTGCGTCTAAAGCTCCAAAATTGATATATCCTTTGAAGTATTTTCCCCAAAAGCTAGTGCTTGTACTTGTAAATATTTTATTTCCTACAGCTGTAAATATTAATGAAAGTCCCATTTCATATCCAAGTCTTTCAAACCAATACCTATCAAAGTTTTCAGATTTTTTATCTAACTTATCGCTATTTTTTAAATAATAAAACGTGGGTGTTGCAGTTAGGGCCAAACCGAGTTTAAAACGACTAAACTTTTTAGCTGCAGTCTTTAGAGTTTTCCCTCCCTTTCCATTACAACCATTTAAAAGTCTTCCAAACACAAGACTCTCACCCTTAGCTTGTCTAAGAGCTCTTTGTTTATGTTGTTTCGTTAAGGGTTTACCGCTATTTGTTTTTGCTAATTTCTTTTCAATTTGTTTTATTCTTCTACCTTCATAGCTTCTAACTCTACTTTTTTGAATTAAAAATCTTTTTCTAGGATTTAACAGTGAACTAGAAGAGTAGCTGATAGCATTATGCCTGTAGTTAAAGTCATAAATCTCATCAATATTTTTAAATGCTTTTTTCATTTGAGAAGGCTTTGCAGCATCAAGAAAGTCTAAATACTCTTTGAATTGCTTTAAAGATTTTTTGTCTCCCCTTAAACTTAAACCTTTAGAGACAGCGTACTCAAACTCTTCAACTGTTCTTGAAGAAAACATTAAAATATCAGAATATTCTTTTTTTAAAGATTTACTTATATCTTGAGAGCTTAAAAATTGATCAACAAATGCTTTTTTATCTGGATTAACTTCTATTTTACCAATAAATTTTTTAGTAGTATTTGAAAAGTAAAATCGAGCTTTACTTGTATCCGTGTTATCTAAAAGTATACTTTTAAGCTCGTTTCTAGTGAGCATTTTTCTTTTAACTAATTCATTTGAAATATCTGAAATACTATTTACAAGATCTTGATCTTTAGAGACCAATGACTTTAAATCTGCTAAAGCTTTAAGCTTTTCTTTTTTAGTAGCAAGTACCTTAAAGTTATCTACAAACTCTATCGCATTAAACCTAGGGTCCCACATATTTAAAGTAGGTGTATCAATAATATGAGATGGAAGTTTATCATTTAAAAAGCTAGCAAAAGAAGCTTCACAAGGATTTAGTGACTTCGGCTTAAATACTTTAGACATCCAATTAGCTCCACCTGCATAGGTAGGCTCCATACATATGGATATAAGAAGTGTGAATGATAATACTCTACTAAGATAACTCATCACTTTTCTTATCGGTTGATGAGCTAAGATATTGAATTCTTTTTAATTATTTAATTTTTCCATATAACTAAATGAAAAATTTGGATTATCTTTAACGTAGTCCAAAAGTCCACTATTTCGAAGTTCACATGCTGGACAGACTTTACAGCCCTCTTTAGGTAAACCTTCATAGCATGTGATTGTGTTTTCAACTAGATAGAGTAAATCTTTTTTATTTTCAATTAAATCAAAAGTTTCTTTTTTTGTTAAAAATACTAAGGGTGTTTCGATCGAAAAATCCTCATTATCAAAATCTAACCTTAAAGCTGCTTCTACTAAATCCATGTATTTTCTAGAACAATCTCTATAGCCACTGTTGGCCTCTTCTACTTCAATTATTCCCATGTAAATGGAGTTGGCCTTCAAGTGATCAGCATGTATGGCCGCAACTCTGGCCATCAGTCCATTTCTTCCAGTCACTAAGGTATTTGGAGCCTCTCCTTTAGTGTGACTAATTTTAAGACTTTTATTTATTAATGCATTATCAGTGATTTCATTGAGACAATTTAGATCAATAACTACTCGTTTAACTTTAAAGTAGTCACTGATTTTTTGAGCATTTTGAAGTTCATTCTCATGTCTTTGCCCATAGGAAAAACCCAAAGACAAAACATTTTCATACCCATACTTTTTAACAGCAAGGGCCAAACATATGGATGAATCCATCCCACCAGAATGAACAACAATTGTTTTCACTAAAGAACTTTTGCCTCGAATAGATCCCCTGCTTTAGCAATAATGCTCTTACAGTCAGGACTTAGGTTTTTAACATAAACTGTTTTATCTCTTTTTTTATACTTATCTACAATTGAATTTACAACTTCGATACTAGAATAATCGCATAGTTTAGAGTTTTTAAAATCGATAACTACCTCTTTAGGGTCTTCATTTGGATTAAATAAAGCAATAAAACTTTGAACAGATCCAAAAAATAGTGGGCCAGACAGTTCATAATTCTTTTTACCATCTTGATCAGTAGATTCTTTAGAAAAAATTCTTTCAGACTTCATCCAAGCAAATTGAAGAGCTGCATAGATTACTCCAGCGAATACGGCTATCGCCAAATCAAAGATCACTGTTAAAGAAGTAACTAAGATAATATTAAAGATATCTGATTTAGGAACTTTATTTATTAGCTTTAAGCTCATCCACTCAAAGGTACCTATAACAACCATAAACATTACTCCAACTAAAGCTGCAATAGGTATAAGTTCAATTAGACTAGAAGCAACAACGATAAAAAAGAGTAATGCCAAAGCAGCGGTGATTCCTGAAGCTCTTCCTCTTCCACCAGAGTTAACATTGATCATAGATTGACCGATCATTGCACATCCTCCCATAGCTCCAAAGAAACCACATATGATATTTGAAAGACCTTGTCCCATGCATTCTTTATTCGCATGCCCTCTTGTTTCAGTGATGTCATCAACAAGTTGAAGTGTCATCAATGATTCAATTAATCCAACCGATGCTAATATTAAAGCGTAAGGAAAAATGATTCCAAGTGTTCCAAAGTCAAATGGAACTTGAGGAATGTGAAAACTTGGAAGTCCACCACTAATACTAGCTAGATCAGCAACTGTTCTCGTATCAATTCCCGTAAATATAACTAAAAGAGTAACAGAGACAATTGCAACTAGAGTAGATGGAACGGCTTTAGTTAATTTAGGTAAGAAATGAATTATGGCCATTGTTAAAGCAACTAAACCAAGCATAACCATTAACTGATCTTGGGGTAACCAACTCATATTTCCTAAGGCATCTTTATATTTAAATTGAGATAACTGGGCCATACCAATTACTATTGCAAGCCCATTAACAAATCCAATCATTACTGGAGCAGGGATTAGCCTGACGAACTTACCAAGTTTGGCCACACCAGCTAAAACTTGAATAATTCCCATTAATAGAACTGTTGCAAATAGGTACTCAACTCCATGATCACTTACAAGTGAAACCATTACGACAGCAAGAGCACCAGTTGCACCTGAAATCATTCCTGGTCTTCCACCAAAAATAGAAGTAATAAGTCCTACGATAAAAGCAGCATATAGCCCAACTAAAGGGTCTACTCCTGCTACAAATGAAAAGGCCACTGCCTCAGGAACTAAGGCCAACGCAACGGTTAAACCACTTAGAAAATCTGCTTTTAAAGAAGCAATTCCCCCACTCTTAAGAAAAGTCATTAATATATCCTTTGAACAATTTGATTTGTCTTTTTATAACATGCTTTTTTGAAAAGATCTTTAGGAGAATAACGAGATAGATCCAAATTTTTAAGAAAAAAATACTCAAAGCGCTAATTTTACAGAGCTATCTATATTAGGCTAACAGGGATTTGAATTATTTTTTCAGATATCATTCTAATTTCTTGAGAATTATTCACTACAATTCCAAAAGAGCAATTATTTTCATTTATAAACTTCTTAAGCGATATTACTTGTTTAGCATTTGTAGATTGACCAAATTTAATCTCAACAGGTAGAAGTCCAAAACTTCCCTCTAGGACGATATCGACTTCTGCACCAGCTTTTGTTCTATAGTAGTAGTATTTAAAGTTAGTTACACTAACTAGTGAGTTTATTCCTTTGATCAACTCTTCGATCACATAAGACTCAAAGTTTTGACCTAAATTTGGAGACCTTAATATATCTTCTCTAGACTTTATATTAGATAGGAAGTGCAATAATCCAGTATCTCTCATTATCCCCTTAGGCATCTTAATAATCGATTTTGCCTTACTCTTTTCATATGAGGGTATAATTCTCCAAACAAAAGTTTTATCAGCAATTTCAAGATAGTCCCTAACAGTCACTTCATTAATGTCTAAAGATCTTCCAAGTTGAGCTTTGTTAATTATATTCCCTGATAGCTCAGAGAGTATAGATATAAATCGTCTAAACTTTATAGTATCCAACTTAGGAAATAGCTTTCTAATATCTCTTTCAACGTATGTCTTAAAATAGTTATTCATCCACAAATCATACTTTAATTCATTACTCGAAAGTACGGGCTCTGGATAACCACCTTTTAAAAGATCCTGAATAATATCTTCTTCACCGACCTCAATTTGTTTTAACTCATCAAGGCTCTCTTCAGATACTCTTTCTTTGAAAATTTTATAAAAATCAGGAAGCTTATTAGCTTTAACCTCATTCCTTTTTAAAGTACCTAATTCTAAAATTCCAACTCTACCAGCGAGAGTATCGCTTGCATGCTTAATAAGCTCAGGAGAACTTGACCCGGTTAAAATAAAGCGATTATTTTTCTTTCTATCGCTATCAATAACGCCTCTAAGTTGTCTAAATAACTCAGGGTACTCCTGAGCCTCATCAATAATTATAGAGGATGAATATTCTTTGAAAAAGAAATCTAAATTTGAACTTAAATAGTCATAGTCTGACTTGTTTTCAAGATCGAAGTACTTCCAATTAGGACGTACTTGTTTTGATATAGTAGTCTTACCACTTTGCCTTACACCTAGTATTAATACCACTGGAAACAGCTCTAAAAGTGTATCTATTTTATTATATTCATTCCGCCTCAAACCATCCATATCCAGATGATACATCAGGATATGGATGGTTTGCAAGGTCTTTATACATCATAAGTATCTGATTTAACTTAAATAGCTATATTCTCTTACCTACAGCATAGTACTTAAAACCTTCTTCAAGAACTGTTTCAGTATCGTAAAGGTTTCTTCCATCAAAAATTACAGGAGCATTAAGCTTATTTTTAATTTCAGAGAAGTCAGGAGCTCTAAATTCTTTCCACTCAGTTAAAATCATTAATGCATCTGCATTATTAAGACATTCGTATTTACTTTCTACTTTAACAGCATCTAAAGAGTTTTCTTTTGAGAATGCTTCAAAGTTATCACTTGCAATTGGATCATAAAATCTAACTTTAGCTCCAGCTTCTTTTAATGCTTTAGTAATATAGATAGCGGGGGTTTCTCTAATGTCATCAGTGTTTGCTTTAAATGCCACTCCCCAAATTGCAATTGTTTTATTAGTTAAGTCACCAAAGTGAGCTTTTGCTTTTTCAAACATATAAAGTTTTTGAAGTGCGTTTACTTCTTCAGTTGCATTAACAATTTCTAATTCCATGTCGTATTGTTTAGCTGTATAAACAAGCGCTTTCACATCTTTTGGAAAACAAGATCCACCATAACCAGGTCCAGGGTAAAGGAATTGAGCTCCAATTCTTGAGTCAGTAGAGATACCAGATCTAACTTCAGTTACGTCTGCTCCTGTTTTATCGCAAAGCCTTGCTATTTCATTCATAAAAGAAATTTTTGTAGCTAAAAAGCAGTTTGCCGCGTATTTAGTCATCTCTGCAGAGAGATTACTCATTCTAATTATTCTATTTTGCTGGCGCATAAAAGGTCTATAAAGCTTTTCCATAAGACTAAAAGCTGAGTTGTCATCAGTACCAATAATAACTCTTTCTGGTTTCATAAAGTCTACGACAGCTGATCCCTCTTTTAAAAACTCAGGGTTATTAACAACAATAAATTTTTTATCGGTTTTATCACTTAGATATTTTTTAACGTTTTCCCCAGTTCCAACAGGTACTGTAGACTTAAGAACAACTACTAGACCGTCTTTAATAAATGGAACAAGATCATCTAAGGCTGCATATAAATATTTTAAGTCAGCACTTCCATCATCACGACTTGGAGTACCAACGGCCATAAATACAGCTTTAGCTTCATTTATCGAGTCATAAGAAGTTGAGAAGCTTATTCTTTTATCACTTATGGAGTTTTGCATTAAGTTTTCAAGACCTGGTTCATATATAGGACATTTACCGTCTTTCATTTTTTGTACTTTAGATTCATCTATATCTATACAAGTTACGTGGTTCCCCATTTCTGCAAAACACACTCCTGTCACAAGACCTACATACCCTGTACCTATTACTGAAATTTTCATATATATCCTCTTCTTTATTTTATTTTTTTACTTAAGCTATTTTAGTTCATATACCCGATTAGTCGAGAGAGAAATTAGTTACTCACATTTTGCAGGGTACTCGACTAAAATTGGCCTCTATAGAAAATAATATAGTAAAAAAGTTCAGCTCCACTTTAATTTTGATAGGTTTTTAACTTCAGTTTAGTCTACTTTATTAAAAATACATTTTGAAAAAACTCTTTCCATGGCCATATTATAATTCCATCCACTATACGTTTTTCTGTTTCAAAACATATAACACCATAATTCTCAAACAGGCCTTCTTCTCTTAAAGCTTTTAATCCTTTTAGGTGCTTATCAGTTATTCGACTGGAGGATTTAATTTCTAAGGCCCAAACTTGATCTAAGCACAAATCGACTTCCATCTTTGAGTGACTTCTCCAGTATGTTAATTTCCAATCAAAATCTAAATACATATTTAAAGCTCTACACTCTTGTATTACAAAGTGTTCAAATGCTTTTCCAAAGTCAGAACTCCCTTCTTGGATCTCTCCTCTTTTGGCCATATAATTTGCAACACCGACATCAAATAAGTAAAACTTAGAACGAGACACAGCTTTTCGTGTAACTGTTTTTCTAAAAGCCGGTAGTTCAAATGCCATCAATGTATCTTGAAGCAGTTCGACATAACTTTGAAGTGTCTTTCTTGGAACGCCTGTATCGGAAGCCCAGCCCTGATAATTTAATTCCTCACCGTTCATTAAACCAATACTTTCAAAAAAAATGAGGAACTGATCTAACTTTCGAGTAAGTCCTTCTTCTTGAATTTCCTCTTTAATATATAGATTCACATAGTTTTTTAATTCTTTTGATGGATAAGAAGATGTATAAACTTGGGGCAGGCCACCAATGTTTAAATAACGAATTAAATCGAAGTCGGTTATTTCACGAGATAACAGTGGAAATAGGTTGGCCATCCATGCTCTTCCGGCCAACAAGTTCGCAGCTCCTTTTTTTAACTTTCTTGCAGAGCTACCAGTAAGAAGAAAAATTAAACCTTTCTCTTCTATTAGTAGATGTACTTCATCTAAAAGCTTTGGAGCTTTTTGAATTTCATCAACTATAATAAGTTCACCTTCTCTTAAGTTTTTTGCATCGATAACTTCACGAATTCGAGATGGTCTAACTAGGAATTCTCTTAAAGTATCTTGCTCAAGTAGGTTTATATAAAGTTTACTTTCAAATGATTTGCGAATGAGGGAAGATTTACCTGTCGATCTAGGGCCTAATAGGAAGTGACTCTTTTGCTCTATAAGTGACTGTAAATTCAATATTCTTTGATAAAACATAGCTATATAGTGCCATATTTAATGAAAAATGGCAATAAACAGTCATTTTTTCAATAAAACTTTATACGTTTTACAAAATTAGAAAAACTGGATGGATTCATAAAAGTACGTATAAAAAGAAACTAACCGGTCGACTTTACAGAGAAAGATAAATTCAGCACCCTATAGCTTACTTGCCCTTATCTAAAAAATCTTGCATGAGCTCTTTAATCTTTGTTGTATAGGGCCTTTTACCTAGCTCAAACTTGAGTTTAAAAGCATGTAATAACTGAGGATCAATTAAATCTTTATCTCGACCGGATTTTTTTTTCATTTTTAATAAATCTGACTTTGAGATAACTTTAAATTGAAAATCTCCAACACGATTTTTTTCAGATTTAAGATCACTTACATCATGATTAAAAAGTATACCCACTTGATTGGTAAAGTCATTTTGGTTATAAAAATTTTTAAGCTTCTAAATCAGCTCTAGCTTGCAAGTTCAATATCAAGCTCTTCACGGCTATTCTGATTCTGTAAGCGAGTCCAGGAATTTCAGTATGACTAACAAGTCCCTCTAACTCAGTCTCAATTCTCTCTTGAGTTAAATTTTTAATTTCAAGTTCAAGAGCATCAGTAAACTGAGTAAAAGACATACTTTTTATCTTTTTTAACTTTGGTATTTTCGACTCAATATTATTTAAGCGACTCTCTAATACATTCCAATCAGGTTTAAGATTATGGATACTTACAAAATAATAAATATCATACAAATCTCTAATCAATCGCCGTTCATTCCAAGCAGCAAGTTTATTAGATAAAGCAACATCTAAGCTCATAATCCTTATAATACGAGCTGGAAATGGACTTGCATCTCCAATTATACTAGCTGTACTTACAACCTCAGTTTTTAAATCTAAGGCCACATTTATCTCTATTTGTGCTCGTAAAAGTCCTTTAGATAGGTTCACTCTTATTGCTTTGGAGTTTGTACTTATTTCACTTTTAATTCCCTCCAAATTTAGGAATAAAAATTTAATTCTTTCAAGAACATCTTTTTTAGATTTAAAAGGAACAAATGTATAATCAAGGTCTAAGGTTTCCCTTGTAGAACCTAATAGTTTCAAGACCATTCCTCCCTTCAATACTGCTTCAGATTCAAACTCTTCAGTAATCAAATGCAAAAGATAAACGAAAAATTCATCATTATTTTTTAAAGGAGGTACTTTAATCATTTAAATAATCCTCAACAAAGCGAATAAATTTAGGGTTTTTATAGTGTTTTAAATACTCTTTTATCAAGTTTCTATCAATTCCATCTAAATCAATATCGCTATATATATCAAAATAGAACTTTGTTCCAGACTGGTAGAAATATAACGTATCAAGCAAGGCCTTCTCTTTAGACGCGATTCTCACTCCATTAATAATCTCAAATCCAAACATTAGGTTGGTCTTCATTTTTTTAAAATCAATTATAAACTTCTCACCTCTTATCGTCTTTGTATTAGTAGAGATAATCGGCCTTACTTTTTGATTAGTATAGGTACCTATCATATTATGAAAGGCTAAAGCGTATTCAAGACTAAAAAGAGCACTTGGTCTAATAGCGAGAACAAGACTTTCGATTGAAAATTCAGAAGCAACATATATACCTCGACATACATTAGAGATGAGACTTTGATCTATAAGCTTTTTAATTTGTCGGTACAAATCAACTTTTGAAGTTGGAGATATAATCATTTTTAGATCTAATAGAGTAAAAACTCCTTTTTGATCCAAAGAGAGTTTATTAAATAAATTGATAAACTTCACATCCACATTCATAATGATTGTTAGTATACATATATTGTATACTAAATACAACTATGAAAGAAATCGCCAATGTACTTTTAACAACTTATAACCCTCTAACCAGTCAGTCTTATTTTTGCTTCGCCATATCGAGTACTGATACTCAAATTACTCTGAGTGATCTACTCTATACAAAAAATATGAAAAATAAAGAGGATCAAGACAAGTCATCTTAGATAGCTCTGAACAACAATAGAGTCTAAAAAAATAAACATATATTACAGAGAAACTAAAAGGCTCCTAAAACCTTAATTGTGAGGACCATAAACTCTACCACTAACAGCTTTACTGTTACAGGCTCTCATTGCATCCATTTTTTTCTTCTCTTATGCTGCTTTCATATTAAAGATTACTCCAACAGGTTTTGCAATTGAACTTACTTTCTTAGATCTACGAATGCTCTTCTTTCTCTTTGGTTTACATACTCAAAGATAACTGTATTTTATAATACGAACTTAAAGCTATATAGGGTCCTCATCCTTAGTGGTGCTTGCGTGATTTTGCGTAACCTTACGTCATCTTGCGTGATTTTGCGTGATTTTGCGTGATTTTAATCTATACTACTACAATGAAATACTAAATGAATCAAGACAAGTCGAACTAAAGAGAAAAATTACAAATTATAGAGATTTGAACAGAGAGCTCATCGCATTTCTCAATGATATTGGCGGAACACTATATATAGGAATAGATGATGACGGTACAGTGCTAGGACTAAACGAGGAGGAAATAGAAAGGTATCTAGAGGAAATCCCAACAGTTATTTACAACGGTATATCTCCATTTTTTAGCCCCAAAATAACAGTAAAGAATATTCAACAAAAACAAGTTATTGCAATCGAAGTCTTTGCAACAGGAAAGAAGCCATACTTTCTGAAAGCAAAAGGTATACCCGAAGGGGTTTATATTAGGATAGGAACCCATGCAATGCCAGCAACCCCAGAGTTAATTGAAGAGTTTCAAAGAAATAACACCCAAGAAACCTATGATACGATTACAAATAATTTAATCACCATAAATGATTTTGATACTCTTGTACTAAACTCACATTACGAGAAAACTCCAACAGAAGAAAAACTAATTGCAGATAAAGTTGTAATTAGAAGCAACTTAACAAACAAATTAGAACCAACAAATAGTGGAATCCTTTTTTTTCATCCTAAGCCATCAAAATATATTACAGGAGCTGAAGTTCTATTCACAAAGTTTAATGGAACTAACATGGATAATATTTTAAGAACAAAAGACTACTCCTCGCCTATGCTCCAATTAATAGAAGAAGTATTGGCTGACTTAAAAAAAGAACTTACTAGCAGTGTAAAAAGAACTAGTGCAAAAGTCGTAGCTTCAGAACTACTAATACCAGAAGTTGTACTTAGAGAGGTCATAGTAAATGCACTAATACACAGAAAGTATTTTATAAATGATTCAATTAAAATTGCCTTATTTGATAATAGACTTGAGATATATAGTCCAGGAAATTTTGCTGGACCTATTACTGACTTTCAGTCAGGAGCATCCTATTCTCGAAACCCAAACTTAAGACAACTGGCCAGAAATGTAGGTCTTGTAGAGAAACGTGGTTTCGGACTTCCACTAATTATAGATCAATGTAAAAGTAATAATAACCCTCCACCAGAGTTTATTGAACAACGCGGAGATTATGTAAAAGTTATTATTTACTTTCCAGGAGAACAGAAACAATCAACAAAAAAAGACGAACTAGGCTTTTTAAATAACTTTAAAGATCAAGAAAAATTTAAAACTTCAGATGTTGCAAAGTTTTTGAACTGCTCAAGTAACACAGCAAGAAGTCGGCTGAAACCTTTTCTAGAAAAGAAAATTATAGAAAAAGCCGGAAAAGGACCAGCGAGTCATTTTAAATGGCTTTAATTATATGGACTATAAACTCTATTATTCGCAGTATTGTTACTAGCTCTCATTGCATCCATTCTTCTTTTTTCCTCAGCAGCTCTCATATTAAAGATTACACCAACAGCATTAGCTATAGAACTAAACTTCCTAGGACTTCTTTTAACTTTCTTTCTCCTTGGTCTACAGACACAGGCATCACTATATTCTCCCATAGCAACCATAGCATCAAGAGTCATTTCTCAAGACCTACAATGTCCTTACAAGATCTTTTGTCTTAAAGGAAAATTTACTTTTACCTCTCATCATATCTTTGAAGCTCCTTTAAAAATTGATTCCAACAATCTACAAAACCGATATTTGTATTCAATTGAATTTTTTTCCATATACTACTTAAAAGAGTTACATCATAACTAGAAACTTCACTGTAGAAGGAAGTTGGTATATTTGTTTCAAGGAGCTTAAATATATAAGTGATGGCCTTAGTTAATTTATCAAAATTTTCTATCCGAGGTAATAAGATTGAAAGATCATAAATATCTTTAGCTCTAGTACTATCTCCGCCTCTTGAGACTAGAGCATGCAACTTATCAGCAACAATATACTCATATGGATACACACTCCAAGAAATGGGCTCATAAAGTCCAGTAACTGAATCAAGCTCTAACAGCGAAGGTGGATCACCAAGTGAAAAATCTACAGATATGTCTAAATGTAATCTTGGATAGCGATCTGACTTACTAAGATCTTTTAAAGAGTCTCCTGTTTTATAATGAAATGTATATCGAACTCCATTATATCCACTATTCATATCCATTATTTGCTTTTCAAGTCCCCAAAAGTGAAAGCCATCTCCCAGGTCGACATTTAGTGCTTCTTCTACTTCATAGTCTAGTTTATCATTAGAAACTTTTTTTATAATTGCATCTAAATCTCTAGTAAACCTCTGAGAGTCAGCTGTTTTTAACATTACAAAGCCACCGTTAAAAACCATATTTACACTCAAAAATTTTCTAGTAAGTAACCTTGCGACTAGCCTCTCAAGGGCAACGACAATACGAACTCTATTAATATCACCAACTCCTAAACTTTTTGCAACATTAATTATTTTTGCATTAATCGACTTCTCACTAATTTTTTTCATATTACAATCTCTAAAAATGGTAGGATTTTCTCTTTTGCACCTAAATTGTTGGCCATATCTAATACTTTTTTAAGACTTGTTTTTTTATCTTTAATTGCAACCTTTAAAGCTGAAAAAGATTCGGATACAGGAACATACCTAGGTTTTAAAAAGCAATCTACGATAGTCCTCTCAATACTTGTTATTGAAAAGCTTTTATGACTATCAATACCTATATCCCATTTCGGGTTCTTTGATCTGATTGATCTAACAGATGGGATACTGTAGGGGTATGGCACTAAACACCAAACTTTACTAGGGACTTCATCAGTTAGGCCATAGTATGAAAGAGCTGACCATAAACAGATTGCAGACCTTTCTTTCAGTTTGATAGTAGCCACCTCAAATGAAAGAACTTGAATATCATCAAGTTCACCTCCATCTACCTTCTTATAAATCCCTCTTTGAAGTTCTAAGATCAATTCTTCTTCTATTAACCTACGAAGATAATAGCGAGTAAGACCAACCTTACTTGCGTCTCCAACAGAAAATGTATCTGCTTTAATCTTTTGTAATAAGCTCTCTAGTTTCATGAATTTACACTATAGCACAAAAATAGTTTTTTTGTACTATTTTCAAAAAGAAACACATAGAAACTAAATTGCTCTCTATAAGAATACGACATAAGTTACTGAAACAACTAGCTTTAAAAGATATCTATAGTCTTTAGAAGGAGATATTATACGCTATCTATTCAAGCACAGCATCTAAGAACGACTCCCTAAAATAAAAGTAACTTTAAACCATTCATATTAGACTTCTTATCTGTGTTTTAAATTTCATAGCCAATTTCTAGCTAAAAAATAAGGGAAAGAGTTTTTAAAAATTGATTTTGAAGATGTAAGAATAATAAAGTGAGTGTTTTGATATTCAATCTCTTGCGCGATTAATCTTATTATAAATAAACTCACCTACGATTCCAAAAACAATCAAGGGAAACAGAAAAGCTGTTAAATTAGATGTGAAAAAACTAACAAGATCTGTATAGCCAACTACCAAATACTTAAAAAGTATCGCACATAGTACCTCACTTCCAAGAACTATAACACGTAACACTTTATCACTCATTTTATCTTAACATCCTTTGTCGATTTAAATATACCCGGAATAGAGTTTCGTTGAGCTTTAAAAGCTTTGACATTCCTCAAAGGAATTCTTACTTGAGTAGATTTAGCACCTTGCAACTTCGCTGCAAGACGACTTTTATACCTTGTAACATAGACTCCTTTACCAGTTAAGCCTTTTCCTCCTTGGATTACCCCTGTTTTTAATATTTCCCTAGCTCCCTCTTTTGATGTGAAGTGGTAGAGAGTCTTTGGTTTAATAAATTGGCTCACATACAAACCACCAGATAAAGTGTCAAAGGTTGTTGTAGAAGTCTCTTTTGTCCACAGTGAAGCCATAGCCCCCATAAAGTTTGAACCTAGAGCCTTAAAACTTTCTCCATTTTTCTCAGCTCGATAGGCAGTATCAGCCCAAAATTGAGCAGCACTCTCTCCGTACTTCTCTCCGGCATCAAAAGAAACAACACCCATTATATCCAAATCACCAGATGGATCGACTCTACTTACAGGATTATTACCTGCATACGAATATAAATTAGCAGAGGTAGGTTTTTCTAAAACTGTATTATATTTTTCTATAAAGTAAGAATCTGGTGTTAGAAACAACTTAGCTTTTGGATCGTAGTATCTTCTTCCCATTCTTATTGCTTGGATGTCTCTATCGTAAGATTTAAGTGTGAAGTCTACTATGTTGAAGTCTTCTCCTATTCTGTTATCTCTTTCTCCATAAGGAGTGTTTATGTTTCTTACAAGATCTTTTGCTTCGATTAAAGATCCTAGATGGTCTGTTTCTAAATATTTAAGATAAGTCAAAATCGCCTACCTTTCTGAGACTTGTCACTTTTCTCACTTTTTTTATATAGGTAGTGAGGTACAGATTTTTTCAATTCAATAACAAGATATACTATACCAAGCAGCAATACTAACAAACCAGCGTATGCAGCAACTCCACAATAAGTAAATCCACCACGACCAGACAAGCAGGAATCGTTCTGATACATCTCAAAAACACTAAAAAAAAATAAACAAAGACAAGATGCAAGAGAAACAATAATACCGAATTTATTTTTCAACATAATGATTCCTTAACGTCTTTCCGATCTTACCTCCAAGCCAACTTGAAGCCGCATTCAAACTAATATTTCCAGAAGAATACCCCGTTGTATCATAGTCCTGACTTGATGATGTACTGATTAGTCCTCCAGTAATCCCCTGTTTAAAAGTAGCAACACCAACAAAAAAACAAATTATTGCAAAACAACACAGTAAATAAAAATTCTTCCTGCAAGCTAAATGCTTATTGAGCAAACCACACAGAATTAATGTAAGCACAAACACAATATAAAAATAAAACTCTTCGATAAAATCAGGAAACATTTCCAAAGTTAAATAGAGAGAAAGGCTTAAAGTCACATGAACGACAGTTAGAATCGGAATAAATCCGATTACAAAGATTAGACTTTTTTTTATAATGTTCATTCAATCTTCCTGGAGTTTATTGTTCGCTTTCTCAGTATTTTTAGTGCTATTGCGTAATCCTTGAGCAAATCCCATTATTTTGATAGCAACCCCCCAGCAATTGGAAGAACATTTATTACCTGTTCCAATGGCGTTATACTTCAATTTTTCATCTTTAGCCTGTTGCTGTAAAGTTTTTGCATACTGTAAAACCATTTTATCTTGCTCAGGAGATAGTTTTACTCTCGTACCAGGAACCTTTGCAGACAAAGGAGTCTTGCTTCTTGTTATACTAACCTCTCCCTTTGAAGCCTTTCCAGTAAAAACATCTTTATATACTCCTAAGCCTCCCTTTCCACCAGAAGCTGGACCGAAATGAATTTCGTAGGGCCTATTTTTATCATCAGAATTATCAACTTTTACGTACCCATGAAAAAGTAATGCTGTATAAAGCTCAACATCATCTCCACTTGGATCAACAAAGCTTATCGGATTATTCCCAGCATAGCTATAAAGATTTCCCTCCACCGGACTCTCTTTTATTTTATCATAGTTTTCCACAAAGTAAGAATCTGGTGTTAGAAATATCTTAGCTCTAGGGTCGTAGTATCTATTGCTTATTTCAAAATTGAATGTAACTGCTCTCATTATAATCCCTTAATCCCAGTATTTACTAATTTTCATATTTAATTTTTCAATTACTCTAAGATAGAAAAAAATTGCAATTCGATAATCAATTTTAATTTTATGGCAATAAAGTGGCAATTGTGTTAATTCCATTCAAACTCCATAATACTATCCAATGGCACATGTTCAATATTCTCATCAGTTCCATTTTTTAATTTTCCTTTCCAGTATTCTTTACTATTTTTGGATCCACTCCACTCAACAACCTTTACAGTTGTTCCGTCACGTCCAAGGAAAATATCTATTAATATATTTAAATGTTTATCAAATCCAGAGTATCCAAAGAATACAACCTCATTACTTTCAGACAGTGCTCGATTAAAATACGTCCAATAAGATGCCAACAGATTACTTTGTGTAATTATCTCTGCCTTAACATCGAAATGCTGTAGAACGATATTACTTCCTAATACTTCAGGGTCTTGACTTAAAGTTTCATCAATTTCACTTTTTTTTAATTTATTTACTTGGCTACCATTTTGAACATAAAGAGGAGAGCCATGTAAATGCATAAACCAAGAGTGATTACTACTATCATACAATCTCACAAGGTTTCTTTCTGAGAATTTTAAAGGGGTACCACAAAAACCATCAACCAGTGTAAATGTAGGCCCATAAGAGCTACCAAGATCATCAACATGCAAGCTTTCATCCAGAATCATCTGAGATACAAGATCATCATAACTTAAAGTCGCCACATGAGCTGAGTTATGACGCACAAAAAGTGCAAAGTTGGCTTTAAACTCATCAGATATCTTAACATCATGTCCATGAAAGTACATTGCCACTTTAGTAAAGTACTTCTTAACAGCAACGTCGAAATTTCTAACTTTATCTTGCAAAATTTCAATTTCTGTTGTTTCAAAAGACTTAAGATCAGTAAAACTTTTAAGAAAAGAATGTAATCTTAGTAATTCATCTTCACTTTGAGGTG
Source organism: uncultured Bacteriovoracaceae bacterium (assembly GCA_937923325.1). Next base: position 41,867 of record CAKZUQ010000013.1, read on the forward strand.
GAGTATCATCCTTTTGTCCAATACACTGTAGTAACATTTTTTTAGAGATGTCATCTAAACTCTCTTCATTCCAAATAGTGCTAAAAGCACTTGCTAACGTAAAATGTTCAGGGTCCAGAGCCATTCCAAGTCCATTTCCAAATACAACTGTTTTTCTCATGTTTTCTCCAAAAGTATTGATAGCCACGACTCAGATTAGTACTTCCAAACTTTTTCATTCACTAAATCAATAACAACTGGTTTTCCATCTAATTTAATAATGATTTTTTCTAATTTCTGAGATTTAGACCACCCCTTTTTAGAGATCATCAACACTTCACTACGATCCATTTTTATAAGATCTGGGTTATTAGATTTCTCTTCATATATATTACCAGCATAGTTTAGTACAAGACCACCACCAATAAGCATTCGATCAACGAAATTTTTATGTGTCTTAATATATGCTTTACTTTCACAGTTTCGAGAGTTTTTCTCAGATGATATAGACATTAATAACAAAGGATCTGCCGGTAACTCATCATCAAACTTCAAAGCAAGTTCCTTACAATATTCTTCTACAGCTCTCTGCTCTGCACTCAGTTTTTCAGAGCAAGAAGAAAGTATAAAAAATATACCTAACGTGAATAATTTAATCATAAAAGAATTAGTCATTTGGAGTAATATCCTTAACAACAATGCCATCATTGCCATTTTTATAAGATTCTAGTTGTCCTGATAATTGGTCAGGATAATCTAAATTACCATTATTGGAGCCCCCACGAATCTTCAACCCACCGAGTCTCAGGGAATCCTTAGCAACATCAGTACAATTACAATCATTAAGATCATATTGCTGTAATGTTTTTTGTACTTCTTTAAAGGTTTTATCCATTAGTTTTTCATTAAGCCCCTCAATCTTAAATACTTTATTCGGCTTCCCACCTTCAGCCAAAACATCTTGTTTGTATGTACGTTTAAAATCTGCTGGAGCCTTTACATTTTCTTTACTTACACTATTTTTAGGAAATAGACTTATATATGTTCCATTGTCTAATTTAATACTTGTATGGCCAACACGATCAAACGAAAAGAATTTATCCTTACTTCGTATAGCCTTCCAAACATATACTTCAGCATTTCCAGTAGGGTCTATAAAGGATATTGGATTATTACGTGCATAAGAATATAAGTTTCCCGACAATTGAGACTTAACTACTTCATTTGGATTCTCCAAAAAGTAACCGTCTGGTGTAAGAAACAACTTAGCTTTTGGGTCGTAGTATCTTCTTCCCATTCTTATAGCTTGAATGTCTCTGTCGTAAGATTTTAAAGTAAAGTCTACTACATTAAAGTCTTCTCCAGATCTATTATCTCTTTCTCCGTAAGGAGTGTTAACTACAAAAGGTATTGATTTACTCATTCTTTACAGACTCACTTGCTAAAAACATCAACAACGAAGCTAAATGCTTAACTGTATGTCCAGAAATACTCTCATCAACACAGTCTTTAATCACATCTAGATAATCATCAGATAACTGTCCAATAGAAAAACAAGAAGGATCTTCAGACGTTTCATACAATTGATCATCATCGATACACCAATAGTAATCATTCATAATTTCAAGATCCACAATTCCTTTATTTGCAAAGTCGTCAAAGACCTTATTAGAAATTTCTTTCAATTGATCTATATTAATTTTCATGCCTTATTCCTTCTTAACCTTATCAATCATTCTATCAAAATTCTTGATTTCATTTTTTAAGTGCTTAACCCTTCCATCAATTACACGTTGTGGAACCGGTGATTTTCTCAGATGTCCTTTATTGTCAAATTTATAAGGATTCTTTTGAAATTGCTTTAGTTTTGAAACATGCTCCCTCTTTCTCTTAGTTAACTTTCTTATCGTCTTTAGCTGTCTTGGAGTTCTATCATTTGGATTCTTTTGAATCCAATCACTAATCTTTTTCCCTGCCTTTTGAGAAAACCTTTTTGCTCCGCTCAGTACAGGTTTTATATATTTACTATTCGCAAGTTTTCTTACAACAGGCAATCTAGAGATCTTATCTACATACTTTGATAAGAAAATTAGAAGTCTATTATCTCCACTAGGATCACTATAACTAATAGGATTATTCCCAGCATAGCTATAAAAATTTCCCTCAACCGGACTCTCTTTTATTTTATCATAGTTTTCTACAAAGTAAGAATCTGGCTTTTTAAAAAAAATTGCTTTTAGATTATAATACCAAGAAGTATCTAATCTATTTCAAATATATTTACCAATCACGAAGTTAATTTAACTATTTACAGTTCATCTAAATAAACAATCTACTTAATAATACAAACCTAATTCCTCAGCTTCACACTAACTAGTATATCTGAATTTAATTCTATCTTAAGTTCCTGACTCAGAGCTAGTAGTAACAAATGGTAAGCAATCTACTCTTTTAACTACTGCCCCTTGATCGTCAATTCTTAAGTTTGAAGACATAAGATGATCTTGGTCGTTATAAGTTAGTTGACCTAGGTTCATCTAGTGAAGCTAGGAGTTTTTCTTCCACTAGATATTATTTTTTTTCTTCAACAATCAAAAAAATCTTTTCATTTTATTACGAGATATTTGTTTATCATTTTCTTCATTTACGATTCGATATATAGCGAATAGCGAAGAACCGACTCCAAGTAGAATGACACTAACAACATAAAAAGAAAATGTTCCAACAATAAAAGGCTCTTTATATGAAAAATATGTCTTTGAAGCAAACAGAGATAAAAAGAAGCAAAAAAAGGCTAAAACGAATAAAAAACAACTATGCTTAAAAATTCGTTTCGGTTGGACAGACTGTGTTCTCCACCAAAGGTAGAAAAAAAGTGTCAAACATACAAAGGTTATGAACACGCTTGTAGATTCAGTAAAAGTAGAGCTTTTTCCATAAAACTTATAGCCTCGAGAAGCATTCAAAGATAAAAAAAAGCAAATCAACAAGGAAGAGAGAGAACTTTTTAAAATTACAGCGATTTCCCTCATTCTAAACTCGTATTGTTAACTGAATTACTGCTAAAATCAAAAGTCGTATTTTCAATTCCATTTACAACTGTCGTAGCTGAATCGACAATGCTAAAGTTACCAGAAGCTGGAATCCCCTGCCCACTAAAAGCATAATTACTCAATGCACTAGCTCCGTTACTAATAACACTCTCGACAAGGTTTGGATTCTTAGCAACAAATGAACCAACACCAACAGCAGCGACTTCATAATTGATTACGGCTGCTGCAACATACGGAACAGAGGCTGTAGCAACAGCAACAGATCCAGCAGCAACAAAAGGTGTTGCTGATACAACGCCAGTTACAGTAGCTGCTTTAGTATAAGCCTGCCCAACACCTTTAGCTTCAGCACTAACTTGCTCTGCAACTCCAAGTTGCCCGATCATAGCAAAGAAAGAATTAAGACTTGATTCTCCACTCGGATCAATATAACTAATAGGATTATTACTTACATAACTATACAAATTACCCTCCACTGGACTCTCCTTTATTTTATCATAATTTTCTATAAAGTAAGAATCTGGTGTTAGAAATAGTTTAGCTTTTGGGTCGTAGTATCTTCTTCCCATTCTTATTGCTTGAATGTCTCTATCGTAAGACTTTAGAGTGAAGTCTACTACATTAAAGTCTTCTCCAGATCTATTATCTCTTTCTCCGTATGGAGTGTTTACGTTTCTTACAAGATCTTTTGTTTCTATTAGAGATCCTAGATGATCTGTTTTAGTTTTAATGAAATTATTATTCTTAACATAACCAAGAGACTGTCCAACCTCTTTTAATGTAATTGGAGTATAAATATTATTTTCTTTAACAATATCTTCATCTGAATAAAACTCTTCCTTACCATTTGCAAATAGTTTAAGTATTGGGTTGTTTTCATCATCGTAAAAATAACTAGCTAAGGTTTCTTCATCTTTTGCAACACTAGATATCCTACCTGTTTCTCCATAGTTAAAGTTTCGGTTTCTCTTAAATATAACTCTTCCTAAAAGATCCAAATCATATCTACTATTACCGACTTTCCATTTATTTAAAAATCTTTCATGAGTTATAGACTCTGCGTTTTTTTGGACTTCACTTACGAGTCCATCTGTAGAGTATTCATAACTCATACTCAAATCTGTTTGATTAAGGCCTACAAGATATTTATTTGGTGAGTATATATAGTCTTTTGTAATTGGAGTACTTGTAAAGTTAAGATCAATAGACTCAATAAGATCTCTGTTATTAAAGCTCATAACTTTTGAGAGCCCATCTTCAGAGACTTCAAACACTCTATTAGTTAGTCCGTCTCTTTTAAATTCATAAAAGCTTCCCCTAACATTTGCACCAACTAGATTTAAACGATCATCGTAACTCAACGCATACAAACTTTCTGAATTAAGAATCAATGAATCCTCTTTACCATCCTCATTTAGAGTCATCTCATAAAGAATATTCTTTTTTACTTGATCTGTTTCTAAGTCAATTAAAATTAATTTTTTAGAAAAGATCTCTCTTTGTGGAAAATAAGAATAATTTGTGACTAATTTCTTTTTATTATTAACGGTTAGTTCACATTGCTCTATTTTACCATCTTGAGCATAAGTAAACTCTTTAATATATCTTGAAGACTTAATTGCAGTTAAAAAACCTAACTGAGATGTATCCTGATCCTTACTAAAGTAATCACCATCGTATAAATACTCATAGCTTAAGCTACTGGAATCTTTCACATGATCTCTTCTTATAACTCTTCCAATAGAGTCATAAGTATAAACTTCATATCTATCTAGTACATTTGTTCTACCGTAATATTCTTTTTTAATTAGAAGGTTAGTGTTTTCATCGTACTCATACAAAATTTTACCAATATTGGATCTTTGAATAGACTTAACTAATCCAAGCTTAGAGTCGTATTTAATAATTTGAGAATCTCCACTTGGAAAAAAGATATCAGTTAATCGCCCTAGAGAGTCATGCACAAAGTCGTATGTATTACCTTCCTCTAGAACAATCCGAGAAATATGCCCAAAGCTATCTTTATGAGTAGTTTTAATGTACTGAGAATTTTCAATAAAGCTTTCTACAACTTGATTATTTTCAATGTTATTTGTCTGTTCTACAAACTGATGTTTGGTCTGAAAAACTCTGTTTTTAGAGTATAACGAATGACCTAAGGCACTTTTCTCTTTAGTTAGGACTAGTGTACTAGAAGGTAAATTACTAAGTTCATATGGATTACCAATAGCTATGGACTCAGATAAAAAATGTTTTTCGGTATTAGTCTGATTTAAGTACTTTTTTACTCCACTTAAAACTCCTCCAAAAGAAGTTTTTTGATATGCCCCCAACTCCTTACCTGAAGATGTATTAAAAAAGAATCTCTCAATAGAACTTAAAGAATTAATATCAGTAGATATATTCTCTGTTTCTTTAATAACTCCTAGATAAGTATTAGAAGCATATTTATAAATATACTCTTTATAAGGATAGCTTTCACTGTAATTTCCAAGATTATGCCATTGCTTTGCTAGTCTTGATAGATTATCAAAACGAAAAGACTCTTGATAAAATTTATTAGCTCTAGCTGTTTTAATTTCAGTTGCTTGATCATTATATAAGTGAAAACCATCTACATTCTTAACAATAAGATCTGGAGAGGTTAATCCATTTAGCCTATAGTGATCATCATAAGAAAATATACTTAATCCACTTTCATTTTTCCAGATAGATTCAATCTTCTCATTAACTCCATAAGTTATAACTTGTTGAGAAATTCCTTGTTTTTTGACATCTGTTACACGTGCTTTTGAATCTCGTACTAAAGTGAACTTATAATTAAAGGTATCGGAATAAAGACGAACATTTTTATCAAAACAAGTCATATGATCAGAGAAGCGATTAATTTGTCTAAAGTCTTTTTCTGTAACTAAATACTTTTGAGAGTTTTCTTTTTTAGAACTATATACACAAAGATCAGAATCATAGTTATAGGTACTAATAACCGCTGATATTTGATCATTTTTTTCATATCCACTAGAACTCTTTTCCTTGATACTAACTGCAAGGCCATCAAAAAATGTTTGTGTAAAAATATTTTCAGAAAACTTCAAAAAGTCAGGCTCTCTAGTGTCGTGTGATTCTTCTTTTATGTGCAAAGATCTATTCAACTCGTCATATACGTAACTACTTCTAGTTATAGAAATACTATCTTGCTTTTGCTCAGTGTTTTTAAAACCCAAAAATTGTTTTGTTTTATTGTTTGTTGAAGCATTACTGTACGTAATAGTACTCGTTGTTGCTGCCTCTCCTTTAGATACTTTTCTAATAGAACTTAAAAGAGTTTTTCTATTTGGTACACCTTCTTGTGGGTCGGATTTAGAATATGAAAAGAACACTTTATTGCCCTTTCCATCATCGATCTTTTCTAAAAGACCTAATCCGACTTGATCTAAGGCCAAACTATACACTTCACTCCCTACAGCTGTATGAAGTTCATTTGCGTCTTGAAACTCTGCTAGGATCAAATTCTTATTATAACTTGCTCCATTGAATAGGCCTGGAATATATTTTTGAATAAATTCATTTCCAGAATTAATATATATAGAAGCTATTCCCTGATACTCAATAAAAAGATCTGGTAATGAGTCTTTATTAAAATCTATTAACCTTAGACTTCTATTACTTAGATCAAAGCCACTATTTGTTCCGCCAGGAAGATATATTTTATATTGATTTCCCTCTACAGAAAAATTTCCTAAAGCATCTTGAAAGTGCACATATAATGAATAGTCTCCTTTAAAAATAAGATCACTTAGCCCATCTCCATTTATATCACTTACCCAAAAAGAGCTAAAATTAGCAGGAATATCTAAAATTTGCTTTTCAATTGTCTTAGAGAAGTTAACTTCATTTTCTATAGATGTATTGTATATAATCTCTAGACTCTTACCGTTAACTCGTAATAAGTCTGGCAAAGAGTCTCTATTTAAGTCAGATATGCTAACATTCTTACCTTTTTGCCAAAATGAAGGGAGTCTAAAGTAGTCAACTCTCTCTCCATTAACTTTACAAATGTCTAAGATTGTATCATTTTCATATTCAAAAAGGTCATAGGTATAAGGAGTTGATCCAGTTCCTAAGAACCTTATAAAGGGTCTTGATTCTCTTGCACTATGAACAGGAAATAAACACCAAGAGCTTGGCTCAGAAGCTTCACTTCTTACTACTTTTTCAAAGCTTCCGTTCGTATTTTGATATTCTTCATAACCTTGTCCTACTTCAAAGTCTGTTAGTCCATCACTGTTAAAGTCATAAGGACTAAAGTGATTATAATTTGTTATTTGTGCTCCGTATTTTTTAGCTAGATCCGATAAGGCCTCATTATTTAACCACTTCGTATTTTTTAAAAAATCGTCCGGATTATCATAAGTAAAGCTAACAATGGGGTGGGAATCATTTTCATATATCCTTTGAATACTCTTTAAATGAGCCCCAGGAGATAGATCATAAGTATTATACTTTAATTCATAATGATATATCTCTTTAAACTCAGAATCTTCTACAGACTGAACACTAATTTTCTTTACTAACTTATGGTGAAGAATTTCCTTTGAACTTTCATAGCTTTTAAGGGGATAGTTCAAATTTCTATAAGAAAAAACTATCTTATGTTGAAAATCACTACCGACACCTCCATAAGATATGTTTCTTAAGTAACTCTTCCCATTCGCTTCAAATCTTTTATAGATAAATTTGGTTTTAAATCCTTCTGGAGATAGAGCATATCTTGGTAACCAAGAGTAAGTAGCTTGGCCAACTTCATTGAAGTAGTCAGTATTATCAGTGTCTCCATAAACTATTTTAGTTCCATCTGGCATAAAGACATATATCTCTCTTCCGCTAATAGTTAATGAAATTCTTTTTTCTAAATTCTCACTATAATATTTCCCACTAGCTCCCTGGATCATCTTTCCCCAAGGCGAACTTAAATCATCATCTAAAAAATTGATTAGGCCTATGTCCCTCACTCTTTTTATCTCTAGCTGAGTTCCCCATCCAATTCCATACTCACTCATTCCAAAGCTTGGTGAATAATTAACAGAGTATGGATGTGACATCTTATTTCTAGATTGAGGAAACTCAATAGGAAGAGGAATGGAGAAACTTCCAGTCGTTTGATTTATAGACTTTAAACCAACACTAGAAAACTCTCCTTTAAGACTTCCTCTTTTTGGAGTAGAAATCTCTGGCATAGGAACTAGATAGTCTTTTATAACATCTGATCCATAGGCCAAAGATACAACTAATATTAAAAATTGAGTAAGGAACAGCTTAGTCATTATTTTTCTTGGCAATAGTCAATCCAGTTTAGATTAACGTCAAAGTTACTATTTGATGCCGATACGACATAACCAATAAATAATTCTTTAATCTCTTTTAGAGGTGTATATCCAATTGTGACCTCTCCTTCGTAGCTATTAAAGCCTTTGATATCTCCAATCTTAAACTTACCAAAAAGAGGTCTCCCTGTTCCTAGTCCACTTTCAGTTCCAGGGCTAGGAGGATACTCAGATACAAGTTTACTCATAGCATCTTCAGGACTAATCGCCATCCGTGTAGCCGCATCCATATACCTCCAGGCTTCGTTTACAAAGTTATACTCCCTTAGAATAGTTTCAAAAGGAACTTGGCTTACTCCATCAATGAATAATTTAGAGTTTTTATGACGATAATTATTATTAAAGCCAGTTACATATCCTTCATTCTCAGGAATAAAGAATAGTCCTACACTTTCAATAATTGGAGCCTCTGCATAACAGCTTAGACCATTGTCCTGATAAAGATCTTCAATAAATATATTAAAGCTCAGTTCCTCACCTTTCTCAGCAAAACGTTTAAAGTTAATCAACTTATTCCAAAAGTTTGTTGCTCTGGATTCATCCATCACTGGGTGTAGACTTACTTCAGGAAAAGGTGGTTCAAAGCTTGGTTCATAATAAGGGTTTGGAATTCTTATCCCGACTGTTGTTTGAGGAATTAGAGGGTTATTATCTAAGTCATCTTGAAGATTATCTAATAGTGTCGACACATAAGTTGTTAATCGACTAGATATAGTGTCAAAATTATCAGATATATCAATACTAGATAATAAATCGATATTTCCTAGGATATATTCTCTTTCCTCATCTCTATATTTAAAGTCTAAATAAGACACAAGAGAATTTTCGAGAGAATTTAAAACTCTATTCAAAGTATACAGGTTCTGGTTTTCATCCGATTGATTTACAAAGTCTAAATCCATATTAGATAATAACCAATTCCTTGTATGAACTCTCAAAAATCTTTGCTCATTCTCAGCTCCAAATTGTTCTAATAAAGATAAAAGAGTTAACTTTTTAGTCTCTAAATTTCTCTCCATATTAACGAGTTGAGACTTATAATCTAAAAGAGCTATATGATTACTGATAAATGATTCTAATAATTGCCTAACAGTTCCATTGAAATTATTAATATCAATTCCAGTTGTTCCTAAAAGTTCGTTTTTTATTGATTGTAAAAGTTCATGACTTAATTGTCCGTTATTAATTAAAGCAGAAACTCTTTCTTCAACTTTACTTGATATTGCTTGAATCTTTTCAATAAAGTTACTCGCCTGCTCTCCCTGAGGTGACTGTCTCGTAACATTAACCGTTAATGACCCATTGTTTGTATCAGCAGAGCAGTCATTTCCAATCAAATAATAATCTTGATTATCTTTTTCAACAACAAAAGTATCGTTACCATTTAAAATATAAATATTACTATATTCAATTTTTAGATTTTCACCTTTAGGCATTACGACAAGTAGTAGAGAGCCAGCTGGGATATAAGGATAAGGAGTATTTGAAGATGTCACACCAATATTAAAAGAAGCATCTGATCTTCTTGATGTTGAATCGGTTGTAGATTTTCTAGTACCAGATGAAGTTCTAGTTCCCCAAGTTGCATTTGCACAAACATTAATAGAGGCCTTCACAATAAATTTAGCTGGCGAAGATGCACCGACACAAGTTTCAACAGATAAAGACTGACTAGAAAAGCTCTCTTTTGTACTATAATCATCTACAGATCTAACTTGGCTTACACCGTCTGTTTGGACCATAGCATAACCTTTAGAGCTTGCCTTAGCATTAACTACGCCTTCTCCATAAGTTTTGGAAATACCGCATGTCGCACTCCATTCTCCAGAAGTTGTCACTTGTAACATATCACCTTTAGAGAAACTTCCTTCAGGATCAATATTATGAAGTATTGATCCGTCAATTACATCAGGGTTACCTATAGATGTTTCAGAGGCATTAGCAACATAAGTTTGAGTTGGATGTGTAAAAAATTCTTCTTGTCCACTAGACTGATTACTTATAAGATTCTTAACTTGATCTGCAAATGTTAAATTAGATTCATAGATAAAGTTTCTGACAGCATCAATTTGCCCTGAAGTATTATACAAATCAGTTAGATCAATATTAATTTTACTTTCTAGTTGGTCGAGTTGAATTGCAGATGCATTAAGGGCCAATACTTCAGATATTAACGTGTGCTTTTGAGAGTCAAACTTTGATCTTAAAACTTCTAACCGATCATTAGAGTTTTTAACACTCGTAATATGTCTATCCATATTAGACTTTGAGAAACCAACATTTACCTCACTAATCTTTCCACTTGAGAAGAAACCAGCTCGTTCAATACCATTCTTATCTATTGTTGTAGTATTTTCAAAACTTTGAAGTAAATCATATGAACTTGAAAACATCGTCGTAAATGAGGAGAGAAAACTTGGAAAATCACTTCCCGGTTCAATAGTTGAAATACTCTCAACACCAAAAGTTTTATTAATAGCACTTACAATACTATTAATCTCTGTCTTTCTATCGTAAAGAGTCATTAAAAAATTATTTAATGGATCATCTCGATCTAATTCAAAGTTTTCAATATCTGAATCATTTGCAATTCCATTTAATAGTCTAAGCATCCAATACGTTTTATTTTGCTCATAAAAGCTTTTCGTACAATTTTTTAACTTACATGCGACATCATAAATCTTTGTTATAACTTTTAGTCTTTCAAAAAATGGAGCTACTGAATCTCCAATTAAAGCGGCCAATAAAGGAGATGCATACTTTTCAGTTGAACCTGTTTCCCAACTTGTTATTTTTGCACTAAGTTCAGACTCAAAAGCATAATCAATTATTTTTTGATTTACACCAAGCATTGTTTTAAAGATTTCAAACTTATTATTTTTATCAAGCCTTTCTTCAGCAATTTCTTCAGGTGTTTTAGGTGAACCGTCTTCATTTGTTGGAGAAATTTCTTTAACGATATCTCCAAATGTACTTCTCCATTCAACCGTATAATTTTGAACATCATCCCAAAAAGGTCTAAGCACATTTTCTTGAAATTCAACAGAGTGCGCTTGGGACAGTACCTGAGTATCACTTGTTAGATACATTGCATCTCTAGTCTCATTAAACCAATTTGCCCATAATGAGAAATAATCTGTTACATTATCCCAGTTAAATACAGTCTCTGTACCCGATATGATCCTTACATTAGTAGTATAGTAATTTCTCAACAGGGAGTTCATAACATCAGTAATATTACCAACAGCACCAGGAATGGTAACTAGTTCTCTACAACTCTGATCAGTAACTTCATCAAAAGTTGAACCTATTTCTTTAAAGCAATCCTTAACATTAAAGAAGTTATTTAGATCTGGAACTTCATTTAAATAAAAAGCACATCTATTGATACGACCTCTTAGACGAACAAATGCTCTTTTATTCTCTTCAGTAGATAGTGGTGGTTTACACTCATTAGGTACTTCAAGATTATTTGTAAGTAAGTTAAATGACCTTTTTATTTTTGCAAAAGACTTATTTAAGTCTTTTGGATTTATTTTTTTATCTTGATTATTGTTATTGCAGGAAGCGAAAAGAATAATCAAAAGTAGGATGAGTTGTTTCATCGTCTATCTCCTAATTAAGATTATCTTTTAGCTGTTTCTATAACATTGTAATATGGATACTGATTATCGAGGTGACTTAAAAAATCTGTTTCATCAGTTGTTCTGTTCTCACCAATAGTCATTAGTATTTTTTTCGCATTACCGATTGTTCTTGCTTGGCATGATACTGACCAGTCTTTAGTTTCTGCTTCAAAAGCATCAACTTCAGTCTTAAAGCAAGCAGCCTTAGCTTGTTGAGAACTTAAGTCACTTTCAGGTAGCGTTAAACATGAATCACATGAATTTTTAACAATATAATCTTCTAAAGCTTGAACTCTGGCCTCAGCAGCTCTTCTTTCAGCTAAAGCTACAGCATCTAAGCATCCACGCTTAACTTTTACAAAAGTATTTACTGTAATATTTTTTGGTCTATTATCATTTGCAACAGGAACTACCCTTGAAGCATCAAAATTTGCAAATAATCCAGAATTAGCTGATCCGTAGTTTTGTCCTTGATACCCTGCATTTCCAGCAAGTGCAAATGCTCCAGTGTTCATATCTCTAGCACCTCTTGAATTCCAAGAACCAACCTCTCCCACAATATTTCTCATTGCATCTCCATAAAAAGCTCCAAGTTCAAGATCACCATCAGGATTATTAAGAAGGCTTATTTGATCCGAATTATTTTTTCCTCTTAGAAATACACCTCTAGCATCTGGAAGGTTATCTATTGAAATATTATCTGTAACATTAAGTTGATCAAAAACACTATCTTCAGATGTAATACCTAACTCTGTCTTTGATTGACCTGCTAAAAGAACCCACTCCTCTCCATTTACAGACTGAAATGCTGACTCAGATAGAATCGAATGCTTAACATCTCCAAGACCTGCTGTAGATAGATCTTCAAGCACACACTCTTTTTTGTTATTTTTGCTATTTTTAAGATTTAAGGGTTTCGCTTTAAAAGAAAATACTAAAGCAAGTAAGATACCGACTGCAACCAATCTAAACATAATTCCTCCATGAATAATTTAAATAAAAATATAATTACTTCATTTAAAGATTCTGACAAGAAAAATATGCTTATAAAAATAAATACAATAAAAAAAGAATAGAGACCTTCACACTAGACAACTTGAGTAAACAGATCAGAAAAGTAATTCGATCCAACTTATAAACTTAATTTCATTCAAATATTTTTTCGAATTTTTTATATGTTTCGGATTCAAAGATTTTTTTTACAGCATCTTGATTAATCTTAGAAAGCTCTTCTTTGAGGCTATCATCACTGATAACTTCCTCGATCAAAAGTGCAAGTTTCTTTGGATCTTCTCCTTCATAGATAAAGTCTCTAGAGCGCCCATCTAAAACCTCACTAGCACCAACCCAACTAGTAGTTATAACTGGAGCTCCACATGCCATTGCTTCAGCAACAACCCTTCCAAATTCCTCTATTTTTGCGGGTAAAACAAATAAATCTAAAGCCGAATAAGCTGTCGCTATATCACTAATAATAGGAAAATGCTTTATACGATCTTTATACCTATTGCGATCCAAAGACTCTTGAGCTTGTTTATAAATTTTATCTTTACCAACAAAAATAAAAAAAGCTTTATTCGCTAGCTTAGCTGGCAATAAATCAATAGCATCAAAGAACTCTTTAAGGTTTCTTTTTTGGAAGGCTCCAGATGTAATTAACCCAACGAGAGAATCGTTAGGATTCATTCCAATTTCCTTCTTAAAGTTTATAATCTTTTCTTGAGATGACCTTTTAAATTCATCCTCAAATAAGGAAGGATAAACAACTTCAATTTTATCTTTAGAGATATCAAATCTTTTACTCAAGTCATCTTTAACGATATATGAGTTTGCAATCAACGTTTTAAATTCTGACTTTTCAAATATTGGAGTATGCGTTTGAAACATTTCATTAGATGGAGGTAAAGCCTTATTTTGAATTCTTTCATGGGCAAGATGAACGCAATTATGAGTTACAAAGATGTCAGCATTTTTAAAATCTCCATGGCTGATTGTTAAGTCTGGTTGGATTTTCTTAACAAATTTATCAACTTGACTGGAGTATTGCTCCCTTCTTTTAACTTTTTTTTGCCATGGATATTTAAAAGTTTTGATAAAGTGTGCATCATATTCATTTAAATCACTTGCAGTCCCTTCATCTGCAACAACATAAATAATCCAGTTTTTCTCTTGAAAAAACCTTATTTGTTCATAAACGCTTCTAGTCGCTCCCGAGTATTTTTTTGACATATTTTGCTTAGCTATAACAACTGTTTTTTGCATTGGAGCTCTATCCTTAATAACTTACGATTCTAAATTAAAACATAAATCTACTCTCTTCAAATAACTAAGAGGATAAATCAAAAAAATCATAAATGAGTTATTTGCATCAAAGATATATTCAAATTGACCTGCAACTAAAATATTAACTATTATTGGAACAATTAGATATCCAAGCAAATCTTTTCTTTTAAACATTTCAAATAACCAGGCCACTAACCAAAGAAACATTAAACCAAGTCCAATAAATCCCATATCAGCACCTGTTTGCAAAAAGATATTATGAGCATGACTACAATATGGTTTATAATCACTGTAGTCACATTTTAAATTTAACTTTGAACAATAATCCATCCATACAATTTTATGTTGTTCTTTAATTTTTGGACAAGAATAAGAGAATTGATTTGTTCCAAGACCAAATATTGGACTATCAATTATCCCCCTTCCAGCTGCTTCATATTGACTAAGTCTTATTAGATTAGATGGACTACTAGCTCCTTGTAAAAGTCTAGATGACTGACTCCCTCCAAACAACATAACTCCAGCAATGGCCAACACACCTACAGTAGTAAGAATAATTGATACAACCCCTAATTTTTTATTTTTAAATAATAAGATAAACGGAATAGAACAGATTGTTCCTAGTATGGCCCCTCGACATTGAGACTCTAAAAGTCCAAGAAGTCCAAATGCGACAGCAACTAAAATCCACTTAACAGGTAAGAAGTTTTTTATTTTCTTTAAATTTAAAACCAAACCTAAAAGTAAAGATACAACAAAACCAGTACCGTATCCGTACCTCATAATTCCTGTAAAACCAGGGTTTCGAACAGTATTAAAACCACTTTCTTGCATTTTTAAAATATCAAATCCAAACCTAGCTTTGGCCTCTCCATAGATTGCTGCAGCAACAATAGTAAAAAGAAAAGTTTTAACCAAAAAAACTATTCTTTTTTTAGTCATATAATTTTTAAAAAATACGGGAAATGCAACCAAGCTTAATAAACTAAAAAGTATGTATTTTTGCTTACCAAAAGATCGCATTGGATTAGATAGGTCTTCAAAGTTATATAAACTAGCAATTACTCCCCAGATCATTAAACCAAATAAGCAATACATACTGAAACTTGGCTTAAAGTTTTTAATATTCTCTTTAAAATACAAAAGAAAAGGTATAGCAGCCAATATATGAAATAAACTAGGTACAGATACTGATACGAATATCCCTAACAGTATAAAAAATAGGCCAATATATATAAAAATATCTCTTTTAAGTGTCATTATTTGCAATCTCTCTTTTCAATGATTTATTAATAAATTACTATCTACTCCATAATATGACTATACAAATACTACTCCCATTACTGACAAGTGGCGCACTGTGTTTTTTTGCAATTCCTTCAATAATTAAGATTTGTGAAATAAAAAAACTATGCGACGAGCCAGATGAAAGAAAACACCATCAAGGAGTCATTCCTTCTCTTGGAGGTATAGCTATATTTATTGGATTTATTTTTTCACTATGTTTTTGGTCAAATCAAAAAGATATTGTGGAGCTACAATATATTATCTGTTCTTTATTGCTTTTATTCTTCACAGGAATTAAGGACGACATAGTTAATCTCGTTGCTTACAAAAAGCTAATAGTTCAAATTATATGTTCATGCATTATTATAAGGTTTGCAGGAATTTACTTTACAAGTTTTTATGGCCTCTTTGGAATCTACGACATTCCTTATAGTTTAAGCTTTGTCTTCACTCTATTTACAATGATTGGAATTACCAATGCATTTAACCTTATAGATGGAATCAATACCCTTGCAGCAAGTATTGGAATTCTAGCTTTAAGCTGTTTTGGGATCTGGTTTTACTTAACTGGTCACTCTCAATATGCGATTTTAAGTTTTTCTCTTATTGGATCACTAATAGCATTTCTACACTACAATAAAACTCCAGCAAAAATATTTATGGGAGATACTGGCTCACTAATACTGGGTTTTACTATCTCAATTTTATCCGTAAAATTTATTGAATTCAACAGGCTATATACAGGTCCTGCTATATTTAGAATTCAATCAGTTCCAGCTGTAACACTAGCAATTATAATAATTCCTATTTTTGACACCGCGAGAGTATTTATACTCAGAGTCTTAGAAAAGAAGTCGCCATTTCTAGCTGATAGAAAACATCTTCATCATATTCTTATTGATAAAGGTCTTTCTCATCATAAAGCAAGCATAGTATTGGTTAGCATAAATTTAATTTTAATTATTTTCACTTGTTTAATCAAAGAAAAATTACAAGCAGAATTAATAGTACTTATATCAATAATAGCTATGATCGTATCATCTTCATTATTTAAAAAACTTAGAAAAGAGTAAATTATTTATTTTCAAAGATTAATGACTCCAATCGATCAAGAAGCTCCCTCTTTGAAAAGTTTTGTTCGTAATACTTTCTCGAATAATAGCTCATCTCTATTAACTCTTCATCCGAAAGATCTAGCATACTAATTATATTTTCCTCTAATTTTTGAGAATCACCTGACTGACAGGAGAAACCTGCTTTGGATTCATTAATTATTGTATTTGCCTCTCCACTTATCATACCAAGTAGAGGCCTTCCAAATGCCATATAAGCTTGAAGCTTACCAGGAATAGTTTTGCTAAAAATTGGATCATCCTTTAGACTAACAAGTAAAGCTGATGACTCTTTAAAAAGAGTGGGCATTGTTTCAATTGGAAATCTTCCAAGTAAAAAGAAATTCTTAATCTTCCTTCTTTCAACCTCTCTCTCGACCCATTCTCTTGCTCTTCCATCTCCGACAATAATCCAACGAATATTTTTAATTCCTTTAGAATTTAATAATTCAGCAGTATCCAAAATAGATGGAAAATCTTGAGCATCCCCAATATTTCCAGCAAAGACTATATTAAAGAATGATGGGTCAATGTTAAATGGACTCTTTTCAAGAGCAACATCTTCACTGAAGTTATCCTCCGCCCAGCTAGGAAAATAAATTAAACTTGATGGATCTTTTTTTTCACAATATTTGGCGATAGAAGATACAAATGATCGAGACTGTCCAAGAATAAAGCTTGATCTATTATAGATCCAAGAAACCATAGCCCCTACAGCTTTAAGGATAAATCTATTTTTTACAACCCCGACAGCACTAAGAGTCTCTGGCCAAAGATCTAGTACCCATAAATATGTTGGTACTTTTTTAATTTTACTTAATACAATTGCAGGAATTGCAACAGTGATGGGAGAAACACCATAAACAAAAATCCCATCAAATTTCTTACCTCTTAATTTAAAAGGTCCAAATAGTGAAGCACTCAAAAGAAAAGACAAGTAATTAAATGCTAGTTGAATTTTTCTTTTTCCTCGAGGAATTATAGGAACTCGTATAACCTCAGCTCCAAAGTATTTTGAAAAAGAGTCTTTGTCCTCTATAAACTCGCTATATATAGTACCTTCTGGATAGTTTGGAAGTGCAGTCAAAACTGTTACACTGTGACCTTTTTCTTGGAAATCACGAACAAGGTCATTAATTCTCATATTTTCAGGCCAAAAATATTGAGTAACAACAAGTAATCTTAAGTGTTTATTATTTGTAGTTTTAATACTTTTTCCAAACTTTTCGATTTATATAATCAGTATAGCTTTGAATAATTCTCACTATCTTTTCAGACACCGTGACAGCACTATAATCTTTAACTCTTTCAAGAGTTCTCTTTTCTCCAACTTCCTGACTTTCTAAAATTTCCAAACCTTGTAATACCCTATTAACCTCTAAGCCTGTCATGATAACAGAAGCTTCTTCCATCGCCTCTGGTCTCTCATGAGCTTCTCTTAGATTTAAGGCTCTAAAATTTAGTATAGAAGATTCCTCATTAATAGTTCCGCTATCAGAAATCACTGTCTTAGCATCCATTTGTAGCTTATTGTAATCCATAAAGCCCAAAGGTTTCATAAGTTTAATATTCTCAGAAAATTCTATCCCCATAGAATTAATTTTATTTCGAGTTCTTGGATGAGTAGAGACAATAATAGGAAGATTATACTTTTCATCAATACTCTTTAAAACCTCAACAAGTTTCAAAAAGTTTTTATCGGATTCAATATTTTCTTCTCTGTGTGCACTTATGACAAAGAATTTATCTTTGGTAAGATTTAATTTTTGAAGAACTGTTGAATTTTCAATTTCATTTTTATAGAAATTTAAAACTTCAAACATTGGACTCCCAGTTTTTATAACCATATCTGAAGCTAATCCCTCTTTAAGTAGGTACTCTCTAGCAATAGAGCTATAAGTCAGATTAATGTCAGCTATATGATCTACAATACGACGATTAATCTCTTCAGGAACTCTCATATCAAAGCATCTATTTCCTGCTTCCATATGAAATGTAGGTATTTTTCTTTTTTTGGCCGATAACAAAGCAAGACAACTATTTGTATCACCAAGTACTAGAACTGCTTCAGGTTTTATTTGGTCCAATAGTTTATCAGTACTAACGATCACATTACCTATTGTCTCTATTGCGCTAGATCCAGCGGCTTCAAGAAAATGGTCTGGCCTTCTAATTTTTAAGTCATTAAAAAAAACTTCATTAAGCTCGTAATCATAGTTTTGTCCAGTATGAACAATTATATGATCACAATATTTATCCAATTTGGCCATAACTCGCGATAATCGAATTATTTCAGGTCTAGTCCCAACTACAGTCATAATTTTTAATTTTTTCATAACTATATTTGTACTACATTGATATTGAAATTAGAACACTATATTTGAGCCATATATGTATCTGGGTTCTCTCTATCAAAAATTTCATTTGCCCAAAGCATTACAACAAGATCAGAGTCACTAATATTTTTTATATCATGAGTCCAGCCAGGAATTGTTTCAACAACTTCATACTTATCACTACCTGTTTCAACTTCATAATATTCATCTGTAATGATATTTCTAAATCTAAACAGTGCCTTTCCATTGATCACTAAAAATTTTTCTGTTTTTGAATGGTGATAATGTCCACCTCTTGTAATACCAGGCCTCGCTGTAAAAAAAGAAAACTGTCCAGAATCTTCAGTTTTTAACATCTCAACGAACACACCTCTAGCATCGGCATGTTCAACAAGCTCATATTTAAACTTATCTTTAGGCAAATAACTTAAATAAGTTGCATGAAGAGCTCTTACTATGGATGTTCCGACCTTTTGAGTAACTAAACTTTCACGACTAGTTTTAAAGTTAGATATTGTTTGGGCAAGCTCTCCCAAAGAGATATTATATACTTTACTAGACTCTAAAAATGTTGCTTTACCAGTATTCGCTTGAGAAGATTCATTTTTCAAAATAGAAATACAGTCACGAACGAGATCATCGATATAAACCAAATTAAGAACAGTATCTTTATCATTAATATTGATATCAATATCATTTGCAATATTATGACAAAACGTGGCAACAACAGAGTTATAGTTTGGTTTACACCATTTACCAAAAACGTTATGGAACCGATTAATAAAAACCTTAGCATTAGAATTTAGAGCTAAATCTTCTAAAGCTTTCTCTGCTTCCAACTTACTTCTTCCATAGTCATTATCAGCCGTTGCCTGAATTGAAGAAGAATAAAAAATCGAAGGAGCATGAGAAGATTTTTTCTTAATTGCGTCACATATATTCTTTGTTAAATCTGTATTTCCAATTGTGAAATCTAGAGGATCTTTAGGTCTATTAACTCCAGCTAAGTGAAAAATAAAATCTGCTTTAGCAACTTTATCAACTAAATCAATATTCGAATCAGAGCGTACGAGAGTACTTACTTCAATTCCGTCCATTTCATTTAAATGGACGATTAAGTTTTTACCTATAAATCCATCAGACCCTGTTACTAAAACATTCATAAAAATATACCTTTCTTATTTATTAACCATATCATTTATAAAATTTAACTTTAACAAAAGTTTTTTCATACCTTCGATATCAAGTCTCGTAGTATTGTGCGAGTTATAATCTTCAGAAACAGTGATTTCTTCGATTCCAGAATCAACAAATTTTTCATAGTTTAAATCTCTCATATCTGCAGAAACTCTATAATAATCTCCTAAATCTTCAGCAGAAGACATCTCTTCTCTACTTAAAAGAGCTTCAAACAACTTTTCTCCATGGCGAGTACCAATGATATTAATTGGAAAGTTTTCTTTATTTAGTAATGAGCACAATGACTTTGCCAAAACCTCAATCGTTGCTGCAGGAGCTTTTTGAATGAACATGTCTCCATTTTTTCCATTTTCAAAGGCATATAATACTAAATCTACAGCGTCTTCAAGAGTCATCATAAATCTAGTCATATTTGGGTCTGTTATTGATAAAGGTTTATTAGCTAGTATTTGCTCTGTAAATAGAGGTATAACAGAACCTCTTGATGCCATAACATTACCGTATCTCGTGCCACAAATTACAGTATTTGTATGTGTAAGGTTTCTCGACTTTGCAACCATAACCTTTTCCATCATTGCCTTAGAGATTCCCATTGCATTAATAGGATAAACGGCTTTATCAGTACTCAAGCAAACAACACGTGATATTTTATTCTGAATTGCGGCTTCAAGAACATTTTCAGTTCCTAGGACATTTGTCTTAACGGCCTCCATAGGGTGAAATTCACAAGAAGGAACTTGCTTCAAAGCAGCAGCATGGAAGACATAGTCAATACCCCTCATAGCATTAGATATACTGTTATAATCTCTAACATCACCTATATAAAACTTGAGTTTATCGCTATTATACTTCTTTCTCATGTCATCTTGCTTTTTCTCATCACGACTAAAAATTCTAATTTCAGAGATATTAGTGCTTAAAAAACGATCAAGAACAGCATTGCCAAAAGAGCCTGTACCACCAGTAATTAATAATTTTTTTCCATTAAACATACTATAACCTCAATATTTTTTCAGATAACTGTTAAGAATACTATTATAAATATACAGTGTTTGCCTAGCACTCATCGTTTTAGTTTGTTAAAACTGTGAACCAAATTATTGGCACAAGCAAGGAAGTCGCTACGCACAATAACAAATAGTAATAATCTCTAAATTTAGAAAAATAAAGAGAAAGAGTATAATACAATACATAAGTTAAATAAGTAGCAACAGCAACACCCAAAATACCAAAGTCTTTCAGTAGTAGAATAGATAATGCAATGTTAAAAATTGCCGTTATAAAGCTAATCGATGATAAAGTTTTACTCTTTTTTTGATAAAATATTTCAGTAGAATAATAATAGTAAAAGGCTAATATAAATAGCCCCGCGAGTACAACTTGAGATATTTTATGTAGATCATTAATGTCATAAATACTTTTCGTATACATATATGAAATACCAAGATGGACCAACATAGATGTAAAAATGTAAAAAACGGTTACGCCTACGAAGTACTTCCTTTTAAATTCAAGAGATACATATTTGTTATAGTTTTTGGCCATAACGTGTGGAACTCCTAGTGCAAGAGCTCCATTGAGAAGCATAAATATAGACGCCCAAGAGTATGCTAGAGAATAGGTTGCAAGATTCTCAGTGGACGAGAAAACTTTTATTATATAGCGATCCGATCCAGAAGTAATCCACTGAGAAAAGCTATGTGGAAGCAATGCAAGCGCAAATAATAGAACGTCTTTATTATTTTTATAAAAAGAGAATTGAAGAGGTTTTTTAAAAAGAGATACCAATCTTAACTCTTTGCAAAAGATTAAAGCTATAATATTTGCAAAGCCAATCAAAGTAAGAATGCATTTAGTTGAAGAAAAGAACTCACTTGAGAATTTAGTTAGCAATATAACAATAAAAGTTACAAAAGCCTTAGATAAACAACATATAAAAAAAGATTTTACCCCACTGACAAATCTTCCATAATTAGAGTTAACTAGAAAAAGAGACTCAGCAATCAAAAAAAATAAAAACGAAGTTACATTATTAAAATAAGAAACTAAGATTACTAGAGATAATATCAAGGAAGTAAATAAGTACTGATTCGAATTTTTTACAAAAGTATGGACCAGGTTAGGCTGCTCAAAAACTTCCCGTCCCACAATCGCAGAAACATTTAAAGTAATAATTGGTATAAGTAAACTACCTGTAACAAGGTATAAAGAGAAACTTGCAAGATCAGAAACACTCATAACTGATGCGAGGATAGGAATCAAAAGTAAAAGTACACCTCGATTCAGCCCAATAGAAAGTGCATAATATATAAGATTAGACAAAACAGAAACCTTTATATTTATTAATTAGAAGTTTAGTCGTATTCATTGCTCGCCTCTGAAATCCTTGAAACTACTTGTGAGATATCAATACATTTATTAAGTTCAAAGTTAAGAATGTCAGGTAAAGTATTCATATACTCAATAGCTAAAGTTGACCCAAAATGAATTATACTATTTGCATAAGGCAAAGATTCAAAACTTAAAACAACATCATGAGACAATGTCTCATAATGAATTTTAAAACTATTATAATAAACAGGATGTGGTCTCAAAATAATACTTAAGTTATCTATTTCACTTAATCTTTTGCAGATATCTAATTCAACCAAAACTTGAGATACTCTACCACTTCCAATAATTAAAACTGTAAAGCTAGTTTGTTTCTCACCAATAGATAAAAATGGTTTTACGATATCTTTTCTAAAAACTTTGAAATAGATATCTTTTTCAAACTTTTGGAAGCTTAATTCATCAAATACTTCTATTTGATATACATTTCCAAGTTTATATTTTGGTTTCCAATCAACAGGAAGAACACCATGTTGATATAAGTGTAAGTTCTGTTCTTTAATAGAGCAGATATGACTAATTAAAAAAGCCCATCGATCATAATGATTTGTCATACTAACTTTTTCAAATTTTGAATCCGCAAAAAAAAGAGCAAAGGATGTAAGTTCAGGGACTACAAGTAAAGAATAAAAAGTCCAAGGCTTGCTTATATTATTTTTTAAAAAGACATACAACACCTTTAAATATACAGATATTGAACTAGCTTTAATTTTCTCTTTATTACAATAAGGAGAGGTTCCAACTTTAGTAACCAAGTCCCCATTACATTTATTTTTAAATATTTCATCAGCTTTATTAGAGTTAACAAACCAAAGTTCTCGAGTTTTTTTTGAGTGATTATCAATTCGAAGTCTACTTGCCATAGGAACAAAAACAAGAAAGGGTGAAATAAATAATATACACCATCCAAAAAACCAATAAACGAAGAAGTTCCAAATTTTAAATTTCTTTTTTTGTAATGGACGAAATAAAGGGAATAAGAAACCTTCATCCCTAGAGAGCTTTCTATCTAAGTCAAGTTCATTCTCTATAGCTTGAAAGATAAGGTAAGGTAATTGGTTTTTAACATCCATATTCAAAGAGAGAAACCATTATCTAGAACTATGTTTTGACCATTAAGATTTTTAGATTTTTTTGATAATAGTAAAGTAATAAACTCAGCAACGTCTTCAGCAGATAACATTTCTTCGCCGTTTGTATATTTTGAATACTTCTCAACAAAGCTTTTATCATGGTTAGAAAATATACCTCCAGGGCTAATACAATTAACCTGAAATAAAGAGCTATTAACATACTTAGATATATACTTTGTTAAATGAACGATGGACGACTTTATTGCTGCATATTCAACTGGCATAGTAAAAGATTCTCCCTCGTAAATATCAAACTTTGGAGCAATTACACCATAAATAGATGCTATATTTAAAAGTTTCATAGGCTTCTTTTTATCAAGAAAGTACTTTACGTAAGCTTGAGACAAGTTGAATGCTGCACCTAAATGTAAATTTACATTCTCATTAAAATTACTTAATTTAACATCTAAGAATTCAGCTCCATAAGATTTATTTCGAGGATAAGAGCAGTTTATAACAGCATCTATTAAATCACATGAAGAGAAGTAATTATTTAAAGATTCCGTACAAAGCAAGTCTAATTCAATTATTTTTAAATTTTCTTTATGACCAGGAGAGACTTCCTCAAAAAGACTCTCCAATGACTCAATGCTCACATCAGATGCATGTACAACAGCACCCTCATCTAAGCATTTTTTTACAAGATTACGCCCCAGTAAACCACCAGCTCCAGCAATAAAAATATTTTCACCTTCTAACATGATGTCTTCTCCTTGTTTTTAATTAGCATATTAGCAATATTAAAATCATATATATCATCAATATCTACAGAACGCTCTCGAGGAACTTCTATAGAAGTTACATTTCCATCAAACAGTCCGTTATTAGATAAAATATAAGATGGTCTAGTAGCGTAAACTAAAGTCGTAATATCGTAACTTGTAACAGTATCTTGTCTTCTATGAACTTTAGCTCCATCTTTAGGTGAAATTAAAAGTTCAACCGTTTCTGATTCATTAATCTTAACCATATTAAAGTAGGGACTCCTACTTGAAGGAGTAACACCAATACAAATATCAAATTTGTCACTTGAGTTTAATTTTGAAACAGCATTGTCGATATCGATTTCTTCTCTCAAGGGGCTCGTTGCAGGTAAGCTCAAGAATGTTGAGAAAGTTCCATATCGATCTTGAACCCAATTAACAGCATGTTGCCATGCTAACCATTCAGGAGCATTATCACTTGCAAGCTCTGCAGGTCTTTCAATTACAATAGCTCCAAGTTCTTTAGCGACTGCTGAAATTTCAGAGCAATCAGTTGATACAAAGATTTCATCCACGATACTTGATGCTTTTGCTAAATCGATAGAATACTGTATAAGCGGCTTCCCCTCTAGCAATCTTATATTTTTTCCTTTAAGACCTTTAGATCCACCTCTTGCAAATACAAACGCATATACACTCATCAAAATTACTCCAAATTTAAATTAATATTTTTCTGTTTTGCTTCTTCTACTAACGAAACTGTTTTTATCGCTTCTTCAAATGAACAAAGGCGATTATTTAAATTTCCGTCTAAGCTAGAACTAAACTCATTTAACATATCAAGATACATCTTATTTGCATCATAATCTCGCTCACAGTAGATTATTTCTTTCTTCTCTCCACTATAAAAAATCACTTCTTTAGTTATAATATTCCACTCAAGGCTTCCTTTCGTTCCAGAAAAAACGTATAGTCTTTTGGGTTTCTTTTGTAAAAAATCTAAATGCATATTACAAATTGCACCATCAACATCAAAAATAAGATCTGCAACTTCTTCCACATTTATTTCAAGTTCACCTGTGTTTCTTAAACAACTCCAAAGAAGTTTCACATCTTTAAAGATCCACGAAATCATATCTATTTCATGGCTAAGTTCTAGTAAAACACCTCCGCCTAACTCTTTTCTTGCTGATACACTGTGCTTATAATCTCTTGTTGGTCTCCAATCGGGTAAATATTGTCCGACATTAATATCTATATTCAATAAGGTTCCCAGTCTCTTTTCAGCAATTAATTCTTGAACAACTTTTGCCGAGGGTAAAAATCTCAGGCAATAGGCCACAAATAATGACGACTTAATAGTCGGAAAAGATTTAATATTTTTTAAACTTGAAAAAATTGGCTTTTCTACTAATACAGGTACTTTGCTCTCAACGAGTCTTAAACAATGCTCATGATGAAAACTACTTGGAGATGCTACAATTACAAAGTCAGGTTTTAAGTTGATAAGCTCTTCAATCGTTGTCAAAACTGTATCTATATTTTCAGGCTTTTTTGTATTTTTACCAGAAGAAGAAACCCCAAGAACTTTTACGTGCGGAAAAAGTATTTTTAGATTCTTACAATGCCTAATTGATATATTACCAAAGCCGACAATACCTACTGTATTTATTTTTTTTCTATTCATTCCAAAACCGCTTAATATCTTCTTGAGCTCGCTTAAAATCATTTAACTGTCCAATATCCAGCCAATATTCATGAACTGGATACATCAATACATCTTGTCCAGACATGATTTCTCTTTCTAAAAGTGAAGGCATATCAATAACTTCATCCTCTTTTAAAGTTGACACAATACTGGGATCTAAAACATACATACCAGCATTAACGTGAAATCTTTCAATTGGCTTCTCTACCATAGAAGTAATTTTTCTACCATCACTTCTTATTACGCCATAAGGAACTTGATACTCATACTCCCTGACACAAATAGTACTTTTTGCATTATTTGAATTATGAAAATCAATAAGTGATTTAAAATTCATCTTCGTTAAAATATCTCCATTCAATACAATTATTGGGAGTTTTTCAATGCTAGGTGGTAGTAAGCTTAGTGCTCCACCAGTCCCAAGAGGAGATTCTTCATGAACATATTTAATACTTACTCCTAACTTTGTTCCATCTCCAAAGTGGTCTTTAATCATTTCGGGCAAATAATGGGTAGAAATATAAAAATTTTTAAACCCGTCATTTCTCAACCCAATAATTGTTGTTTCCAATATTGGGCGCGTTCCAACTTTTAACATAGGCTTAGGACAATTGTTTGTTAACGGTCTTAATCTCGTTCCAAAACCTCCGGCCATTAAAAAAACAGGGTTCTCTAAACTTTCTTTGTTTGTCACACTAGTTAACGTCTCAATTCCAATAATTACTTCATTTTCAACTATTGGTATTGCCAGTATCTGCTTTTGAAGCATTCGCTGATGTAAATCTTCTTTTGAATCTTTTAAGCTTCCAATTATAGGATCTTTTTCCATGATTAAAGAAACTTCATCATCTAAACTCAGTGATTTTAAAATCCCTCGCCTAACATCACCATCTGTGACAACACCTAGTAATTTTCTTTCATCAGAAACAACAAGGGCAATGCGGAGTCCTTTTTCATCAATTAATTTCAGAGCCTCTTTTATGGATGTATCAGGAGAAACTAAAATTTCTTCATATTTTGCTTTCATTAACTGTCCTTAATATTAGTAATTCATAATAGGAAACATTTCAAACATACTAAAATCATTACTTATTTACATTTTGTATGTATATAAGAAGTTGACGGGATTGATGATATTAAGTTCTTTCCACGATATTCATTTAGATTTTTAACAATTTCTTCCTTATTAATATATAAGTTGTCTCCCTTTGAATCTTCACTTATTTTAATCAACATTCTACTATAAACCACATCAGAACCATGTATACCATCAACATATTCGCAGTCATCTTCAGAATTAAAGACAGCTGGGTCAGAGAAATCAAAATCTATTAAGCTTTTGTTGGTTTTTAAGTTAAAAAGATAGGAATGCCTAGATTTCACTTTTAGTAATTCCTTCCAAACAGAAGGAGCATATGGAGGCAAAACAAAAACAACACCTTTACCACTTTCAATTATTTTTTGTTTCAAGTTTTTTATTGAAGCAAGTGCATTGATATTTATACCCCCAGATTTGAAACGACTTTCTTCTCTGTTCAGTCGTCCAAGGGTCTGTTCAAAGTTGAAATCTTGATTAACTCTCGCACCATATAAAATTCCATAATAATAATAAGAACCATCATCTCTAAAACCAGAACAACAACCTCCAGAAATCTTTTTCCCAAAGATATGATTAAACTTTCTATCGAAGTAAGCCAAGTAAACTGGGTTTGATAAATCAGTTAAGTATTTAACCGTTAGAATGAAAGGTTTAAAGAACTTTTTCACGGATGCCTTTAACTCTCTAAAGTAACTCGTTCTTTTTTTATCGATAACAGGGTAAACTTGATAGTTAGAATTTAGCCACTCCGGATCAATTACAACGACCAAAGATTTCACACTGTCATATTCCTTTTTATCTAATAGCAAATTAATAAATCTTTCTAATTCACTTACTGAATGTACAGCATATCCCGCTGATATAAATGGCCGAGAAAACATAAACTCTCGAAACTGCAAAGCTCGAGAAGAGCCAACCGAGATAACTTCAGGTTTCTTTGTCTCTATTAGCTTTAGCTTATATTCAAAATAATTTCCTTTTATATTTGCAATATTATCATTTAATAAAACCGTTTGTTTATTAACACTATAGTCCAAAGGATTTACTACTGAACCTAACAATGAAATAAATAGCAAAAGAGTTGGAAAAAGTATTAATGCTAGAATGAATGTCTTAAGTTTTTTCATATTATTAAAAGTTAAAGTAGATAAAAGGTGAATAACTCATACTCTTTATGAATATGATACTGAGTAAAAATAATAAAACAAAAAGGATTTGAAGTATTAACCTTTTAGAGTCTTTAGATTTTAAATAATAGTCAAAAAGTTCGTTGGAATTTTGGAGCTTAATTACAGAAAACAATAATATCAAGTTGATTACATAGATATGTACAAAACTGATATTAAGCTTATACTGACTAAAGTTTAATATCTTTTGGACTACAGTTAAAGCAACATCTAGATCGGGAGCTCTAAAGAAAATCCAAGCAAAGTTCACACCAACCAAAGTTAGAGTTAACGATAAAGGACGAGGTAACTTTATATTCAAAGTCGAAAATAATTGAAAAATTATATTCATAAATGCATGCATGATCCCCCATACAAGAAACCCATATCCAGCACCATGCCAAATCCCACCGACAAGGAAAGTAATAAATACATTACACATTTTAGATGAAAAAGATTTTTTATTTCCTCCTAGAGGGATATAAATATAATCTCGTAACCATCTAGAAAGAGTAATATGCCATCTTCTCCAGAATTCTTGGATATTTTGAGACTTATACGGAGAATTAAAATTTATAGGGAGTTTTATATTCAACATACCGGCGGAAGCAAGTGCCATATCGCAATACCCAGAGAAGTCAAAATATAACTGAAAGGTATAGGATGTTGATAAAATTAAACTATCAAAAGAAGAAAGGCTTTCAACCATTAAGTACTGACTATCGACAAATGATGATAGAAGGTCAGCAATTAAAACTTTTTTACTCAATCCAATCACGAATAAACTTAAAAAAGATAGATTTATTTTTTTTAAAAAATATTTCTTAAATTGAGGCATCATCTCTGACCAATGTACAATTGGTCCTGCAATCAACTGAGGAAAAAAGGTAACAAAAAGAAAGTACTCTGATATTTTGTGCTCTTTTGTTTTATTTCTTGAACGATCTACAAGATAAGAAATTTGTTGAAATGTAAAAAAACTAATAGCAAGAGGAAGTTCATTTTTTACAACAGTAAAAGTCGAGCCGAACAAATTATTTACATTAACGGTAATGAATGCAAAATATTTATAGTAAATTAAAGGCAAAATATTAAAGATAATCATAAGACTCAAAAATACTTTATTTTTTATTTGAGATTTATTTGATACATAGAAATTAAAAAGAACGGATATTATGATCAGAGGAAGATATTGTATTTTAAACTGAGCATAAAATACAAGAGAGATAAAAGTTAAAAAGTACACCCCCCTTTCTCTAAACAGACGCGTAAATAAAATAGCGATAGGAAAAAAAACAAAAATATATAAGAAACTTGAAAATAACAATTTCAACCTTTTTTTTACTAAGATATAACATCTTAAATTATACAATTTGAGCGAGAACTTAGTAAAGATTTATCTAAGAGAGTCCTTGTTATTCAACATTAGCTTTTATATATACGAAAAAGTTATGCTTAATACTATTAAGTATAACTAAGACCACTTGCAGTATAGTAAATTTTATAAAAACGAATACTTCCAATATGAATTCCAGTACTCCTAACTTCTTTGTAAGTCGAAAAAACCTTTCTTAACATCAAAATCAATACATTTAATGAAATCGATGATTTGGCGAGATGCATCGCCATCACCATACATATAGCTTCTTTTTGTTTTTTGAAGCAAGGCCAATGATAAAGATTCATCGATGCTATCGTAGCAAGACTCACAATTGATAACGTTCTCATCGAACATTCTTCCTCTTTGTCTAGAACCTATATTTAAAGTCACCTTCCCCAAAAAGGGTACTTCAATAATTCCACTTGAAGAGTTTCCAACGACAACATCACACAAAGAAACTGCACTCAGATACCTCAATCCTCCCAATGAAGTAGTAAGGTATACATTTTTTCTTCCACGGGCATAGGCTTCAATGGCATCGAATATTTTTTTATGCCCAGGATCACTATTCGGCATAGTAATAATTTGTCCGAGGTCACTTCTTTCTTTTAGCACTTTTATTAAATCATCTATTCCATCTTCAGAATCAGCCGTAACTGGATGATATGTCACTAAAATATTTTTTTCCATAAACTTAAAATTCAAATCGCTCTCAAGTTCCGATAAAGAAAGTAACTTTAAATTTGAAATATTTTCTAAGCCTACAGCTCCAACATTTAAAACTCTTTCTGGTGACTCACCCATTTGTATCACTCTGTTTGCATATCTTTCAGTTGATGTGAAATGGTAGCTGCTCATTTTTGTAATTGAATGACGAATCATATCATCAAAAGCGCCCTCAGTTACTTCTCCCCCATGTATATGCCCAATTGGGATCTGTAAAAAAGTTGCCGCTGTGGCAGCACTTAACATCTCATAACGATCACCAAGAAGAATTATCAAGTCTGGTTTTGTTTCACTAAAAGCATCGAAGAATTTCTCAGTACCGACGCTAACCTGAGATACAACATTTTTTAAAGTACTAAGCTGTTCACCAAGATCAATTTTCTTTGTGATTTCAAATCCATCTTTTTCAATTTGCTTCCAAGTGCTACCAAACTTCTCAGATAGGTGCATAGAAGTTACGAAAATATTTAAATCGAAATCAGAGTCATTCTGAATACGCTTCATAGTCCAATACAGTAGTCCATAATCAGCTCTTGTTCCGGTAACAACACAGATTTTTCTCATAACTGGATCAACTCATCTTCTTTAAATGCTTTATTTGCTTTACGATCTAAAACTTGATCCCACATCATAGGGCTAATTCCATTCCCAGGTCTCTTTACAGTTATATTTTCAATACTGAAGCTCTCTCCTTCTTCAATATCTCGAGAAGCAACAATACTTTTTCTAGCTATTTTTATATTTTTTAATTCGGACTCGCTAGGTTCTTTAACTTCACTTCCTAAGGAGATCTCGATATTTCGAATTGCACTAACCATAGATTTTAATTCTAATGGATTTAAAGACGCCCTGTGATCAGGTCCTTCCATGTTTTTATCTAAAGTAAAATGTTTTTCAATTACTCTTGCACCAAGAGCAACTGCAGCAATTGGAATCTCTATTCCCAACGTATGATCGGAGTAACCAACTTCAAGATCAAACTCTTCTTTCATAGTTTGCATTGCTTTTAAGTTAACATCTTTCATTGGCGTGGGATACTCTGTATTACAATGTAAAACAGTCACATCATCTCTCTCTAAGGTAAATAAAGCCTCTCGAACCTCAGCAAGAGAACACATACCTGTAGATAAAATGATAGGACAGCTTACATCTTTTAAAGCTCTTAAATATAAAAGGTTTGTAACTTCACCAGAAGGAACCTTCATAAAATCCAGACCTAGTTTATCCAGTTCAATTATGCCCTCAGAGTCGAAAGGAGAGGTTAAAAAACCAATTCCGATTTCTTTACAATAGGCCATCAATTCTTTTTGACTCTCAAGACCAAGTTCCAGTTTTTTGATCATTTCAAACTGAGATTCACTAGAACCTGTTGTTTTCTCCTGATATTCAGCTTTAGCTGCATACTTAGAAACGAGTTTTTTTGAATTAAAAAATTGAAATTTTACATAGTCGGCTCCAGCCTCATGAGCTTTTTCAATTAGTCTTTTTGCATTATCCATACTCCCATTATGGTTAACACCTGCCTCAGCAATTATAATAACTTTACTCATACGTTTAACCTCACGCTACTTGGAATATTTACAATTCTCTCTTCATAGTACTTTGCGTTTACAAGTTCTGTTTTTTGACAGTTTTTAAAAGCTGGAAGTTCACTCATAAGTCTCCATATGGGCCGAGTCATCACCTTTGAATTATTTGTAAGCTCTAGGAACTTATCTCTTTCCACTAAGTCTTTAAGCTGTATAGCATTTAACCAAAAACTTGAAGTGCAGTTTTTTGGTTCATCTACAAACTTAATATCTAAATTTGAAAAGAATTCTCTATACAGTTTTGCTGTTTGTTTTTTATTTTCTAAAAAATCTGGAAGTTTTTCTAACTGAGCACATAAAAGAGCTGCATTTATATTGGGTAATCTATAATTATAGGCAACTTCTTCGTGAAAGAATTCCCATTTATGTGGACGTTTTGCTGTTGTAGTTAAGAACTTTGCTCGCTTTGCTAACTTATCGTCCTGAATTAATAAAGCACCGCCACCACCAGCAGTAATTGTTTTATTTCCATTAAAGCTCATAATTCCAATTGAAGCGATCGTCCCTGTCTGTTGTCCATTGTACTCACTTCCAATTGACTCCGCTGCGTCTTCAATAACAGAAATATTATATTTGAGACAAATATTCATTATTTCATTCATCTTTGCAGGGTGTCCAAAAGTATGCATCGGAACGCAAGCCTTAATTCTATTTCCAGAAGTTTTATTATAACAAAATCCATCTTCTTTTAATTCTGCATTTTCTTTTAAAAAGGAATCTAAATCATTAGGACATAAAGCAAGGTTATCAATTGAGCTATCAATAAATATTGGCTTTGCTCCTGTATATGTAATAGCATTTGCCGTAGCAACAAATGTTAGAGCTTGAGTTAGAACTTCATCATCTTTTTTAACGTCACTTAGAATGAGGGCCATATGAAGAGCTGCTGTACCATTAGTGACAGCAACAACATTTTTGGATTTTGTAAAACGACATAAACTCTCTTCAAATTGATCAACAAATTTACCTACACTAGAAACAAATGTTGAATCAATGCACTCATTAAGATATTTTTTTTCGTTACCTACAAAGCAAGGTGCATGTAAAGGAACAAATTCATCAGAGTAAATAGAACGAATAAATTCTACAACAGAATCATACATTGTATATTCCGGCCTTATAAAGCTTTAGGTTATTAGGCTCAGAGAACCACTTTATTGTTTCTTTTAAGCCATCCTCAATTGAAAATTTAGGCTCAAATCCCGTTAATTCTTTTATTAAAGAGTTATCACACCAAAGTCTATGGACTTCAGACTTTTCAGGTCTTCTTCGTTGTTCATCAAAAACAAACTCAACATCACTTTTCATGATGTCTTTAATCAAGTTAAGAGTATCTCCAATTGATATCTCAAAGTTTGAACCGATATTAACACTCTTTCCTATTGTTTTATCAGATAAAGCTAGAGCTAAAAAGCCTCTACAAGTATCTTCAACATAGTTAAAGTCCCTTGTTGGAGTTACATCTCCAAGCTTTATCTCTTTCATACCATTTGCAATTTGAGTTATAATTGTTGGTATAACTGCTCTCGCCGATTGACGTGGTCCATAAGTATTAAAAGGTCTTGCAATTGTTAAAGGAAAATCAAAAGAATTATAGAAACTCATTGCCATTGCATCCGCCGCAATTTTTGAAGCACTATAAGGTGACTGAGGTTGCATAGGGTGCTTTTCATCAATTGGAACATATTGAGCGGTTCCATAAGTTTCTGATGTTGATGTATGTATAAAGCGCTTAACTCCATTTTCCATAGAAGCTTTACACATGTTTACAGTACCATTTACATTTGTATCAACATAGCTTTGAGGAGCAACGTAAGAATAAGGTATCGCAATTAATGCTGCCAGATGAAATACAATATCAATATCTTTAGTTATCTCTTTACAGAAGAATGGATCTCTAACATCTCCAGTAATAACTTCAACCTTATCAAGACATGATATTGAATCTAACCATCCCCATGAATTAAATGAATTATAAAGGGCTAAAGCTCTCACTTCATAACCTTCTTTAACTAAAAACTCTGTAAGATGTGATCCAATAAAACCATCAGCACCTGTTATTAATACTTTCAACTGTAAACTCCTAATTTATCTTAAGATGTAAGCTCAAAGGCTTATTTCTTTTTTTTATATAGATTGACTTATTCCACTCTCAAATGAAACTTTCGGCTCCCAACCTAATAGTTCTTTTGCTTTATTTATGTCGGCCCAAGTTTCCTTCATGTCTGCTTTATGAAATGGAAGATAATTTACTTTAGCTTTTTTCCCAATATTTTTTTCCAATAATTCAATCATGTTATTTACAGTAATTGGGTTTTTACCTCCACCAAGATTTATAACTTCAAACCCAAGTGGTTTTAATGCAGCTATATTTCCTCTTGCAATATCATCAACATAAGTAAAGTCTCTTGCTTGAGTTCCATCACCATATAACGGTATTTCTTTTTCATTTTGTATTGCTTTAGTAAATATATCTAATGCCATATCAGGTCTTGAATTTGGTCCATACACAGTGAAGTACCTAACAACAGAAA
This sequence comes from uncultured Bacteriovoracaceae bacterium, assembly GCA_937923325.1. Next base: position 76,558 of record CAKZUQ010000013.1, read on the forward strand.
TATCCATGTCATATAGGTGATGATAAGAATACGCAATTGCTTCTGCAGCTTTTTTACTTGCGGCATATGGAGAGATGGGCTCATTTACTGCCAGTGTCTCTACAAATGGCATTTTTTGTCCAGCGTATAAAGAGCTGGTAGATGCTAATACCATTTTCTTAATATTATGCTCTTTCATACACTCTAAAACATTTAAAGTTCCATGAGCATTAGTTGTCATATAGACATGAGGATTTTCCATAGAGTATCTTACACCCGCTCTAGCAGCTAGATTCATTACTCCATCAAAGTTATATTTACTAAATATTTCTTTAAGCTCTTTAAGATTTTCAATATCGACTTTATAGAAGCTAAAGTTCTCCATTTTTAAAAGGGAGTCTCTTCGCATCTCCTTTAATGAAACATCGTAATAATCATTAAGGTTATCAAGCCCAACAACAGTATATCCGTCCTTCAAAAGAAGTTCACATGTCTTATGTCCAATAAATCCAGCAGCGCCGGTAACTAGAATTGTTTTCATACTAAATTCTTATCACTTACAGCCTTTTGTGTCATCAGAAAGAAAATTAACGCAAAGAGAAAACAAAGAAGAATATGACTATTGTCAGAACTTAAAGTATAAGTATTTCTATGAAAATATTGCACTTAAATTCAGAGAAGTCTTGGCGTGGCGGAGAGCAACAAATGGCCAATCTTGCCCTCGAACTTGCAAAAGCTGGACACGAAAATATTATTGCAGCGCGAGTAGGTTCAAAATCTATAGAATTTGCTAAAAATAATAAGTTTGAATACCTAGAACTTCCAATTGGAGGCCTAAAACTAAAGGCGTCTTTAAAACTTAGAAACTACCTTAAAAAGAATAGAGTAGACTTAGTTCACACTCATACAGCAAATGCACACACTATTGGAGTCTACTCTAATGTATTAGGGGCGAATACTCCTCTAGTTGTATCTAAAAGAACAGACTTTCCAGTAAAATCAAAATTCAAATTTACGCATAAAAGTGTAAAGAAGATACTCTGCGTCTCCAATAAAATTAAAGAGATTACACTAGATTCTTGTCCGGGCCTAAGCAATATTCATACTGTCCATTCTGGAATCGAGCCAGAGAGATTCAATCAAGAACAAAAAGAACTAAAAGAGCTTTATAAAATAAGTAAAGAGAAAATTCTTGTTGGAAACTGTAGTGCAATTGCTCCTCATAAAGACTATTTTACATTCATTGATACTGCAAAACTTTTGGATAAAGAAAAATATCACTTCATCATTATTGGAGATGGACCAATGGAAGAAGAAATTAAAGCTTATGCAAAAGACATGACTAATATAACATTCACTGGATTTCTTCCAAATATTCATGAAGTTTTAAAAAGTTTAGATATATTCTTTATTTCCTCTGAAGAAGAGGGTCTAGGAACTTCTATATTAGATGCTATGATCTGTGAACTTCCCGTAGTTGCAACAAGAGCAGGAGGGATTCCAGAAATAGCAATTAACAATAAGACTGCCTTAACTTCTAAGGTAAAAGACTCTAAGGCCTTAGCAAAAAATATAGAAGACATTCTATTAGAAAAGAATGATCATCTTACTATCAATGCTAAAGAAATGGTTATATCTAGTTTTACAAGAAAGGCCACTGCTTTGAAAACGATATCCCACTACGAGTCAATTCTTTAATATTTCATTTTTGAAAAATTCACTTAGGCTTGTGCTTTAAACTTCCACGACCAATATAAATCCTCTAGTTTACTAAAACAAGGAGCATATATATGGAAAATTCAATACGAACATTTTTTGAAGACGAAATCAAAACAACATTGGCATTAATTTTATCTCCAACACTAGGAATTATTTGGCAGCCACTTGGAATACTTATTCCTTTTTTAATTTGGATAAACTTTAAGGATAAATTTTCTTTAACTAACTTTTACTCAAAAGAGCTTATAAACATATCTATTAATTTAATTATATTCGCTTTAGTACCTAGCTTTTTAACAATCATTAACCCTCTTTATCTTGGGATACTAATTGTTCCAGTACTTATAGGTATTACAACTCAAATTCTTTATATAACAAATATTTTGAAGGGCAAAAAGTTTCATATGCCTTATACAATTAAGTTCATCAAGGGTTTGTAATTTTTTTCAATTTCAAAGTGGCTTCATCAAAAATATAGTTATTCTTAATGAAGTCATAATCTTCTCTTTTTTTAATCGGTAAAAAGAATTGATCTCTATATTCATTAGACAAATTTAGAATAGAAAGTATTTTAGTATCGAAATTCTCTCTAAAGTACTTATCTGTATTTAGAAGAACACTCCCAAGAGCACTTTCTAACTGAGTGAAGGTTTCACTATTCTGTTCTTTTCTATTCAAAATAACATCAGGTGCAATATTAAATAAAAACTTTTCTAGATCAAAATCTTTGATTTTATCTCTTACTATCTCTTTTAATGCTTTCTTATTAATAACTGCAATATTTGTATTAAAGAGTGCTTTTTTATCACCTTCTCTTAATCCAAGTTCTTCAAAGTAATCAAGTTGATTTGAACTTTCTGCCTGAGCTTTTTCAACAATTGTAAGGTATGGCCTATCTTCTTTCACTATGGCCAACTGTCCACCTTTCATATCAGACTCTGTTTTGTCTGTAGAAACCATTAAAATCGGGATATCCTTTTCAACCACGAGTGATGCTATTTTTGTATCAATTGTAGAGTTTAAATCTTCTCCGTTACCTATACATACTATTTCATCACTACTACCAACGATAGCATCAACTATTTCATATATACCAACAAAGCCATGACCACATGGGGCCTGTCTTTTGGTTGATAGATTTCCTTCTTGATTTATTGTTGGCATTTTAAGTTGCTCTATAGATTCAAGAACATTAAAAGATTCAGATAATTTTTCGATATCCTCTTTTGTTTCATCATTTACTAAGTTTTGAAATTTCACACTTTTATAGATTTCTTTTTTACTTAATTCATTCTTAATATAAAGTTGAATTTTCGCAATAGGTGTTAAAACATCTTTATAAATTAACTTTAAGTCAACACCCTTAGCACTTAATTTTCCTTTAACAAGATCATTTCTCTTAACAGATGAACCAAGTCCTGCCTGCATTTTCAATATTTTTAAGTCTGTATTTTTTAAAACCAGCAAATTCTCTTTAAGGTTTTTATATTCAAAAAGATTAAATTCCGCCTCATCTTCAAATGAAGAAATCGAAAAAGGTACAACCTTTGAATCATTTCTTTCATCCTTAAGAACTAGTATATCTTTTTTTGAATCTTTCTTATTAAATAAGAGTTCGAAGTATTTTTGATTTAAATCCATTAAATATCATACCTACTTAAAATTCCAATTAATTGCTCTTCTTCAGTAACAAGTAAACTTGAAATTTTCATAGTTTGCATTAATTCTTCAGCTGCTACAAGCTTCATATCAGACTTAATTATTTTTGGACCTTTTGTCATAATTTCAAATGCTTTCATACTTAGAGCTTTTTCTTTAAAGTCTGATATTGACCTTCTGATGTCTCCATCTGTTATCACTCCAACTATTGTATCACTTTCAACTACAACACTTATACCGAGACGACCTTTAGTTATAGAAGATAAAATCTCTTCAAAGCTCGTATTTGGATTAATAATTGGTAAATTCTCAGAAGTCATGTAGTCTTTGGCCATACCAAGTAATTTCTTACCAAGGCTTCCACCTGGATGAAACTTTGCAAAGTTCTCTTCTTTAAAATTTCTAGACCTCATAAGAGCAACTGCAACCGCATCCCCCATGGCCATGGTAACAGTAGTTGAAGAAGTAGGAGCTAACTCTAAAGGACATGCTTCTTTTGATATTCCAATATCTAAAAAATAATCACTATGCTTAGCCAATGTTGAATTTTTATTTTGAGTTAAAGCTATCACGGTATTATTGTTTTCTTTAAAAAATGTGAGTAGTTTTAAAATCTCAGATGTTTCCCCAGAATTAGAAATGGCAATAACAATATCTTGAGGATCAATCATCCCAAGATCTCCATGATAAGCCTCTGCTGGATGCATAAAAAAAGATCTTGTCCCAGTACTTGCTAAAGTTGCAGCAATTTTCTTACCGACAAGACCAGATTTTCCCATTCCAGTTACAACAAGTCTGCCTTTCATGTTTAGGATAACTTCAATAGACTTAGAAAATTCATTTCCAATTTTACTAGAAACCTCTTTCATTCCATCTATTTCGATATTAAATACATCTTGAGCTATTTCGACACTATTCATTTAGAATACCTTATCTTTAGTACTTTCGACTCACTGTCACTTCTTAAATTAATACTAGAATCAGAGATAGACAAATATGAGTTTTGATTTTGAATCTTTTTATTTGCTATAGAGATTTCTCCCTCCAAAACAAGCAAAGAGCTTTTATTTTTAAGCTTAAATGTAATTTCTTGTTTATCTCTTAGGTTTAATAGTTCAATGTGAATTCCTTTAAAACTTAGAATCTCTTCTTTTGTAAAAATAAGATCATTTATATTTAGTGATTCGGGGGTAAATGCATTAAAGTTTAAACAAGCTAAAGCTTTATCAATATGCAATTCCCTTGGTTTTCCATCGAGCCCTTCTCTATTCCAATCCCAAACTCTAAAAGTCGTATCACTAGTTTCTTGAATTTCAACTAGTTCAATATCCTCTCCAATAGCGTGTATTGTACCAGCAGGAATAAAAAAGAAATCACCTTTTTTAACAGGAATAAAGTTTAATAGTTTTGATATATCCTCTTTTGCTCTAATGGCTCTTTCAAAGTCAGATTTTTTTATATTTTCTTTAAAACCAAGATAAATACCAGCATGTTTTTCATGATCAGTGATTAGCCAAGATTCATTTTTAGAATTCAAATCCTTTGGATGAACTTGTATGGATAAGTTCTTGTGAGTTTTTATTTTTTTTACTAAATATGGAATATCAAAATCCAAGGCCTTATCATCTATCAAGCTCCTTCCGTTCTCGTGAGATGAAACAAGCCAAGACTCAGAGCCCCATACTGCTTCTTTATAAAATGGTTCTAGCTTTACGACATTGTTCATATCTACTAATATATCTTCGAACTAACAATAATTAAAGAGATATAAATGATTAATGATATACTAAATTTAGATAAACAGCTTTTTCTATTTTTGAACTCTCTCCATATAGATTTTTTAGATCAATTGATGCTATTTGTATCTAATTCTTTTTTTCCTATATTAGTAATACTTTTTATTTTTTTTTCATATGGGTATAAGTTTTATCGTAAAAGTATATTTTTGCTTTTCATACCTCTACTTATCTCTTTTGGACTAAGTGATTCTATTTCAAGTCGAATTTTAAAGCCTTCAACCAAAAGACTTAGACCTTGCCACGAGAAGACTTTAAAAGTTTATACAGCAAACAATGGATGTGGAGGTAAATATAGTTTTGTTTCGTCTCATGCGTCTAACTCATTTGCAATTTTGTTTTTTATGTTTTTACTTTTTAAAAGATTTAATAGATATAGTTATCTATTTCTTATGTATGCTGGAGTTGTCTCTTATTCTCGCATATACTTGTCAAGACATTACCCTCTTGATATTTTTTGCGGAGCAATTCTAGGACTAATGATAACATATATCGTGTATTGGCTAATAGATAAAAAAACTAATCTATTAAAATCTCAATAATATTACCTTTCACTTTGATTTTATCGGATTCTAATTTTCTTAAGGCCTTATAAACAAATCTTCTCACATTAAAATAACCTAGCTTTGCTCTAGTTAATTTAATTTTGACTAGTTTTTCTTCTTTTATGTGATCTATACTTCCATTAAATCTCAGCCAAGCGTTTATCCAAGAATCTACCAACACACTACCTGACATTTTTCCTGCTTTTACTTCAAGTTTTAACCAACGTAAACTGGCCTTGATTACTTTACTAGAAAAGGATAAAGAGTTTGTCTCAATATTATCAGAAATAAGATCTTTTTTAAACTGCTCTTTTGAAACCGGTTTATAGTTAATTTTTTTTATTCTAACTAGGCCTTTTTGAATAAAACTTTTTAAGATTTGATCCATATTATTTGGATCTTTCATATTTAGTATATCTGCTTCGATAATAACTTTTTTAGCGGTATAATCATACTTACCAACTTCAGTATAAACTTCAGTAGAAGTTGCACTAAAAAATCTTTCTTTAAGATTAATATTTACGCCATTAAATTTTAAAGCTTTAAATATATTCAAAAAGCTAAAATCAAAACCAAAATGAACAATAGTATTAGGGCCTAATAATATTAAATTTTTATCAGCTCTATTAAAAGTTACACCGATATCTTCATGAGTTAATTCTACATTTTCTATTTTATATTTGGCACTCATAGCATGAGCATTTCCTTTTCCCATGATATACTCTCCACTTATGTTTTCAAAGAAGAGTTCAGGTAATCCACAAAAACTATGACTACTGATTATAAGTATTAAGATTAAAATTTTTAACATGTTCTACATCTCTGTTTTTTTTTGCGAATCGAATTTAACTTTCTATAAAATAAATCCATTGCTCCTTTTGTTGCCTCTGACACTATTAGCCACGATATCTTTTTGACACCAGGAATTTTTAAAATAAGGTACTCAACAACTTCTGTTCCTTTTAAAACATTTTCATTATTCAATATTAAGTGAACTTCTTTTTTACAATCTTCAAAGTTGATCATATCGAACTCAAAATATAAATCTTCATGATACAAACTCTCAAAATTCAAACTGTTTTTAGAATCCAGAATTTTTAGGCTCTTAACGAACCGACAACATAAATTACAGTTCGAATCAAATATTATTAATGGAAGCTTATACTTATTATTCACTATATTAGTATATTCATTCTGACTAAAGATGCCTTAACATTTGTTTCAACGGTTTTTTTCACTTCACCATCAACGACAACATCAATTGAATACTTACCAGGATTTAAAACTAAGTGATATACTCCATTTAGCTGTCCGTTATAAGTTTGAAAAATCGTCCTTTTACCAAACATGCTTTTTTTATATACTTTTAGTTTATAATTATTAACAGGATTATCATTTTCTTTTACAACACCTCTTATACCACTTTCATGTGCTCTTTTGATTAAGTATTGCCATCCAACTCTATTTCTTTTTACTGTTTTGTTTCTCCATCTAGAGTAATCAGGATGAAATCCTTGAATTCTAGAGTTCAACTCTAAGACAAATGGAATAACTTGATATGCTTCATACATCCAGTCAATATCTCCACCATCAGCATTGTATAATAACTCCCAAGCTGTACCTGCTTTATAATCGAGTAAAGAACCTAAGTGCTTTCCAATTTTTTCTACAACTTCTTTTGTTTGCGTTTTTCTATCAGCACACCCATATGGGTAAATAACTAATTGGCTATATGCATGGTATGAAATATCAAATACAGGTCTAGTCCTTTCAATGAAATTCATCATCGCTCTTGTTTCAGGCTCAGATGCCGGAGAAGGCCCTCTATAATCTTGAGCGTTCTTTCGCCCACTTGAACCATTACATGATCCCCATCCAGTTGGATAATTTCGGTTTAAATCCACTCCATATCCATTTCTTGCATTTTTTCTCCAAAACTTATCTTCATTCCACATTTTATTATTACCATCGACATTAAACATAGGTATTACCCAGACAACTGTCGTATCGAGCCAATTAGTAACATCCGATTTATGTCCATAATTAGATAATAAATAATCAATGATATCGATACTTACCTCTGGTGTCATTATCTCTCGAGCGTGGTGCATAGAGTTGAATAAGACTACTGGTTTTAATGTACTTTTCAAGTCACTGTCTTTTGTAATTTTTATTGCCCAAATGTCTCTGCCTTCTAATGACTTACCTATAGATACCAGTTTCGAAATACTTGGATACTTTGAATTATATTCTTTTAAAATTTCTTCAGTTTCAGCAGGATTTTTATATTCTTCATCTGGACGAGCTGTTACTCCCTTAGTATCAGAAACTTCTACATCATAGCCCTTATTAACAAGATCGATATAGTCATGATGACTAATAAGTACATCAATAATTTTTGACTTATGAGAAACGCCAGCAATATCTATCCCCATCTGAGATAATGCCTTAAAGCCTCTTTTCATATTTTTAACTTTAATTCCTGCAATCATTGTCCAGGTTTTATCAAAAGCATGATTCCCTGATCCAAATGAATTTAGAGCAAAAAATAATATCAGTACTGATAAGAACAGTTTCATATAATCTCCATATTTTGTGTGTTCTAATATGAGATCAAATTATACTTAAAAGGTAAATTTTAAATGTTAAAATTAAGATAATAATAGTTGAGCATTTTAATCAGGCCGCAATTTGAAAAGTCTTGGTTATCTTAGGCCAAATTTGACTTGCTTCATCCAAGTACTTTTTAAACAAAGCTTGATCTCCTTTTTCAAGCAAAGCTCTTAGAAGAATAGAAACAGCTGAAAAATCTTTCTTGATATTGTTAAATAATAACTCTCCCTTATGAATTTTTTCAAAATTTTGATACTTTCTACTCATAATTAAATATTCGAATAATTCAAAATTACCATCACCAAGACCAACAGGATATTTTCTGAATATTGTTTCCGCCTGACTAAATAGTCTTTTTTTGATTAAGAGGTGTAAAATTTTATTCATTACAATCGAGTTATCTGAAAAAGAAACAGAAACTTTTTCAAAAAAGATATAAGCACTATCTAAATGATTATTTAAAAATTGAAATTTACCACTTATAAACATTCCAGCAGCAACATGTGTCGACAAAGCTTCAGTTCTATTCTCAAGCAATATAAAGACATTATAATACTCTAAAATATCTTGATAGTTCTCAGTAATGATTGCAAGTTTTATAACTTCAGCAAGTCGTTCAGGATTAGCCGGAAAAAAACGAGAAACATTCCGTACGACTTCATAAGCTTCTTCATAACGAGCTTGGCCTTTTAGAATTTCATATAATCCAATCTGGCATTTAAAATGAATTTTATTAACTTTAAGCCCTAACTTATAACTATCCTCTGCTTCACTCGTTAGATTTAACAAATACTCAGCCTGACCATGATAAAAATATGCTAATGAGGGTTCATTGGTCATATTCATTGCTTTTTTAAATATTTCCATTGCCTCCTTATAGCCAGTACTAAACATTAGCTCTTTTCCAACTTCAATAGTTTTAGTATACTTGGATGGGTTTATTCTGTTCAGAACAGATTTTTCAATGTGTTCATTAAACTTCTTCATAGAATAAGGCTTAATCAAAAAAGAATCGACATCTTCTTCAGCAGCTTGTGCTACAGTTGACTGAGAGCTATTTGATGTGATTAGAATGCAAATAGTATCTTTAATTTTTAAAAAATTAGCTTTATATTCTTTAAATAAATCAAAGCCCGACCCGCCATTTATCATGTAATCACTAAGAATTAACTTTGGTTTATTTTCTTTGGCAAAATTTAGAGCAACGGTATAATCATCGGTTGCAAAAACATTTTCAAAATCAGCTCCCAAAGCATTAAACGAATTTTTTATTCGATTTCTAGAAGCTTTACTTTTATCAACAATTAAAATTTTATTGTTACTTATAAAGTCAGTAAATAGTTTAAGGTCTTGTTCCACGATCAAAACCCCCTAGCTTTTTGAATAAAATCATTTACTTCATCTTGCCTTTCTTCAAAGCAAGTCATAAATTTTTCATATTCAGAGTTAGGTACTTTAGTTACTAATATTTTATAAATTTCATTATCTATTGAATCTACAACCCCTTCAGTTGTAATACTTACTTTGCTTTTCCCCATATCCATAGTTATAACAACAGAATATTTTGTTCCTTTTTCTAATTCATTTCCATTTATAGTGACATATAGTTCCTCTTCGAAAAAATCAACTAAATCACATAAATAAGCAATTGAGCCATTACTAATTCGAACAGCTTTCTTAGAAGGATTGACCATTGCATCAAGCATTTCATTCTTTTTATTTTCTTGTTCCTCTTTGTTTTTCTTATCTACACCTAAAGTGTCATTTGTTTCTTTTATAGCATTACTTTCTTTCGATTTTCTATTTTGAGAAGTTTTAGTGCTTTCTTCTTTAGAATTTAAATCTGAATCCTTTGAATCTTTAGTGTTTTCAGTGTCTGTGTTTATTTCACCTGATAAGTTTGAAAATTGATCGACAGAAGATCCTTTACCACTTAAGTCTTTCTCATTTTTAGCATTCTCTTTAAATCCAAAATCAGAGGGTTCTTTTAATGTGTGTTCTTTTAATTTTCCAGAATATGTTCCATCAGTATTTTCATTTGAATTACTTTCTCCCAAAAGATGAGAATTCAATTTATCCGTTTTAGTTTCAGCTTCCAAATATTCCTTCTGTATTCTAGAGCCTTTAAGTTCTTTTTTCTTATCAGAACTTTCATTTTTTTTGAAGGTATCAACATTCACTTTATCACTAACGGTCTCAACAATTTTTGGTAAAAGAGAGTTTGCATAAATAGAATTTGACTTAATATCAAGATCTGTAAAATTCCATTTTATTTTTGTATGAACAGATCCTTTTGAGTCAACAAAATAAAGATTAAAGTCACTCGAAGAAAAATTCCAATGCCTTTCTTTCCAATTAAATTCGGGCTTTAATCCTTCAAAGAACCAATTTCCTTTGGTTTTTTGAAATTTTTCTTTAATATCAGATTCCAATACATATCGCCAAACTCCTGGCCTTTCAGCCTCCCATTTAGAAACATGAGGAGATGGGCCATAAAGAGATACTAGCCACTTAGCTAAAATTGCTTTGCAATTGTTTTTTGGAGATAGCCAAATATCAAACTCTCCATCTAGTGGATCAAGTTGATTTACCGTATACGATCTTCTATTTTTATCTTGAAGAATCTTCTTTTTTTCTAAACTAGTATCTTCTTTTAATTTTTCTAATTTTTGAGTATTTGTAACAACATTTCTAGACCATATATCGATTTTATATTTTAAAGACTTTGTTAAAATATTAGAGTCTAAAATATCATTACATGAAAACTTTTGTAGAATATTTTCAATTTTTTGATTTTTTGAAATTTGGACATACGCTAACTTTATTCGACCTGCTTTAATTGCCTTTATATACTTTTTAAAAATTCCAACAAGACCCTGAAGTTTTTCTTTTGTATGTATAGAAAAAAGTAAGATAGTAGCCTCTGAATGTCCTAACACTTCAGTAAGATCGTCTAAATTTTTTGTTTCGATGACACTAAAGTCAATATTTTCTATATAACTATCCACAGCAGATTTGATTTCTGAAAATTGTTCAATATTAAATGTTATAATCCTAGTCTTCATTCCAGTATACTTATCGACATTATAAATGTTTAACTATAATTTATTTATGAGAAAAAATTTAATATTTTCATCAATAATTTCATATATTTACCGATAACATTAATATGTTAGAAGAAATGGAAGACCAAGAGCTTTTAAATACTCTAAACGAGTATATTGAGCATGGTGACATTATTGAAATAAAAGAAGCATTTGCAGAATATCCTGCTGCACATGTTGTCGACTTCCTTCTTACAAAATCGAATACTGATATTGTAAGCATTCTGAATATTTTAGACACAGAAACAGTCGGAAAAGTATTTAGTTACTTCAATAAAGAAAAGCAATACGAGATTTCAAAAATTATTGGAAGAAAAGTATTTTCAGATATTTTTTCAGCAATGTACTCAGATTCTCGCGCTGACTTATTTCAAGAACTTTCAAAAGAGGAGCAGATTGAACTACTCCCTTTTTTAGATAAAAAAACGAGAGAAGATGTTATTGTTCTAAGTGCTTATCCTCCAGAAACTGCTGGTGGTATTATGAGCACTGACTTTGCAACGATCGTAATAAATATGACTTGCCAACAAGCAATGGCAAAAATTCGAAAAGATGCGCCATCACAAAAAATGATTTATTACGTCTATGTCGTAAATAATGAAATGGAGATGCTTGGAATTATTACAATTAAAGATCTAATAATGGCAGACCCAAAAGATATTGTTAAGGATCTTTATAATGATCATTTTGTATTTGCAGATGTTAATGACGATAGAGAGGATGTTGCCGTCCAAATTGAAAAGCATGACCTTGTTGCCATTCCTGTTTTAAATTCTCTAAAGCAACTTGTAGGTATCGTATCTTATGAGGAAGCTATAGATGTTATCCGTGCTGAACATACTGAAGATATGGAAAAGTTTATGGGGATCGTCCCATCTGATGATGAATCAAGCTATATTGAAACCTCAACATTCAGTCATTTTAAAAAGCGAGTTGTCTGGCTAGTTATTCTTGCTGGTATTGGATTAATTTCAGGCGTAATTATTCAAAGCTATCAAGGAGTCTTAGAAAATTTAATTATTCTAGCATTATATATGCCTATGATGACAGCAACAGGTGGTAATATTGGTAGTCAATCCGCAACAGTTGTAATTAGGGCGATCTCTCTAGATCAAGTAAAAGATAGTGATTGGCTTAGAATTCTATTTAAAGAGATTAAAATTTCTCTTCTATTATCTATTTGTGTTGGAGGTTTAATCTTTTTAAAGATTTCATTCTTCTCAACTCAAAATCTACCAGAAGGGACAAGTTTTGAGTTTGTTGGTTTTATTATAGGTTTAGCAATTGCAATGCAGGTTATTTCTTCAGCTATCGTTGGTGCTGGTCTTCCATTACTAGTGCGAAGATTTGGTGGAGATCCTGCAGTAGCAGCAAGTCCAGCGATTACAACAACTGTAGATATAACTGGTCTATTAATTTATTTTTCAATTGCTTCAAGTGCTTTTAGCTTTTAAGGATTTTTATGAAAACAATTATCATGTGTGGCGGTGCAGGTACCAGATTATGGCCAATTTCAACAGAAGATAACCCAAAGCAATTCCTACAAATATTTAATGGTGAGTCTCTTTTTGAAAAGACAATAAGAAGAAACCTTAATAAGACAGAAGAATTCATAATTGTAGTAAATGAAAAACAATTCCCTATATGTAAAAAACAGACTGACTCATTTGATGCAAAATTCATTTTCTTAATTGAACCTATTGCTAAAAACACAGCTGCGGCAATTAGTCTGGCCTCATTATTTGCCAGACCAGATGATAATTTACTTGTAGTACCCAGTGATCATTTAATTTTTGATGAAGAGAAATACAAACTATCTATTTCACATGCTATCAAATCAGCAGAAAATAATAAGTTAGTAACTTTTGGTATTAGGCCTAGTTACCCAGAGACTGGATTTGGCTATATTGAGTATGATAAAAGCCTAAAGGAGCACACTTCTAAAGTCATATCCTTTAAAGAAAAACCTGATCTTTCTACTGCAACTGATTATTTAGAAAAAGGAAACTTTCTTTGGAATAGTGGAATGTTTATATTTAAGGCCAAAACCTACCTTCAAGAGCTATGTGAACACTCTAATGAAATATTCACTTCAATTAGCGATGTTTTTAAGAATAAAATCGCTGATAATAATATCATTAATTTTGAAAGAGACTTAATGGAAAAGGTTCCATCTAATAGTATAGATTATGCTGTTATGGAAAAATCTCAAGTCGTTGATGTAGTACCATCAAGCTTTAGGTGGTCTGACCTAGGATCTTATGACTCCTTATACAACGAACTTCCTAAAGATGAGGATGGAAATACTAAAGATCCGAATTTGAGCCAATACAACTCTAAAAATAATTTAATTATTTCAGAATCTAGAAAGGTAGCATTATTTGATGTTGAGGACTTAATTATTGTAGATTCTAAGGACGCTATATTAGTTGGAAAGCGTGGAAAGTCTCAAAATGTAAAAAAAATAAAGAAATGACCTAATTCCCTATAAAATATTCCATATCCGTAGATTATATTCGTTTACCGAACAAGACTTTGCTATAAAAGCATTATGAAAAACTCAAAAATTAAAATTCTTCTCGTTGACGATGATATTTACTTTAGAATGGCGGTTAAAGACATTGTTAAAGACTTTGGCTTGATTACAGAAGCCTCTAGTGCAAATGAAGCAAAACTTTTACTAAATTCAGAACACTTTGACCTAGCATTAATTGATATGCAAATGGATACAGATGAATGTGGTATTGAAGTGTTAAAAGTAGCAAAAACTTTAAAAGTACATTCTATAATTTTAAGCTCATATAATAATGATGAAATCACAGAAAAGTCATATATAAATGGATGCCAACACTTTTTGGCCAAAATTCACTATATGAAGAGTCTTCCATCTTATTTAACAAATTTTATCAATGCAAAAAACCAAACTCCTATTGATTATATTACGAACGACGCTAAACTTATAAATACTCTCCAAAATCTCAAAGCCTTGAACCTAACCGATCAAAGTATTTTTATAAGCGGTGAAACTGGTGTTGGAAAGTCATTAATTGGAAAGGCCATTCATAGTTTTAATAATCTTAGCCTTAAAAATTTTGTACATTTAAATTGCTCAGAAGTATCTGAAACTCTTTTAGAAAGTACTCTCTTTGGTCATAAGAAAGGCTCTTTTACAGGAGCTACCGAGGACAAGAAAGGTCTTTTAGAGATGGCAAAAGGTGGTACTTTATTTCTCGATGAAATCGCCACTATGCCTATGCAAATGCAACAAAAGCTACTTAAGGCCCTTGATGAAAAAACTTTTTACCCAATTGGCAGCAGTACTGCTATTACAACTTCATTCACATTAATAACTGCGACTTGTGAGGACTTATTTGACCTCATTTCACAAAACAAATTTAGAAAAGATCTCTTTTTTAGAATTAGTGGATTTAATATCGAAGTATCTCCTTTAAGAAAAAGAAAAGGTGATATTCAAAGTTTAGTAAAGTTTTTTACTTCAAAGTTACAAAGAAAGATTGTTTTTAAAAAATGTGCTATAGACGTTTTAACAAATCACTCTTGGCCAGGTAATATAAGAGAGCTTAAAAAAGTTATAGACCTATTATCACAAGAAAAATCAGGAGTTATCGAAGCACAGTCTGTACAAAAATACATTACGAATTCACAGAATAATGTAGAAGATGAATCTTACCTAACTCAGGTTCAAAAAGATTTTATAACAACAATGGGTCTTAGACCTTTTATAAAGAAAGTTGAAGAAGAGATTGTTAAAGAATCTCTTAAAAAGCATAAAGGCAAGATAACCCACACTATTAAAGAATTGAAAATTTCTTCATCAGCCTTTTATAGAGTTTTTGATAATATAACAGTCTCTTAAATTTAAAGTTGGCACAGCTCTTGCTTATACCTTTTATATAAAAAGGAGAGCAAACTGTGAACAACTTACAAAAGCAAATTTTACTTAGATACAAACAAAAATTTCCCAACCATACTTTAAAACAAATATCCAAAACAACTGGAATTCAAAATACAAGAGTATTTAGAATTTTCAATGGTCATGAAATGAAACTCTCTGAATACCAGATTTTCACAGATATCTTAACAGAGAGACACAAAGTTACATATTTTGAAAAATTAATTCACGACTCTTCTCTCGTCTTATCAGAACTAAATTTAAAGAGAATTACCTCAGAAATTGAGTCACTATTAAAAATGCAAAGACTAACAAATAACTATCCACAAACAAGCTTGATAAGCTGTTAATTTCAAGGACCAATTAATGTATAAAATAACTTTACTCGATAGACTGATTATTAACTCTTTAACAAAAGAAAATTTAAACACTTACTCTATATCTAAATATACGTCAATAGATGAACGGATTGTATCAATTGTCTTGCAAGACTTCATTGTAAAAAACATTGTGACTTTTTCAAATGAGAAATACCAACTTAACCCTCACATGAGTAAAGAACAAATAGAAGAAATTAACAATGAGCAAGACTTAGAAAATGAGAAAATACTTATTTCAAAATCTCTAATTAGAAAAAAAGAACATTTTAAATTAAAGAAATTTTCTCTTACACCAAAAGATCAAATTTTATTTGAAGGAATGTTAAAAAACATCTCACTTTTTCTGGAAAACAATCAAAATAAACTCTCTGCCACAAGAGAAGAATGCCTATTTATATTTGGCTTTGGTAATTACAGTGAAATAGTAAAGGATACAATTTATTAAATTAAAGTACAGCTACTTCCTCTCCTAATTTTAAATATGTCTCAAAACCTTCTTTCGTATTTTCAATGATATCTTTAGAAGGTTTCCATTTTCCCTTCTCCCCTAACAAAATCACAGTTGACCCACCAAATAGGAAGTAGCCTTTTTCATCTCCACGATGATGTCTTTTATCTTCATCATGAGTTTGCACGATTTTACCAACCATTGCAGCGCCAACTTCGATATAAGCAAGCTTTCCAAACTTTTCAGTTTCTAAGATAGATGCCCTTCTTTCATTTATTAAAAATATTTCAGGTTTAGTCTTTAATGCAAGAGGATTAACTGAATGATATTCACCGTTAATATCAAAACTATCTATAGTCGTACCTTCTAGTGGATAATGATATCGGTGATAATCAACAGGACATAACCTTGCTATTATCAATGGACCTTCCTTAAAGATATCTGACCATTTAGAGTTTCCTAACAACTCCCTAGCATTCAAAAACTTTCCCTTTACTGGAATTTTTGTATCATCACCTACAGATTCATGTCCAAAATATCTAGCTTCACAAAATGCTGGCATTAAGTTTTCGTCTTTGATGAAGCTTCTTTTACCGTTTTCAAATTCTCTTATAAAAAACTCATTAAAGTTTTTGTAAGAGTTTTCTTTTTTTTCAGTTTTTATTGATCCGGCTTTATACTCTTTTAAGTCAATACTGAACTTTTTTACAAAAGGAGGTACTTTCTTTTTTGAAATACCTAAATCCTGATAAGAACCATAAACTTGGCTTACTGTCTTAGATGCTATTATAGGTGACAGGGCCTTACCAAGAGGGCTATCATAAATAAATTTAATTGCTGCATCACCATAAACAAGCTCTATTTCTTTTTTATTCTTTGATCTATTAAAGTAAACTATTTCATTATTAGACATTCTTATATCCTGTTGAAAAAAAAATGATTTTATGGCAATAATATATAAGTAATTCGAACATAAGAAAAGGAGAAGCAATGAAAATGCTCTTATTAACTTTATTTATGTCTTTGTTATCATTTTCAAATGACGACCTTTCAAACCTCTTAAGTGAAGAAAAACGAACAATACATATATATCATGAAACGGTTCCCTCTGTAGTTAATGTCTCAAATATTAAAGTTGCAGATAGTTTCTTTTATGGAAAAGTGGAAGTCCCTCAAGGTGCTGGAACAGGATTTGTTTGGGATAAAGACGGTCACATTGTAACGAATTACCATGTTGTCCAAGGAGGAAACTCTTTTGTAATTACTTTCCATAACGATAAAAAACAGTATAAAGCAAAAGTAGTTGGAACAGCTCCAAAAAAGGATATTGCAGTCCTAAAGCTTACAGAAGTACCCAAAAGACTAAAACCAATCAAGATCGGATCTTCTAAGAATTTACTTGTTGGACAAATGTCACTTGCTATCGGAAACCCTTTTGGATTGGACCACTCTATATCTAAGGGAATAATCTCTGCATTAGGAAGAAAAATTGATGGTATCGGAGGAGTAAAAATCCATGAGATGATCCAAACAGATGCTGCTATTAACCAAGGAAACTCAGGAGGTCCACTCTTAAACTCTTCAGGTGAAGTAATTGGTATGAATACAATGATCTTTTCAACATCTGGATCTAGCTCAGGATTAGGTTTCGCTGTCCCTGTAGATACAATAAATAGGAATGTGCCTCAAATCATTAAATATGGAAAAGTAATCAGGCCTGCAATTGGCATTGGTATTTTAGATGAAAGAAAGAAAAAGTCCTTAGGTATTAAAAAAGGCGCAGTTATAACTTATATTGTCCCAAGAGGTGCTGCATCAAAAGCAGGACTTAAAGGGATGATGAAAGATGAGTACGGTAGAATTTTTCTGGGTGACATCATTCTTAAAATCAACAATAAGACTGTAGATAATTTAGATGATATTTATTATCAATTAGATAAATATAAAGTTGGCCAAGAGATTTCGATTACTTATTTGAGAGACAAGAAAAAAATAAAAACTAAACTAAAGCTACAGCAACTATAACGCAGCATTGCAAACCATCGTTTTTTTTGTCTTATTAAGCTTTTCAAGCTAACATTTTCTCACTTAAACATAGATATAGAGAGAATATGCAAGAATTAACACAAGAGCTTAAAGATCATTTCCAGTCGCTAATTGATTCACCAATTCACGACTGGGATACTTTAGAAAACTGCTTAATGAAAAAAACTATTAAAAAAGGTGATCATTTCTTCAGACACTTCGATAGTTGTAAGGATTTGGCACTTGTATCAAAAGGACTTTTTAGAATATATCTTATCGATAATGAAGGAGAAGAGAAAACCTTTTCTTTTATTAGTGAAAAAGGGTTTATTTTAGACTTCTTTTTATCATGGGATACATCACCCTCAATGGTTTCTGTTCAAGCTTTAGAGAACAGTGAAATATACACGATTAACATCAGCCAATTCAAGCAAGTTATGGCCTTAAGTACTTCTTGGAGTAAGATATATAAAGAAGTACTTCTTAGAAATTATATGAGAAAAACGAAGCGAGAAATTGAATTTGTTCTCTACAATGCTAAAGATAGGTTGATTCAATGTACAAAATCAAAACATCTAGATATTAATAGGATTCCTAAAACTTACCTAGCATCTTACTTAGGAATAGCAGCTCCTTCACTATCTAGATTACTAAGAGACCTTAAAGACAACCCTGATCAAGCTATATCCAAAGAACAATAAAATATGAAAACAAAAGAATATAATAACTTTAAAGATTTTTACAGATTCTACCTTGAAGAGCATTCTAATAAGACTAATCGAATCTTACACTTCACAGGAACAAGCTTAGTTGTAATGATCATCATTAATTCAATACTAACAAAAGACTTTTTAAATCTATTATATTGTCCGCTAATAGGATACGGGTTTGCGTGGATTGGTCACTTCAGATTTGAGAAAAACAGGCCAGCAACTTTTAAATACCCGATTTATAGCTTTTTTGCTGATTTTGTAATGTGGTGGCAATTACTAACAAAAAAATTATACTTCTAATCTATCTTGATATGTAAGTGATACTTGCTCTGATTACGGCAAAGCTAATTACCATTAGCACAAGAACTCCTAAGATATACTCGATTTTTTTATATAAAGAACTTTCTTTCTTAAATGGAATTTTACTTTTAAATATATAAAGCACAATCATGTCAAAGATAAAAGTTACGATAAATGCAAGTATGATAGTCATATATTTATTTCCTTTATAATAAAACTACTTCTGATAATAAAGATTAGGGTCTAGGCTCCATCTATCTTCTTTTAAATTTTGATCACCAATTTTATATTGTTCAAGTTTATACATCAAATCTTCAAACTTTGTCTTGGAACTTTTATAATATTTATAATTAGTAACTTTATCTTCCTCAAGTGCTGTTAACTCTGATTGCCATTCATAATCAAGTTTTTGTCTTAAAATTTCATATCTTTTATTCACAGTTTCAACACGATCGATATGTCCATCTACTCTACTTTTAAATCGTCTCATTCTAGATTCAAGAGCTAATTTTTTCTTTAAAAGAATTTCCATTAAAGATTTTGCAATCTTAATACCTTTTTTTAAATCAGGGCTAAATAAATGAAGATAAGTTCCAGAAGTTATATACATTTTTGATATACACTCAGTATATTTGGGAATTTTTACCAATAGGTAGTCTGTAGTTCTTCCCTCGATATAAGATAAGCACTTTCTATCAGGGTAAGTTTCATTCCAAAACTCAACGCGGTCTTTTTTTTGTAAAAATTTTGCATTCTCAAAAGATATTTTTAAGCGCATCAATTTTGCTTCTTTATTAAGTCTAGAAATCCTTGCTGAAAATGTTGCATCTTCATCACCAACAGTACTTGTTGCTGCGTATGATAAGGAGAACAATAAAACGAAGGATAAAAATTTCATAACTATATTATGCCATAGCTTAAATAGTTTTAAAGGCTTTTAAACCTGACTATTTTGCTATATAAATAGCAGAATTTTTTTCATTTTCACTAACTTCAACTTTAGTTACTCGCACTCTCCCATTAGTACTTTTAGCTATCATTTCATTGACTTTTTCGTAAACAAATTTTGCAGTACCTTCCATACCTGCATTTGGTAACACCCTAAGTTGAATTATCCCATCACGATCCATTTGTTCAAATTTTTCAAGATAAGGATCATCACTGGCCACTAAAAATGTGTGATCAAACATTTCTTTCAACCAACTCTTAACCTCTTTTAATCCACCAAAATCCATAACCCACATCTCCTGAGTCATAGTTTCACAAGCAAATTCCATATAAAATTCCCTACTATAACCATGAACAAAACGACAGTGAGATTCTGCTTTCCATTGCCTATGCGTACACGGATAGCCTATAAATCTTTTCGTTGATATAAAATGTGACATTTATTTATCCTTTTTTACAATAACGCTTATTCTGTATTCTGACTCATGTTCAGGAGCTTCGTATTTTAAAACTGTCATATCTTTAAATAAGTTTAATAGTTCTTTATCTTTTAAATAGTATGATTTTGGATTTTTTTGATGAAATTTCTTTTGTCTCTCTCTTATATGATGAGCTTCAAAAATAATTAGCCCTTCGGGCTTTAGCCATTCTTTCATTTTTTTTATTAATTTTCTGTCTAAATAATAAAAACAAACTATTACATCTAAGCTTTCTTTTTCAATTTTATATGTATCCAATGAGGCTTCGATTGTCTTTATTTTTACACCTAGCTCTTTGGAAAGTTTTTTGGCCTTATCGATTGCAACACTACTAATATCAATTCCGGTAACGTTATGACCTTTTTGGGCCAAGAACACTGCATTCCTTCCCTCTCCCATTCCCATATCTAAAATAGTACTCTCATTCTTTATATAGCTAAAATTTTCTGCTAAAAACTTAGCTGGAGCTTTTCCATATACGTAAGATTTTTTATTATATCGATTATTCCAAGCATTCCTTCCACTTATATTAGAGTTTTTTTCACCAGAGAGTTGATTTAAACGCCTTAAAGAAATTGGTTCCTTAGCAAATAAAAAAGAGCTAAAAATATAAGATATAATAAGTAATTTCATATAATCTCGATAATTAATCATCTAATAAATCAGGATATTCTTCATCTTGAATGAAGTCATCCAATTTATCATCAATTCGTATTTCTCCATCAACTCTTAACTCAATATCATGAATATTATCAGATTCTAAAGTTTCATCCAAGTGAATATCTAAACCAGATAGTTCAGCATCAATAAAAAGTACAACTTGTTGATAAAAATTATCAATTTTTGTGAGTCTTCTCGTAACTTCGTCATCAATTGTATTTGGCATATCTTGAGTTGTCTTTAGGTACCAGTATAATTTATCAACTTCGCAATAAAAAGTATTTAAGACTTCAATAACTTCAACAGGACAGTGTGATAGATTTTCAATACTTGCATGTGCATATCGGTTTTCAAATACTTCTTTAAATACTCCTCTATTTCTTTTTAAAGAGAATGCTTCAATATAATCTGTGGATCTAATAGTAATACGATTATATAAATTTGTTGCATCTAACTTAAATAGTATTAGAAATTTTTGATCAATCTCTGTGTGCTTACTTTTCAAAGTTTTTCTCCAGAAATATGAACTCTTCTCTTAGCTCCTGGCCACTCATTTCTTTTTAAATTCTTTGCGGCGATAGTTTCACTAAGGGCATAGCTATACTTTGATAAAGAACAAGGTAGGCTTGAAAAGAAATAATTATTCCTATTAAATATATATTTCTTGTCATTGGTATTTTCAAAAGAACTTAATAAATAAAAGTTCATAGAATCTCTTCTTAAAAGTAACATCATTATTTTTCGAATTTTATTATTGAAGTATTTAAGCTTAGATATATTATCTATTACTATGACGACATGTATTTTTTCTTTAGATCTAGAAAGGCTATAAATATCTTCTAAATCAACAGGAACTAAAGATAAACTATTACTTTTTAGATGCTTATCTAAATTAATAAAATTGATATCTATTTGTGCTGATAAATTTAAATAATAGACCCATTCGTTCTTCATAAAATAATAATCGGTATGTGGAATCTTTAAAATGAGCTTTAAATAGAATTAAAATGGTTCGGAAAAAAGGTCCATCCTTGGACAAAAAACCTTTCCCTGGTCGCAAAATAGTTTCATTAATTTTCCGAGTAATCAAGTACAATACTGAAGTGTAATATTTTGTTTGATTTAATAAAAAAAGGCCTATCTTTAAGATAGGCCATGATATTTTGAAAAAATTTAATTACTACATCATCCCTGGCATCCCCATTGGAGGCATTCCTCCTCCAGGATGAGCAGGAGCTGCTGAATCGTCTTGAGGAATATCAGCAATCATTGTCTCTGTTGTAAGAAGAAGACCTGAAACAGAGGCTGCATTTTGAAGAGCAGATCTTGTTACTTTTGTTGGATCAATTATTCCAGACTTAACTAAATCTTCATATTTGTCCTCTCTTGCGTTATATCCAAAGTGAAAGTCTTTTGCGTTTTTTACTTCGTTCACAACAACAGAAGATTCTTTTCCAGCATTTGTAGATATTTGTCTTAAAGGCTCTTCTATCGCTCTTTTAATAATTCTAATTCCAAAGTCTTGTTCTTCAAGGCCAGTATTAAAATTTTCTAATGCTTTTGTAGCATGAACTAAAGCGGCTCCACCACCAACAATAATACCTTCTTCAACAGCTGCTCTTGTTGCATTTAATGCATCTTCAACTCTATCTTTTTTCTCTTTCATTTCAGCTTCAGTTGGAGCTCCAACATAAAGCACAGCAACTCCCCCTGCAAGCTTAGCTAACCTTTCTTGAAGTTTTTCTCTATCGTAGTCAGATGTTGTTGTTTCAATCTGAGATTTAATTAAAGAAATTCTTTCATTTACTGCAACTTGATCACCAGCACCATCAACAATTGTTGTATTCTCTTTATCAATAGTTACTTTTTTAGCAGTTCCTAAATGACTTATCTCAGCAGTATCTAAACTCATTCCAAGTTCTTCAGATATTACAGTTGCTCCAGTAAGAGCGGCTAAATCAGTTAGCATCTCTTTTCTTCTATCTCCAAATCCAGGAGCCTTTACAGCTGCTACATTTAAAGTTCCTCTTAGTTTATTCACAACTAGAGTTGTAAGAGCTTCACCTTCAATGTCTTCAGCAATAATTAAAAGTGGTCTTGAAGCTTTTACTGCTTGCTCTAGCAAAGGAACAAGATCTTTCATAGACGAAATTTTTTTATCAGTAACTAAAACAAATGGATTATCAAAATCTACTAGCATCTTCTCAGAGTTAGTCACAAAGTAAGGAGAAAGGTAACCTCTATCAAACTGCATCCCCTCAACAACTTCACTATATGTAGTAGCCGTTTTAGATTCTTCAATTGTTATAACACCTTCTTTTCCAACTTTTTCCATAGCATCGGCAATCATTTTTCCGATTTCCATATCATTATTAGCAGAGATAGATCCAACTTGAGCAATTTCTTCATTTGTTTCAATGTTTTTGGAATTATCTTTTAAGAACTTAATTACCTCTTCTGTTGCTTTATCGATTCCTTTTTTAAGATCCATTGGATTATGTCCAGCTGCAACAAGTTTAGCACCTTCTCTATAAATTGCTTGAGCTAAAACAGTAGCTGTCGTTGTACCGTCTCCAGCATCTTCATTTGTTTTTTGAGCAACTTCTTTAACAAGTTGGGCTCCCATATTTTCGAATGCATTTTCTAGTTCAATTTCTTTAGCAACACTTACACCATCTTTAGTAATATGAGGTGCACCAAAAGATTTTTGTATAATTACATTTCTTCCTTTTGGACCTAAAGTAACTTTAACTGCATTTGCTAATGCATTAACACCATTTAAAGTTAAATTTCTTGCTGTTTCACTATATTTAATTTCTTTTGCTGACATTTTTTAAACTCCTTAATGATTAATTAAAAACTGCTAAGATACTAGTTTCTCTCATTATTAATAAATTCTCTGATTCAACCTTTACTTCTGCATGCATTGCTCTTTCAAACAAAACCTTATCCCCTACCTTAACAGTCAGGTTATTTAAAGACCCATCAAAGTTTCTAGACCCTTCTCCAACAGCAATAACTTCACCAATAGATGGCTTTTCAGCAGAGCTTCCAGGAATGATTATTCCTCCAGCTGTTTTATTCTCTTCTTCAACTCTCTTTATTAATACACGATCGTGCAATGGCTTAACCGACATAATGACTCCTATATTTCTAATTATTACAATATAAAGATGGTTCTGATTTTCTCACTGTCAACCCTAGGTATCTACTAATTTCTTGATAACTTCTTCCGATAAGTAATAAAGAATGTTTACCCAGATAAGGATTGAATATATGAAAACGGCCTGCACTGCTTTTGTAATGATTATACTCGCGACTAGCTGCGCTAAAAAGTTTTCTATGGAAGACTCTTTAGATACAATAAATAGAAACTTTGCAACAACTGATAAAGTTCAAGTTCTTTCATCGTCTACTGGTAATAAAAGTATTCTAAGGTTTAACGAAGATAAAGACTTTACTATTCCAGACTTTATAAATATTAGCTCTGGTGTTGCTACTAATCAATATGCGAAAATATTCTTTGATTACTCCGATATCACAAATTCCTATGCATACTTTTGTAGATACTACCCATCAAGTGATTTAGATGTCTTAGAGTTTGAGAACTGTTTTTTAAATCAATATACAGAATCTCAATATGACTCCATACCTAGCGTTTCAACTCAATTGTATTTTCATTCTGGATATCGTGATTTAGTAAGAGCAGAAAACTCAATTATTTTAGAAATTTTCAATGATAGAGATCAAACAACTATCAATGCTGAAGTTCAAATAGAAACATATTAAGATCTTTTTTCCTCATATTGCATACCAAAATAGTTAGAAATAAAATTAAACAACCACTAATGAATATTAATAAAAAATTAATAAAAAAGGTTGTTTATGAATTATTATTTAATCATCATGTCACTTCTAGTGACTTTTCTACTAAATCTCTCAACAGCGAGTGCTTCTGCATTTGATTTCTCAAAGTGTACTTTACCAAAAACAGAAACAATCGTTATTGGATGTACTAAAGATTGTGGAAAATTTAATAAGAAAGCACTCTATAAGTTTGCAAAGAAATCTGGATACAATGTAGAACTAATAGACCTGTACTCTCAAAGACAATCTATAGATATTGATGCTGTGGATGGAATTTTAATTCCAGGAGGAGCAGATATAAACCCTAAGTATTACATCGAAGGGTTAGACGAAAAGTTAAAAGAAAAAATTAAAAGCTTAGATCACTTGATCGATTATTCAGAATCAGGAGATAGAAGAGATCCATTTGAATATGGACTACTGAAAAAATATTTTGCGAACTCAAAATTCAAAAGCACTCCTATTCTTGGAATCTGTAGAGGAATGCAAATGTTGGGTGTATCTCAAGGAATACCTCTATATGTAGATATAAAAGCTGAACTTGGTATTAGAAACAGAAGATATAAATTAGATAAAATTTTTCTACAATCCAAAAAATCTTCTATTAACAAAATCATGAAAGATATGAAATTTAGAGCCGTTGAGCTTCATCATCAAGGTCCAAGAGTTGATTATTTTAAAAAGAATAAAGCTAAATGGCCAAATATTGAATTAACAGGTCTGTCTAATAAAGGAAGAATTGCAGAAGTTCTAGAGTGGACAGATAGACCGATTTTAGGAGTTCAATTCCACCCTGAATATACTTATGGAAAAGTCAGAAGAAGAATTTTCTCTTGGCTTTTAAATCAAGCTTGTCACAAAAAATTAATAAAAAATAACTTTTAATATAAAGGATTAAAATGAAACTACTATTATTACTTAGCTTTTTTAGTTTAGCTTATGCTGGTATAGAGCAAGCTCCTCCAGCTTTTGCACACAAAAAATCTAAAGCAGTATTTATCGACTTTACAAAAGCTTTATATGAAATAACTTATGATTATAAAAAAGCAAAAGCTAATGTAATTACAACAATAAGCTACATAGCTAAAAATGATGGTCATATAATTTTTGATTCTGTTCACGCTCCTACAAAATCATATATTGATGGTATTGAAGTACAAACAAGTTTAATTAGTACTCCGGATAATGCAACTAAAGTGAGGGTTTCTGATACTGTTATAAAGAAAGGTTCACACACTTTAAAGATCTACACTCCTTTAAATGATGGTGTTGCATTTACCAAAAAAGGTGTCTCTAGTGCATTTTTTATTAAAGACTTAACAGATAGAAAATTTTTAGAAAAATATGTTCCTTCAAATTACGAATATGATCAATATCAAATGACATTTAAAGTAAAAGTTACTGGCTCAATCAATAGATATAATATTTTTTCAAATGGTATTGTTACAGAAACTGCGAAAAATGAATTTACTGTTAAATATCCTAGTTTTTATACTTCATCTTCTGTTTTTTATCACATAGTGCCAAATCATAAGTTTAAGAGATTAAATTTTAAATTTAAATCGATAAGTGGAAAGTTAATTCCAGTTAAAATTTACTCTATATCAAAACTTAGAAATATGTTTTTTGCCAAGAAGACAGTAAAGGTTTTAAAAGAGCTAGAGAAAGATTATGGCCCGTGGCCTCACCCTTCTCTAATTATCTATGGTACAAAGTTAAAGGGTGGAATGGAGTACGTGGGAGGAACTGTAACCTCTCTATTATCTCTTGATCATGAGTTACAGCATAGTTATTTTGCAAAAGGTATAATCCCAGCCAACGGTAATTCAGGATGGATGGATGAAGCAATTGCAAGTTGGAGAGACAAAGGCCACAAGTCTACGAGTACTGTTGAATACGAGACATTTAATCTAGGAAATCATAGTGTATACACAAGAAAAACAGATGATAACTCATACGCCAAAGGAAGATCCTTTATATCCTATTTAGACTATCAATTAAAAAGTTTAGGTTTGAAAGGGATGAAAGACTTTTTGAGAGATTACTTTAAAAGGAGAAAGTTCACAACAGTAACTACTAAGGACTTCATAGCGGATTTAAATAATTATGCAAAACATGACTTTCAAGCAGCGTTTGATCAGTATGTTTTTGGTTCTAAGATGTCTAAAACTGAAAAATCTAATGTGTCTTCTTCTAAAGAAAATCCTCATCATGGACATATGAGTCAGGAAGACTTTAACTCACTTCTATAAATATATTTAATCTCCTAGAAAGCAAATATTCCTTTCTAGGAGGTCTTTCACAAAGAATTAAGAATATTTTACATACTGCACAGCTTTTCATTATATAAATTTTGAAACATGTTATTCTCTCAAGAACTTAATCACCAATATAACAAATGGAGAGAAAAAACATGAAAAGAACAATCACTTTAATTGCTATTTTATCACTAGTATCATTATCTGCACTTTCTCAAAGAAGAAGCTCTGGAAATGTAAGAGGTGGAATCTCTATTGGTAATGGTGACGATGTTATTAGAATCGACATCAATAACAGATCAAGAGAAACAAGAAGCCTTAAACAAAGAGTAAGAAAGCTTGAAAGAGCAGTAAATCAACTTCAAAATATGGTTTATGACCTTCAAGATGATAGAGATGTAGTAGTAGTAGATCTACAATTTAAGTGTAAGACTGTTAGAACCTCATGGGGTACAACATATTATGGAAAACCAGCAAGAACAGAAGCTTCTGCAAGAGAATCATCTATACAAGCTTGCTTAAGAAAAGAAAGTTTCTCAAGTAGTTGTTCTACAAGAGAAGCAAAAACTACTTGTTGGCAAGAATAATTAGATAACGAATTTCATACCAATAAAAAATAATACTAATGCCATCAAGAGATATTTTGATGGCATTTTTTTTGTCCAGATACATTCAAACAATGATGCGAACAACACAGATGTAATTGATATAGCAGTTACAGCAGCCAAATTTTCTGCTGTTTGGATTGCTTTTAAATATAGAGCAAGAGATACAACTGTTCCTAACACTACCCCTAAGATAATATAGAGCCTTGTTTTATTATTTGATTCTTTAAAGTGCTTAATAAAATCAAAGTTTATAAATAGCCTAATAATTATATACGAAGCGATTGCTCCAACACATCGATAAAAATTCCCTTCAAATGAAGTTAAGTCTTTATTTAAATCGAATGCATGTCTAGTAATTAAAATACCTATAGCGTCTAAGGCCATACCAATAAAAGCAAAAGTTAGACCTTTAAGTCCCCAAGACTTACTTATTTTGAAGTTTTCAAAAGAGAAGATGACAATACATAAGATAAAAAAGAAAATACCTATAAGTTTAGATAAAACGATAGATTGACCTAAAAATATGTATGCTAATAATCCAACAATTATTGGGTTAAAACCAAAAAGTAACATCGTTCTTCCTGGCCCAATCTCCTTAAAAGATTGCATCATGAAGATGTCCCCTATTCCTAACCCAACAAAGCCAGAAAGAAAAAAGAACCAAAAATTAGTTGTTTCAATATGGTGAAAACCAGTACTACAAAGAACAATCACTCCAAATATAACACAAGCAATCACAGCTTTTGCTACGTTCATCCACAAAGAAGAAAAACGTCTACTATAATGAGTAAAAAACTGAGATCCCATAGCAAAAGAGATACAGGCGAGTAAGGCCAATAAAGATGCATTCATATAGATTATTTAACACAAAGTGTATTTATGATCCATAAATAATATGTATTAATATGTAAAAATATATAAGGATTATCTATGACATTAACACAAATAGAATACGTTATCGCTGTTGCAAAACATGGTCACTTTGGTAGAGCTGCAGAAGCCTGTTTTGTTACTCAACCAACACTGAGTATGCAAATACAAAAACTTGAAGAAGAACTTCAAGTCACTATTTTTGATAGATCTAGAAATCCTATAAAAGCAACACTTGAAGGAATATCTGTAATTGAGCAGGGCAAGAAAGTCATAAGTGAACACAAAAAGATCTTCACTCTCATAGAACAATCAAAAGACGAAGTTGTTGGCGAGTTCAAGTTAGCAGTAATTCCAACACTATCTCCTTTTACGATCCCTTTATTCATACAGAGCTTTGTTTCAAAATATCCCAAAGTAAATATCCAGATTGTTGAACACACTACAGATGAAATCATAAGGCTATTAAAAGATGATTTAATTGATGGAGCTCTTTTAGTAACTCCCCTTGAAGAAAAAACGATTATTGAAAAAGTATTATATTACGAACCATTCTATTTATTTGCATCAAAAAATCATAAAATGAACAAAAAGAAATCAGTAAAACAAGAAGAGTTAGATATCAATGATATCTGGCTTTTAAATAAAGGGAATTGTTTTAGAGACCAGATTTTAAATATTTGCTCTAAATCAAAAAACTTAAAGCTCACAAATCCAATTAACTTTGAATCAGGAAACTTTGAAACATTAAAAAATATGGTTTTAAGTGGATGTGGCTACACTTTACTTCCACAGATGGCGGTGAGTTCTTTAGATAAAAAACACCAAGAACTCGTTACACCTTTTTCCAAACCAATTCCGACAAGAGAAGTTTCCTTAGTGCATAGCAAGCATAGTGTAAAAAACAAGATTCTTAACGCTCTGGAAGAAGAAATTTTACTTCACGTGCCAGAAGAACTTTTGGAATTCAATCAAAAAAAACAAGAGATTATAGATATCTAAAAAGTTATAGATATTAACTATCACTATGATAGATATTAACTATTGTATTAGAACTTAGAATTAAACGATAATCACGACATCAAACAATTATCATAGGAGATATTATGTCATCATTAGTAACAAAACCAGCTCCAGAATTTACAGCTCAAGCTGTTATGGAAGATGGATCTTTTAAAGAAGTAAGCCTTTCAGACTATAAAGGTAAGTATGTAGTACTTTATTTTTACCCACTAGACTTTACATTTGTATGCCCTTCAGAAATCTTAGCTTTTAACTCTAAGGTAAAAGAATTTAATGAAAGAGGTGTTCAACTATTAGGTGTATCAGTAGATTCTCATTTTTCTCATTTTGCTTGGAGAAACACTCCAGTAGAAAAAGGTGGGATTGGGTCAATTGATTACCCATTAATTTCAGATATGTCTAAATCAATCGCTAGAGACTATGGAGTTTTATTTAATGACTCTGTTGCTCTAAGAGGGTTATTCTTAATCGACCAAAAAGGTAACGTTAGACATTCTACAATCAATGACCTTCCAATTGGAAGAAATGTTGAAGAAGCATTAAGAGTTGTTGACGCATTACAATTTCATGAAGAGCACGGAGAAGTTTGTCCTGCGAACTGGAAAAAGGGTGAAGAAGCAATGAAGCCTACTGCTGAAGGTGTTGCATCTTACTTATCAAAACACGCTAAGTAATTAATATTGCGGGGAAAATTAAACTTTTCCTCGCCTTTTAAACTATTTTGCTCAAGTTTATTTTTTATTTTTCCGATATGTAATTAAGATTGGAGAATTTATGAAAAGACTAACAACAATTCTGTTTATGACACTTTTGGCCAGTTGTGGAGCTAATAACAACAATGCGATCACGACAGATGTAAACGATTTAAATATTTCTAATAATACTACGCAGACACCACAACCTGTAAATGGCCAATCAATATCTTTATGTGGAAATATTTATTCCTTTAGTTCTGATTTTTTTAATATATCATTTCAGTTTAATGCAACTAATGGTGTTCGTTACGATGTGGTAGCAGGAGATCAAAGAACACAGAGTTTACTGAATCAAATGCCACCAAATGTAACTGCAAATAATGTTTGTGCAAGAGCTTTCATTTCAGGAACAAGAGCAACTCTAACTAATATTTCTCAGCAATAACTTAAATCTTTCCAGCAAAGCATCTATAGTCCTTTACTTCTAAAGTTGAGGACAAAACAACCCCCTGACAAACTCTAGCTGGCTTAACTTCTTCTTCTTTAACTGTAAATTTCCAATCTATAAGTTCTGGATCAAGCATAACAATTGCTCTCCAATAGTATTTATCATTTGACTTATTTCTAGTTCGTCCTGCTTTCATCTCTTCTAAGATGTTTGTATTCTCTTTAACGATTGCGATTACATCTTTTCCACTTAGAATTTTTTCGTTAACCATTTGAGCACTTTGAATCTGCTCTTCCATCATCACAAGACCTGATCTTCTAGAAAAGTCATCATTCAAACCAGCTTTATGCGAATATACCATGTAGGCAGAGTAGCAAACACTTATCAATATAATTGGAGTAAAAGCAATCCAGAAGTTTCTTTTTGATTTTTTTTCAGTCATTTTATTTTCCTATTTTAATTCTAACCAGCTAGTTCCAGAGTTTACATCAACCTTTAAAGGTACTTTAAGCTCTATAACAGATTCCATCTCTACTTTTATTAACTCTTTCATTATTTCAACTTCTTCATTAGGGACTTCAAAAATCAATTCATCATGAACTTGTAAAATCATTTTTGATTTTAAGTTTCTTTGAGTTAACTTCTCATCAATTGATAGCATTGCTTTTTTTATAATATCTGCAGCTGTTCCTTGGATTGGAGTATTTATCGCCATTCTTTCGGCCATTGATTTAATTTGTCTATTCGAAGAGTTAATATCTTTAATTACTCTTTTTCTTCCAAAAATAGTAGTCGTATAACCTGTCTCTTCACAAGATTCTTTTAATGTGTCCAAATAAGCTTTTACCTTACTGAATCTTTTAAAGTAGGAAGTAATATATTCTTTCGCTTCTCCTGGAGAAATTTTTAGCATTTGTGATAAGCCAAATGACGACTGCCCATACATTAGTCCAAAGTTAATTGCTTTTGCATATGATCTCTCATTGCTAGTGACATCTTCAAATGGAATGTCAAAGATCTGGGCCGCAGTTTGAGAATGAATATCTTCATCATTGTTAAAAGATTTTACCATGACATCATCTTCTGATAAGTGGGCCAATATTCTTAACTCTACTTGAGAATAATCAGCTCCAACAAAAGTAAAACCTTCCTTCGCTACAAATCCACCTCTAAGCTTTTTTCCATTTTCTGTTTTAACCGGAATATTTTGAAGGTTTGGTTGATCACTAGACAACCTACCAGTTGAAGCATTTGCTTGATTATAGTGAGTGTGAATTCTAGATTCTTCATCTACAAGCTGAGGAATTGTTTTTACATAAGTTGATAATAATTTATTTATTTCTCTGTGTTTAAGTATAAGAGAAGGAACTTCACTCTCTCCCATCTGAGCAAGTGTTTCTAAAACTGTAACGTCTGTGGAATAACCTGTTTTTGTTTTCTTTATTACAGGAAGTTCTAATTTATCAAATAATAGAACTCCTACCTGTTTTGGTGAATTTAAATTTATTTTATCGCCAGCAATACTTTCTATTTTACTTTCAATTTCATCAATTTGTCCCTGAAAGTTATCCTCAGTATTTTTAAAGAAATCACAGTCTATTGAGATACCTTCTCTTTCCATTCTTGAAAGTATATTATTCAATGGAGCATCTAATTCAGAGTAAATACTTAACAGCTTTGACTTTGCTAACTCTTTTAAAAGCCAAGGATAAGATCTAAGTCCTAGGTAAGCTCTTTTAGCTAAGGCAAACTCAAAGTTCTTGATACTTTGTTCAGCTTCTAATTTTTCTTTTGCAAGTTCCTTTTCATTTAATACATATTCATTCATAACCTCAGAACAAATAGAAGCAAGGTCATGTTTACGATCAGGGTCTAAGACAAAATGAGCTTGTGTTAAATCAAAAACTTCATTCTCAATTTCAGGTAGTACATAATAAAAAGCTTTTGAAGTATTAGTAACAATATTAAGATCTTCTATTTCATTTAAGTCTCTTATAATAGATTCAAATAAGAAACTTTCTTCCATATATAAGATGAATGTTTTTTCATTAGTAGAAAAGCTAACAGTCATAGGTTTTTTACTGTGATAAGTTTCGTCTTTCAAAAAATAAGGCTCAACAAAGACCTGATCCTCACCTTCAAGAAGCTCCATCATCTCTTTATACTTTTCTTGGGTTTTAATTACTGAGTAATTAATAGATAGTGAAGAGCTTTTTGAAACACTTCCTTCCCCGCCAGTTTCAATCTTATTTTTTATACTTTTAAAGTTCATCTCTTCTAGAAATGATAAAAGTTTCTCATGAGGCTTTAGCTCAAACTTCAGCTCATCTTTTGTAATATCCAGTTTTAGATCTGTCACTATCTGTACAAGCTTTCGAGATAAATACGCGCTATCTATCCCTTTTGCTAAAGATGTTTTAGCTCTTTTATTTGATACTTCATCAATATTTTCAATAACTTCATCCAAAGTTGGAAATTGAGCTAGCATACTTGCAGCACCTTTAGCTCCAATTCCCTTAACTCCTGGAATATTATCTGACGTGTCACCTAATAAAGATAAATAATCTACAATTTGATTTGGATGAACTCCCATTTTCTCAAATACTTCAGAAGGCCCATAAACCTTTCCCTTCATTGTATCGAGCATCTTGACTTTATCGTCTACAAACTGCATTAAATCTTTATCACTAGACGCAATTAGAATTTCATCAAACTGATCTTTAAACTGTATTGCCAATGAGCCAATTACATCATCTGCCTCGTAGTTCTCAACAGACTTACTTGGAATTTCCATACTCTCAATGAGTTGATCGATTAAAGCAAACTGTGGAATCAATTCATCAGGAGCTGCGCCTCGGTTGGCCTTATATTCAGGGAACATTTCATTTCGAAATGATCCTCCACTTAAATCTTTAGCTAGAATTATATGAGAAGGTTTATTAGCAGATATAAGCTTCATCATCATTGTCAAAACACCATAAACTGCATTTACAGGAACTCCTGCAGGATTATGCATAGGCCTTATGGCAAAGTGCGCTCTAAAAATAAAACTACTGATGTCAACAATAATGAGACGTGAAGTCATTGAAATTCTCCTAAATTATTTAGCAGAATCCTAACATTTTGTACGGTTACATGGCGACATGTTTTTTTGAGTATCAAACCACGATTGTTTATTCTTTTTAAGATCAGCTCGATTAGGGTCATCTGCAATTACAGTAGTATCGGCCATAACGTCACCTAGTCTATGAGCTGAGTCAATTTTGAATAAGAGATATATTTCTATTAATACTAAGTTTAAAAAAATCACACTGAAAACCCATCCCCAAAATGGTATAATTGCAAAACCAGTAGGAATTAAAAATGGAAGGTTTCTAATTACGGATTGTTTTAAACTACAAGGTTTTCCATCTTTAAGGGAAACAACTTGAAAACCTAAAAGCTTTTTCCCAATAGATTGACCACCTTGAAGGTAGTCACTGATTCCGATATAAATCATTGAAAGCACAATACCAAAAGGATAAAAAACTAAACTAACAATTAGCACAAGGAACAGATCGACGGCCTTTGCTAACAACCTAGTTAGACGCGCTCTTTTTCTGCCTGAATGTAAGATATATTTTCTAGTACTCATTATGGAATATATTATATATCAATATCTTATTTAAAAGAAGTGCGATTAATTTTATCTATGACGCCATAAGTAAAAGCAATGACAATTGGTAGTTATTTGAAATCTATTATGATAAGCTTAAAAAATTAATTTAGGAGAATAATATGTCAAACTTAGTAAATGTAAACAATGATAATTTTGAAGCTGAAGTAATTAACTCAGACAAACCTGTACTTGTAGATTTCTGGGCTGAATGGTGTGGACCTTGTAAAGCTCTTGGACCTATTTTAGATGAAATAGCATCAGAGGTTTCTAGTGACGCTAAAGTAGTAAAAGTAAATGTTGATCAAGCTGGTGAATTAGCTCAAAAGTATGGAATAAGAGGTATCCCAACAATGATCTTCTTTAAAGGTGGAGAAGCAAAAGGAACTCTAGTTGGTAATCAACCTAAAGCTGAAATTTTAAAGAATCTTAAAGAACTAATTTAATCGTGAGTAATTATATAGAAAGTGCTTTAAATGACTCTTATGAAGCTTTAAAAAATTTTATAAATAATCCAAAAAACATTAAAAATATTGAGTCCTCTATTGATTTATTTGTTTCATCTATTAAAGCTGATGGAAGAATTTTGGCCTGTGGTAATGGTGGGTCAATGTGCGATTCTATGCACTTTGTTGAAGAGTTAACAGGAAGGTATAGAAAAGATAGAGACCCTATTAGTGCTATGAGCATGGGTGATCCAGGTCATTTAACTTGTGTTGCTAATGATTATGGGTACAAGCATGTATTTGATCGTTATGTTCAAGCATGGGGAAGAAAGGGTGACACTCTATTAGCAATCTCGACAAGTGGAAATTCTGAAAATGTAATCCTTGCTACAGAGATGGCCAAGTCTAAAGGTATGAATGTCATTGGTCTTTTAGGTAAAGATGGTGGAAAACTTAAAAGTATGGTTGATGTTCCAATAGTTGTTGACTGTAAAGTTACCGATAGGATTCAAGAGATTCATATTAAGTTAATTCATATCTTTATTGAGGGAATCGAAAGACAAATAGTTCCTGAGCATTACGCTTAATATTTTTTTATATTCAAAATAATTGGGAGACTTTTTTTAAGTCTCCTTTTTTTTAACGGCAATTTTTGTCACTTCCAACTTATTGATTTTTCAATTAAAATATATAGATAAGTTATAATTTTATTTTTTATAATATATTAAGGAGAAACAATGGAAGTTTTAAATCAATTCACTGGTTTTATACAAGGCGGTGGAGTTTTTATGTACATCATTTTAGCTGTGTGGGGAGTAGGACTTGCTATAGCACTAGAAAGATTCAGTAAACTTTCTAAAAGATATGATGTTGATGGACCATCTTTTATGAATGAAATTCAAAGATATGTTTTATCAAATGATATACAAGGTGCCATTAGAGTATGTTCAGGTACTCTTGCAGCTTTACCTAAAGTTTTAAAAAGTGGACTTAAAAGATCTAGTCAAACTCCAGAACAAATTCAAAATGCTTTAGATGCTACAGCACTAGAAGTTGTTCCAAAAGTAGAGCTTAGATTAAACTACTTACAATTAGTAGCAAATATCTCTACTCTTTTAGGATTACTTGGAACTATTCAAGGTCTTATATTAACTTTCTCTGCAGTTGCAGATGTTGACCCAGCTCAAAAAGCCGAATTACTTGCAGCAGGAATATCAAAAGCAATGAACACAACAGCTCTAGGTTTAATGAGTGCGATAACAATTATGGTTATCCATGCATTCTTAACGAGTAAATCAGAAAAGATCATCAATGAAATCGATGAGTTTAGTGTAAAACTTTTAGATCTATTAGCAACAAAAGAAGAGTCTACAAAATAAGGTTTTTATAAATGAGTTATAGATTACCAACAAGAAGAAGAGCAAAAAAAGAACAGGGCGGGTTAAATCTTGTCCCTATTCTTGATGCTATCTTTATTTTAATATTCTTTTTATTGATGTCGGCTCAATTTGTAAAAATCTTTGAGATAGGAAGTGATGTCCCTATAGTTTCTAATACACCTCCACCAAAAAGTAAAAAGAAACCTTTATCGTTAACTTTAAAGATAACTAAATCTGGTTTTACATTAACAACAGGTATATCTCAAAAGGTTTATAAAAGAATCTCTAAAACAAAAGAAAAAAAATACAACCTTGCAAGACTTCATGATGAGTTAGTTAAAATAAAAAGAAGACATAAGTCTGAGAATGTAATTGTTTTTGAACCTGTGGTTGATCTTACATACGAAGAAATTATAAATATTATGGATGCTACTCGTCTAATGAAGAATACCGATGATTCAATAATGATCAAAGGTAAAGACGGTATCGATGAACCTACTAGAACTTTATTTCACAAAATAATGTTCGGAAACTTAATGAGTTAAAAGAGAATTATATGTCTAGAAAAAGATCGATTAGGGCCAATAAAAAAAGAACAAAAAAAGGAATCATGGAGATTGATATTACTTCTCTATTAGATATTCTTGTAATTCTTTTAATCTTTTTAATTAAGAGTTATAACTCCTCTGGTGTTACTCTCAATGTTCCAAAAGGAATTGAGTTACCTAAGTCTGGATCTGAGTCGATCAATACTCCTGGAGTTTTAATTCAAGTATCTAAAGATACTATATGGGTTGACTCTAAGACAGTATTAGATACAGAAACGCTTCCTAAGATTATTTATGATCAAGGAGGAAGGCGTATCGTTCCCCTATTCAATGAACTCGTTAAGAAAAAAGAAGAAATAAAGAATTTATCTAAGCAATCTGATAAAGTGGCAAAATTTGGTGGTATTGCAAATTTAGTAATAGATAAGTCTTTAAAATATTCTTACGTAAAAAAAGTTATGTTTACAGCAGCAGCTGCTGGTTTTAAAGAATATAAATTTGTTGTTATGGGACAAGAATAATTAATTCCAGCTTAAATAGGTCAATGCAAGCTTGGCCAAACCTAAGCTTAAAATCATACTTGAATAAAACAATACTAGTTTTTTCATAATACTCTCTCAATTAAATGCATCCCCATATATAGATTTACCTATAAATAGATCAAAGTCAAAAGTGCATTTTGACACTTAAAGAGGATACAGAAGTAAGTTATCGCTTTAATTTTAGTGGAAACTGTACTCTTTGAGCTTTAGAAAATGATAAGTTTTGAAAGTCAAAAGACCAAATTTCTTGTTCGATACACATCTGAAGATCAATTGGAATATTTGAAGGATAGATTTTCACATCTCTAGGCTCGCCCCCTTTTGACACCAATAATCTTACACATCCAGAATATGAAAAGCTTTTCTCCTGAGTAAAAAGTAAAAAGTTATTTAAACATCGTGAGATTTTTTTTGAATTCACATTAATGTTGCGTACTAAAGACCTATTATCGATGGATTCAGAATTGATTTTACAGCTATTGAGATTTATTTCCTTATCACGATCTTGTAATGAACATGAAGATAAGAGAACTAAAAAAAAATAAAATTTAGACTTCATTTAAATTAAACACCACTGAAACTTTGTTGGCCCTATTAGACTCTTTAAATTTTACCTTTCTAAGTTCTTTATAAAGACAGCCCTTTAGACTAGGTATCATATCAGGAAGGGACTGAAGATACTGTTTTTCAGTTTCTCCATCCTTATTGATAAGTACCGTATACTTAACACGATACTTTATATCATTTCTCCAAGGTGGTCGGCTTTGATTGCATTCTTTAATATTTGAGCGCAGTCTAACGAAAGCTTTTTTTAAGCCCTCCTTTGTAGGAGAAAACTTCGTAAAAAACAAAGTTACTGTACTACAAGAGAATAATAGAAGAAGTACTAATACTCTATGCATTAAAGATTCTTAGGATAGAAGTTAAATGGTTGGTTAACGTCAACAGTTCCACCACCAAGAGGCCTTGGAAATTTAATTCCCCTAAGAACTCTAACAACACATCCCTTTACAGGACTAGGTAATGAACTACTTTTAACTCCTGCTTTTGAAACATGCCCAGAAGCACCAATAGTAAATAAAAGACCAACTGTTCCTGATACTCTTTGTCCACCTCTTCGATCTAGCTCTTTTTGATAGCAATATCTAAATTGAGGAAGGTTTTCTCTTAGGATTCTCCTAATTACATCTGGGTCCATTGATCCAAGAACCATTGTTTCACTTGGTATTCCTGCTGCATATGTACCAGTGTTTGTTGATAATCCCGCTGTTCCCTTAGACTCGGCGAGTTTACCAGAAGCAGAGCCTGATAAACTACCAACTTCATTACCGATATTTGCTTTTTTAACATTTGTTGCAACTCCGCCACCAATACTTGCTCCAGATATTCCACTTTTTGAACTCGCCGCAGTTTTAGCACCTCTTAAGCTACCGCCTTTAGCTGCTAAAGCACTAACAGTACTTCTAAAATCTACTGACTTATACACATCAATCGCTCCTTTGCTCTTTGATGGCCTATTCGCTCTTTTAACACTAGCGGTTTTAACAGATTTTGAAGCTGCTGAAGTCGTTTTAATTTTAGACGGAGTCTTTGTTTTAGGAGCAGCTTTCGTTACCTTTTTAACCTTCTGAACAACCTTTGCAGCTTTAGTTCCAGACTTAGTAACTTTTGTTTTTACAACTTTAGGCTTCTTTGCAGGAGACTTCTTGGCAACCTTCGGTTTTGTTTTAACAACTTTCTTAGGTGTTTTTTGTTTCTTAGGTGGTGCCTTTTTTGTTTTTTCAACAGCTTTATTTTTCGAAATACGTAATGGCTGCTTATATAAAATACGTGCAATTCTATCTGGATCTTTTTCTTTTTCTTCTTGTGGAACTGAATACAAGAACACCATTGCACAAATTGATAGAACACAACCCAAAACTATAAAAAGATATTTCCAAAGTTCTTTATCTCTTCTAAAAAAAGGTGCTGCTTTAACTACAGGTGGAGCGGAGACTTTTCTAACATATATTTCAAGATCTCCATTTTCAAATTTCACAATATCTTGATCTTGGATATTAATACGATCAACAGAATTACTGTCGTTTAAACCAGAGTTACTTATATGGGTCGCTGTATAATTATGTAGTTTATTAACAATACAATTTCCACTTTGAACTTCAACGAAAAGGACTTTTTCATCTTTACCAAGGTATGAAAATTCAACTTCATCCCTTTTTGGAGAAGACCCTACAATCGAATATTTCCCATTTGTAGCTGGAAGATAGTCAACAGAATAGACAATATCTTTAAAAAGAATAATGATCTCAACTGCTTGGTTGGAGTGTTCATATTTAAAGATAGGATATAATTCATCAGTATCTTCAAAAATATATTCACTAAAGTCAGCTTTTGGGTCTTTTCCAAGTGGGTATACTACATAAGGAACATCATCTTTTACAGCGACCTTATCTTCCTCTTTAGAACTATCATTTAGTCTTGGAGGTAAGTCCGGCAATGTATTTTGAGGTGCTGCACTTCCTTTTTGTGGCTCTAGATTTTCAAGAATAGGTAAATCACTAGAAGTACTATATTTCTCAAAAACAAACTCACTATCTCCAAATCGAATTGAATCAGAAATATTTAACACTGAAGAAACAATCTTCTCACCGTTAACGAAAGTACCATTCTTAGAATTCATGTCATATACTTTTGCACCATTTGGAGAAATTTCTATAACTGCATGAACAGATGATACTCCTGTAGAGCTAATTATCATTTCACAGCTTTCGGCTCGCCCAACAAGAATACGACCATGGGACAAAACACTTCCCTTTACATCGACACCAGTGTGCTTTGAATTCAATTTAAATAGTACTTTTTCTTTTTTTGTGTTTAAATCCACAACTAGCCCTTTATTATCTTATAATATCTAAGTTTCTTTTTAGTTCTTTATTAAAGTTTTTTCTTTCAGGAATTAAATTTCTAAATTTCTTTCTAAGTCTTGAATTGATCGATAAGTCCCCAGGTGAAGCAAGAGATCCTTCAACATCTATTGATGAAAAATCAAATGATTCATGTTTTTTATATTCATATTTTACGTTTGCTTTTTGTGCAAATGTAGACATAGAGATTATTGAAATGAGTACAAAAATCTTCATTATTTAACTCCTAAAGTTTTTTTAACTTTATTGTAGTAGGTATATGCTTTATCTTTTTTAGAAATATCGATATCTTCAAATATTTCAATCGAATCTTTTTTCTTATTACTCATAAACATTGCAATCGCATAATTTAAACCATACTCAGGTTTTTCAAACTCATCCTTATCAATCAAAGAATATATTTCTAAAGCCTGAGAGTAACTTCCTTCCATAACAAGAGAGTTACCATAGGCATTAGCGACCTCTGAGTCTTGTTTATTTAAATTATGCAGACCTCTTAACAATGACTTTGCTTTTGAAAACATGCCATACTTCAAATAAAGATACGCGATATTAAGTTTTGGAGTTCTTGAATACTTATCTTTTTTTGCAGCTTTCTTATATGCAATCAAGGCTTTTTCATCTTCTCCCTGATATTCATACATTACTCCAATATTATTTAAAACAGGTGTATAGCTAGCATTAAACTCTAAGGCCTTATTATAAAATAATAAAGCTTTCCTGTATTCTTTCTGTAAAACAAAACAAGTTGCGACTTGATTCCAAAATACAATATTTGATCTATACTTTTCTTCAAGGATTTGAATTTGCTCTTTCGCTTCTTCAAACTCTTTTTCATAACAAGTTTTGGAAAGTTCATCCAATGGGGTCTCGACTTTAAACTCTTCATACAATTCAGCTCGATCTAAGCTTTCAACTTTTAGGATATTTTCTTTAATGTTTTTATCTTTTTCGATAAATATTTTATCTTTTCTCTTACTATACTTAATTTCAGGGGCAGGCTTAAAGTCTGAATTTTTAATTGATTTTAAGTCTGTGGTAGATCTCGTCGAATTAGTAGCACATCCAGTAAGGATCAAGGAAAGTAGTAATAAAAACTTTGCGCTCATTATAGTCCTCCTCTATCCATGAAATAACCATTCTTTTCATGATAGAACTCAACAGGTTTTTTCATAATACTTAGGATAATTTCTCTTGACTCTTTTGTTAGTATTTCGTTTTTTGTCACACTCTCTAAAGCATTTTTCTTGTAATCATTCAGAGTTTTCGTTAAAGGCCGAACTAAGGAGTTCATCGAAGCTTTAAAACTTTTAAGATACTCTTTAGATTTTCCATTTGGTGTAAAATCTTTTATGCTCTCGATAAGTTCATGATAAGTCTTTATTAACGTCTGGTAAGAAACAACAATTCCTTTTCCAGATCCAATTTTTTGAATAGCGATTGCTTTTGATGTTAGATGATCTAAATTCCGTAGTTTATTCTGCATTTGTGTATTAAATTTCTTTTCAGGAAAAGATAAGCGATCTTGAAGTATTCTTCTTGATATTGGCTCTAGTTTTGCATTCTCTATTTCAGCAATGACATCTAAATCAGCTGCAGAGATGCTATACTTTTTCTTCTTAGCTTCATAATAGAAATTTAGCTTTTTTCTATGAAGACTGTTTACATCTTTAAGATTACCTAGTTTCCTATGAATTCTTTCTAACGCATCAATATTTGAGATTAACTCACCTCTATTTCTTTTATTCTTCGATAAATCATTAATTGTAGATTCAAAGTTTTTCCACATTCTTTTCTCTTCGTAAACTTTCAGCATTTCAAACTGAACATCAGTTACATAGCTGTTACTGATACTACATTTTTTTGCTTTTTGAACGAGTTGTTCGACATAAGCTATATCATTATTTGCCAAAGACAAAAAAGATGCGTTTTTAAAACTAATATTCTTAATTCGATTTTTAGTCCCACACATTTTAACAAGTAATTTCTCAGACAACTGAATGGATTTTTTGAATTCCATTTTTGTAAAATAAAACTTTGAAATAGTTAAAAAAGATGAAGCAAACTGAGCTGTTTGTTTAGAACTCATTTCATCAATAGCAATCAATGACCACTTAAAAGATTTTTCAACATCTCTTAATTCGAAGTATAAAGCAGCAATATTATACTTTGCATTCAACTTAGCTTTTTTTGTGGCATACTTATCTTTTAAAACATTAAGATAACCAGCTAAAGCTTCTTTTTTATTTCCTTTTTCTAATTGAGACTGAACTCCATCGATCTGAACAGATGTTAACAACTCTTTTAGCTTTGTTTTATATTTACTAGAAACTAAATACTCTTTAGCATCGACACTAGAAACCCATAGTTTAATAGCATTATAATCTTTTTTCTTACGATCAATTTCAATTAAGCTTCCAATCATTGCTTCTTGTGACTTATAATCTTTAGGGTATTTAACAGCATAACGATCTAATGTCTGTTTAGCTTTAGAGTAGTTTTTCTGCTCTAAGTACACTTTGAACAATTTTTGGTAAATAATTTGTGCTCTTTTATCTTGTGGAAAATCTTTGATAAAAGTTTCATACACCTTCACATACCAAGACTCTTTAGTTTTGACCGGTATAAAGCGACTATTAAGAGAGTAAAGCATCCCGTCCATTGCTCGAGATGAGAATTTCTTTGATTTCAACTTATATGTATCTTCGTATCTTTTTAAAGCATAGAAGTCATTACTTACGGCCTTTGCTGTTTCAGCCTCTAAATATTTATATTCAGCTCTATCTTTTGGACTTAATTTCGAAACAATAGAAAAATAATTTATTGCCATATTTGCTTTAGACTCTCTAACTTTAGGGAGTCTTTTGTAAGTTTTTGAAGTTACTTGTTTTTGCAATAATGCGCCTTGTTTTTTTGAGTGAAAAATAAGTCTATCAAGTGTACTTATGGCAACACTGTCTCTTAATTTATAAATCTGCTTTGATGTATTTAAATGACTTTGATACCTATTAAACTTAGCAAATAAGTCTAATTGTTCTATATAAACTTGTTCGTTCAATTCTTTACTTTTAGAATACTTTAAAGCCTGAGCAAGTACTTTTGTTGCATCTGAAAACTTTCCTTGTTTTTTTAGATTTGTAGCAATACCAATTAGCATCGGAGAAAAATCAACATCTAATTTTTTATAAAATGAAATCCCTTCATCTACTCGATTACTCGTAGCGAACATTATTCCAATATCTCTTTCGACTTGTCCTCTCATATCGACAAATTTAGCACTTTTACTCTTTTTATGAACTTCTTTCATTTTAGCTATTGCTTGAGATTTCTTACCAATACGAAAGTATGACCATGCTAGATTGAAACTGTCCTTAGTCCACCACTTATCAGAGTGAACTTTTAATGCTTTCTCATATAAGTATGCGGCTGATTTGAACTTACTTTGATTGTAGTATAACTCAGCTAAAGAGATCTTTGATCTGATGTTTGCTTTTGAATTTTTTAGGCTTTTTCTATTTGCCAAATTAAAGTAGCGCGTTGCTTTTTTCGTTTGATTTGCCTCTTTAGCATTAAACCCAAGTATATAGTAAACATCTGCGATATTTTTATATTTT
The DNA here is from genome assembly GCA_937923325.1 of uncultured Bacteriovoracaceae bacterium. The sequence goes on from CAKZUQ010000013.1 coordinate 120,716, forward strand.
TTATATCTTTTAGTTATTTTTAAGCACAGGCTTGTAGCTTCATTGAAATATCTTGTTGATTTCTTAAAATAATTACTTTTCTTAATTCTTCTTCTTTTTGCAGAAGATAATTTTAAGTATTCTTCATTTTCTTTTTCTCGCCAAAGCCTTGCTTTTTCTAGATTTAACTCTGCCATGCGCAGCAAAATACTAGGGCTACTTTTTTGTCTTGATAATCGGCTTACTTCATCTAGTTCTTCATCAATAATTTCAATAATTTGATTTCTTCTAGAATCTAAATCTAAACTAAAACTACTTACGCTTACCAATAAAATTATTACTAAATACTTCATATTTCTAACACTCATTCTTTAATGCAAAGACATAATCACCAAGTTCATCGGCCCAAAACTCTCCATTAAAGTTCCAAAAATATTGTTTATCATTACGTTCTAGATACTTGATATCTCCTCTCTTTTCTTTTTTAGAGTCATCAAAGTTATAAAGCTTTGCTTTTCTTTGAGATAGAACTTCCAGTTTTATGTAACTCATGCCTTCAAAGCCTCTATAAAGTTCTGCATACTTTTCTATTAACCTAGATCTAACATAAGACCCTATTAACCTTTTTTGAGTTTTTACAACATCCTTAATATTTTTAAGTAAAGCTCTCTGAATGGTCGTTCGACTTTTTCTTTTTATAAAACTATACTCTTTAAAACTTTTATTCAGCTGTTCTGACAAGTTTTCAATAGCTCCATCTGTTTTAAAACTATCTAAGAGAGAGTCTAACAGTGTATTACCAGTGGTTCTTTTAGAACTGTAATCTGAATATAATTTGTAGAAGTAATTAAAATTCTTCCCTTTGCTTCTTAAGAAAAGTCGCAATTTTCTAGTTCTATTCATATATCTACTATAGAAGTCATCAGATACATTTTTAGCATCCTTATATAAGCACATTTTAAGATAAGATAGAGCTTTCAAGACCTCAATCTCAGGATTAAAGAATTTTTCAAAGATTGGAGCATTATATGTTACAAGTTTGCCAAGTGTTCTATTATAGTTTTTTAAATAATAGCTATTCCATGCTTCATCAAATAATACAAATGGCCACACAGGAGAAGACTTAGGTATATCCAGATACTTTAATTCAGCTTCTTTATGTTTTTTCATAGCAAATAATGTTCTTGCATTACCAAGTAGACAATAATCACTATTTTTTCTTAACTGCATATTTTCATTATCTGATTTTTTGGAACTTACAGCTGAAAGGCTAGAATTAGAACATTGATTAAATGCCGTAATTGCTTGATTTCCTTTTCCTATTACAGAATAAGAAGTAGCCAATGCATTCATCGCAAATGGAAATATAGAATGATTTGGATTTATTGACTTTAAATATCTATTTGCATCATTATATTTACGTTCTTTTATTAATTTTTTTCCAAGAATATACTTTACAGTATTTAGTCTAGACCTTTTTAAGAACTTAACAGGTAAAGTTTCAAATTGAGCGGTACCTACGTTCCTTAAAATTTGTGAAAAACTTTTTTCAAATTTTGAATCATATTTGGATCTACCACGCACTAGATATTCTTTGACCCAAGGTATAGCAGCAAAATACAACTTATCTTCAACTAAATTCTGGACTAACACTTTTAGCTTCACATCATAGTTCATCCTCTTTTTTAGGACTCTATCAGCTTGGTTGTATCCAGCAAAAAGATTCAAGGATAAGATTAAAATAAATATATACTTCATACTAATTCCTTAAAACGTATAGTTAATTCCAAAATTCACATTATAATAATGCACGTATTTCTCTTCAATCTCAAATGAGCTTCCTCCCCTAGAAGCTGTCTCACCCTTAATATGAAAAGCTTTAAAATCAATTCGAGAGCTCCATGATTCACTTATATGAAATCTTAAACCAGTCATCCAACTCAACCCAATATTACTTGCTGATGTTAACTCTCCTTGCTCGGCAAAACCGTTCGGTAAAAATTTATTTCTATTATCTAAAGAAGTGAAATTTGAAAAACCCGCACCAAGTAGCCAGTCGAAGTAGAATATTTTATTAAAGGTATTTATTTTTGAGTAAAATGGTGACCACATAAGCATTGCAGTTGTTGCTGTATCCATTTTTCTATAGAACGCTACAGATGATCCATCACTATTTACAGCATCGTGTGTCGCATTCTCTTTACCAGAACCCTTAGTATAAGAAAGTTCAACTCCCCAGTCCTCTTTAAAGAAATATCCGGCATACAAATCTACTGCATAACTATCGATAAAGGCTCCGTTGGTTTGCTTACCAATTGTTCCGCCGATATAAACCTTACTAGCTTTTCTAAACTTTCTATTTTGTAAAACATAGACTTCTTTGTCAGAATCGAGCCACGAAAAATCATAGATTGATTTTTCATTAGCATAAGTTGCACAACATAAAATAAGAGTTATTAATCCTAAATAAATCCTTCTCATAACCATCCTTGGTATTCTTATAATAAATATACTCTTTTATTTTATCATGTTTGTGGTTTGGTGCAACAAGGCGTTGAAATTACTTACAAATTTTTGAAAACTCACACTCTTCACAAGCATCTTTATTTTGGATCCATGGATTATTTGTCTTCAGCCAATACCCCTTTAAATAACTTACGACATCAGAATATGAAATTGTTTTATCAACTATTCTCTCTTCATCAACATAGCAAAGAACTATTTTTATCAGTTTTTCTTTGGAATAGAGTCCTAATGTATACTGTGCATAGGCGTAACACATTAACTGGAAGTGATAAACAGAATCACCTTCTTCTTTACTTCTTCCTGTTTTGTAGTCCCAAATTTCCATTTGAGTAGAATCATCAATTGGGTTTAAAATCAGATCGGGAATACCTGATATCATAAAACCAAATACCTCAAACTTTAAAGCTTTCTCTGAAATAAAACTAAAGTTATTAGCTCTACTTTTCAGTAGTTCTAAGACCCACTCATAGGCTTTTAAGTACTTTAAATCTAAATTCTGAACCAAGAAATTATTCTCTAAAACTTGAGATAATTCATCATGAATTTGAGTTCCTCGCTTAGATGAACTCTTTACCTCTATAGGGGCATCATCAAAGAGGTTTACTTTTTCAATATTTTCGATATTTAATTTTAAAATATTTTTTAAATAAAATTTTCGAGGGCAGGTATGAACGATACCAAATCTTGTAACTGAAAGTTCAGGCATAATTAAAGTGTTTAGATTATTGTCACTTAATGTTAGCCCCACTTCATCTATTTGAAATAGAGGCCTCTTATTTGAAGTCGTTACAATTTGATCTTCTTTTACTATATAAGTAGAACCTCCATCCAGCTCAGCAATTTCTTTTGCATCCACTGCATCTTCTTTCCATGAGTTTATTGCCTGCACCCATGAATTACTTTGTTTTCGGAATTTTACTTTTTGAAAGTTTACATTAACCCACCTCAGTTCATTCTCAGCTCTTGTTGCAGCAACATAAAAGAGTCTTTTAGATTCAGAAAAATCTTTTCTCTTTGCAATTTCTTTTTCTAGAAGTAACTGAGGTGTTTTATATCTTTTCTTTGAGTTTAGATCGTCTTTCCAAATAAAACTAAGAGGAAACTTACCAAATAAAGATTGATCGGGAAATGCCTTATCATTAGTATAGATTCCTCCAAGATACACCCTATTAAACTCTAATCCTTTTGACGCATGAGCACTCATAATATTTAATGTCTCTGGCTCATTACCAAAGTTAAAATCAAGAGAGTATGACTGAGAACCTTTTTGAGAAATTACATAAATTAATGTTTCAACATCGTCCAAATATAATCGACAAATATTCTCAATGTACTTGATATTATTTTTATAATTTGAGTTGAAAATTTTCATCTCGGTTAGAAATGCATAATAGCTTTGATATAGGCCAAAGAAAGGTACTGCTTCATAGAATGATTTTACGTTACTAATTAAGTCACTTTCATCAATACGAACGCCTATTATTTGAAAATAAGCGGTTAATATAAGAAGTAAGGATTCTTCTTTTTTATCATTCTTATTTAAATTCTTTTCTATTAACGTCAAAAATATAGCAAGGATTGGATCTTCTAAATATGGAACCTTCACCTGTGCTGTAAAACTAATATTTTCCTTAATTAAAAGTCCCATAAGAACCAAGCTAGGTTTGAGTTTCTTATATAGGACAACATCTTTAATTGGTTTATTGCGAATAATTTCATTAAGTATACCATAGGCTTCAATTAGCTCTAACTCTGAATTAGATAAGGACTCAACTCCCTCCAGATCAACTTGAATACTTTCAACTAAACCTTGAGCTCGTTCAGGAATAGGAACTTCTTGATACTCTACTTCGACAGGATTTCTTTCCTTGCCTTCAAATTTTAAATCCTTAGCAAAGATATTTTCGAAAAACTTGTTATTAAAATTAATCACGCTTTGATCAGAGCGATAATTATTTTTCAAACTCAAAACGAGAGGAATTTCTTTACTACAATTTAGAAAAACTCCAAGCTCACCACCTCTAAATCCATAAATCGCTTGCTTTATATCTCCAACACAAAATAATTTTTTTAAGTCATTATCTAATACTTTTTTGATGATTTCATATTGAATAAATGACGTATCTTGAAATTCATCTACAATTAAATAATTGTATCTGTCCACAACACTTTTTTGTGCATCTTTATTCTTTAATTCTTTATGGACGATATATTCTAAATCAGAAAAGGTAACTCCAGGTACAGAGTAGTACTTACTTTCAATAAAGTCGAAAGCAGACTTTATTGAATTAAACCAAGGAACTATTGAAGTATCAAACTGGTTTATATACTCTTTAATATCTTCACCGTCAGATTTGAGAAATTTATTTAAATCTTTTACTAGTGTATAATAAGCTTTCTCTTCAGGTGTGACCGTCTTACCTCTAGGGCTCACAGGAATTTTATATTTTTTACTTTCAAAGAAACTATTTACTTTTAATATATTATCTAAAGTTAGCTCCTCAATTTTTAGCTGCTGAAACTCAATTAAAAAGTCATACCATTTTTTTCCTTGGTTCTCCTCATTTAATTCTGCTGATGTTGTAAAGAGTTCATCTAAAGAGTGAATCTCAAAAAGTTCTTTAATTGTAGAGTCACTTGTTTTATATGAAGTAATATCTATTTCGGCCCAAGACTTTCTTAAGACAGGGTCTGAAAAAACACCGACTAAAGACTCAATTACCTTTTCACTATCTTTAATTAAAAATGGATTCAACTCATCTTGCGTGTCGATCCAACTTCGAAAAAGAAATTTTATCTTCTTTGAGAATTCTTCAGAATCAATTATCACAGCTTGAGAGTCAATATTAATAAAATGACCTTCTTTTATTAACTTCAAACAAAAACCATGAATTGTAGTAACAGTTAACTTATCCAGAGCTTGAAGTGCTTCAATCCAAAAACCACCTTCAATTTCGGCCTTTTGAGAAAATTCATTTCTTAGACGAATTTGTAGTTCACCAGCTGCCTTCTTTGTAAAAGTCATCAAAATTATTTTAGAGTACTGAGAGGATAAAAAATCTAAAAAAGAAGTATCAGCGCTCAGACTTTTGGAATTTAAATAGTCTTTATTCCATAATACTGTTCTATAGATCATATGCTCTTTTAAAACAAATGTTTTTCCAGACCCGGCTCCTGCTTTTAGCAGTACTCCACCAGTATGCTCAATAGCTTTAAGTTGTTCAGAATTTGCAGAGGTTCCCATTAGTTTATTACCTTGTACATATATTTTTCAAATCACAAAACAAACAAGTTGCATCATTCAATGGATTTGCAGCGTAACTAGAGTCATCTTCAATCTTTTGAACAATTTCTTTCTCATAACTTTTATAATCTTCAAACTGACTGTCAAAATCTTCACTGACAACAGATATTTTAGAAAAGATATGATTTTTTGAATTAAGAACTAAATCTTTGACTTCCTTTGAACTTGCAAAAATTAACGACTTTTCCGGTTCACTCAAATTAACATATCCAAAAATAAAATCTTTTTTTAAGAAATCTGGGTTCGTAATACTTATTTGTTTTAAATAAAACCAAAGTTGAACTTTATCGAACAAAAAGAAACCTTTTTGTGAAGGTATACTTGACGCTCCCCTTTTAAAATCTAACAACAAATTAAAGTCAGCCCCTACACCATAGCAGTCAATACTACCAACGACATTATTTAAAGATGAACTAATTTCCTTTTCAAAAGTATATTCAATATTATGTAGCTCTTTAATATCAATTAAATCGAGAATTGCACGCTGAGTATATGATTTAATTTCAATAAAATAATGTTCTTTATCTACAGGTCTATCGAAGCTTTTCTTCACGTTATCTAATTCTATATTTATTAAATTATTGTGTACTTCCTCATCATAAGCAGCGTACTGACTTAAAAATAACTCGATGATTTTATGCTCGATCAGTCCAAGTTCCATTGGTGATAAATGATGTCTAACTGTCACATGTTTAGACTGCTTTAGAATGTAGTGATACCAATACTTTTGAGGGCAATCTATGTATGCTTGTAACCTAGACGCTGAATAACGTTTTAAGTTATGATCAACCTTTTTATCTTTAAAGTATTGAAATAAAGATTCTCTCTTCTTTGTAAGATCTAAATCATTTGTTTTTAAATTAAAGTTACTTAAAATCTCACTCCATCCAGCATCTTCCTTTACAAGAGATTTCTCAATAATGAGAACTGACTTATCTAATTTCAATTTCTTAATGACTTTAGTTTTTAAAATTTCAAATTCAAACTCACTTCTTCTGATTGGTCCAATAGTCGCCAAGTACTTTTGCACATCCTCACTATAATCAACAACGCTAGATTTAATTGGACCATATTCACTTGTGGCACAGAAAAAATATTTTTTAGAGTTATCCACTTTATCAAGAGAATTTAAACTCTCTACATCAATCTCTCCAGGAATAGAATTTACAAGAGAGTTTCTAGGAGTGTTAAGCCTTAAACTTTCCATAAATAACTTAACTTCAAAAGTTCCTATTTCTGTATTTTTATCAGATAACTCACTCCACTCATTTAGAATTTCTTTTAAGAGCATAACTACTTTTATATATTTAAAGTCTTCTCTATCAATAGCTTTTTCTATTAAAAGTTCTAAAAGCGATAGGAAGTCATTCTTTGAAATATTTGAATCCATTGTTGAAGTAACAAGACTTTCTTCTATTTGAGAGACCTCTTTATACAATAAATCTATTTGAACTTTAAACTTTGTATTTGAATACGGTATTTCGGCAATCATTTTTTGATCTACTTGTTTAGAACAAATAACAACACCATCTTCCTTTGAAAGATATAACTCTTTTAAACTTTTAGATAAATAGTTTTTTGATATTAAAATGGTACTTAATTTATTAAGCTCTTCCTGACATTCATCAATTTTTAATATTTTAGTGTCAAATCGAGTAATCCACTTTATCCAATCAAAATCTTTAGATTTATTAAAGACCTCAGATTGAAATGGAATATACACATCATTTCTTATTGCTAATGCCTGAATCATATCAATTTGGGCAGGTGTTAAAAAATCAAATCCCATAAAGACATACTTTTGTTCACTTTTAAGGAGAATAGGAAGATTACCCTCCCTCAATTTTTCTGAAATTAAAAAATAAGATTTATGTTCATCAATTAGCTCTAATTGCTCCAAAGTTCTATGAAACCAAAGTACAGCATTTTTTATTTCATCATCATAATTTTCAAGTATCGTACTTAAAACATCTTCATTTAAAGAAAATGCTCTAAAGTCAGTCAATAAAGTTAGGCTTTTTTGAAAAAGTTCATAACTCAAATCCTTATGAAGTATCCTCCACAAAGATCCAAGGATTAAGTTTAAGTCAGATTTTCTCTTAAGCTTGAGCTCCATTTCCTCATCAAATATCTCACTTGTATAAGTTTTTATGAAATTTGAAATAGTAATAACATCAAAGTTTCGCTGCGAATCAAAAAATAGTCGACTCATATCAGCATGCATTGGACTTGGAGTTATAACAGTATAGTTACCGTCTAGCCCACTAAAGTGTTCCTTAAGCTTACTATCATCAAAAAAAAGTAAAAGATTAATCATATTTTGCTAGAACTTGTGCTAAAGATTTAATAAATAAGTACTATTAAAAACTATCAAGGAATTAACGGATTTTCTATGAAAGAAAGCAGACTTTACAGTTTTTTAGATAATGATCTAGGATTCAACTTACACATACTAGATGGGTCAAAAATTTTAAAAGACCTATCTGACGTTCATAATATTGGACCAAATGCTATTGAGTATTACAAGAACACTGTTTTATCTTCTTTGCATATGACAACATTCTTAAAACCTGGAGAAAGCCTTGGGGTTTATATCGATAGTGAAGAGCCATACTTTAGGTTTAAAGTTGAAATGAATCACTCTGGATCAATGAGAACTTTATTACTTCCAGAGGAGTTTAAAGATTTTCCTACAACCCTTACAGGTGTTGCAAGAATTTCGAAGATCTTCAATCAAAGAGAACCTTATACATCTATCATTCAAATGAAAGAAGACTCTAGTTCTGCAATTTTAAACAACCTTTTAAAAGATTCTTACCAAACAAACTCTCAAGTTTTTCTAGACAAAGAGTCTCAACATGCAATTATGCTTACAAAACTCCCTAGAAAAGAAATTAAAAAAGTTGTGGAAGACGAAGCTAAGAACTTAACTATAGAAGAGTTTAAAAGTAAGCATGAAGATCTTATTAAAGAAATCTTCAAGCTCAAAGAAATTGACTTAAAAAGTATTGTGGATCAAGTTGAACAGCACAATCTTTTATATCTTCACTCAAAAGAAATCAAATTTGATTGCCCTTGCTCCGAAGAGAGAATGACTCAAAATTTGATGACGCTAAATGCTTCGGATAAAGAAGATATTTTTGATGGTAAAGACTCTATAGAAGTGAGATGTGATTACTGTAATATCATTTACGATGTTAAAAAAGCCCATTTAAACTAATTAAATGGGTTTACAAACTCAAGCTCCACCCCTTGCTGTTTTGCACCTGAAAAAAGCCTTTTTAATATGTCACTTTGGTTAAAAATCCCACAAAAGTTTTCAGATCTAGCTCCCATAGCAAAAACATCTGCTAAAAGCTCAGATTCTTCAATTTTTATATTTGAGCCTTGTTTTAAATAACGATCCCATTCCACGCCCTGATTTGGAAATGAAATATCAAGCGGTTTTACAGTTGTTACTAGTAATAAAGCATCTTTTTGCTTACTTATATAATTTTGAAAATATCTTACTGCAAGATCTAATTCAGTAAGAATTCTTTTAGCTTCAAGGTATTTATTGTTTTTAATTGCTTTTAAATAGTTTTCATCTTGTACAAGAAAAACTCCTCTACTGGAGTTCTTCATAAACCTTTCAAAAGTTGCAACAATATTTTTAGAAGCAGAATTAAAACACTTACCTGTTAAGCAAGAAGTATCAAAATATGTTTCTCCCAGGGTATACTTCTCTTCTTTTTCAAGATGAAAATACTTTACGTTCTCTCCATTCATTGGTTCCATATTCCAAGATGTTAATCCTTTTTCAAATGCATCTTTTTCGACACAATTCAATTTAGATTTTAAAAAGTTCTCAGTTCTAAATAAACCTGTCTTATAGCCTTGAGTCGATAGATAGTTCCAAAGAGGTTTATGTTCATAGTCTTTACAAGTATTATCAACGTTCGCTTTTCCTGTTAACTGAGAAACAAAGCTTGCTTTATGTGTTGGCCTTAAGTCATAAAGGTTATATTCCCAAGCATTTCCATAACATAAAAACTTTTCAAAGCTCGTTTGTTTATTTTCTGCTGAATAATCATATTTAATTAAAGCAAGATGCTCTTTAGTTAGCCCAGCAATTTGAAACCATATTATTTTTCGAGGCTGAACACCAAACTGATGCTTAGTTAGATTTAAACTAGTCACTTGAGCACAGCCCACTAAAATAGCGAAAAGGCTAAATAAGATCTTAAATTTTTGTTTTTTCATTCAATTCACTCATTTTTAATTTTAATTTTAAAGAATTCAAAATTTGAAATTTCATATAAATTACAACTATTAGACCAACAAAGAATAAAGCGTCATCATAAATGAAAGACAAAAACATAGGTATTGTCATTAGTGTTGCTTTAAATTGTTGTCTATATGCATAATTATAGCGACTTTTGGCCTTAAATAATATTATAAAAAATATTAACTCTAAAATACAAAAACCAAGCTCAACCTGCATCTCATTATAAAAACCTGCAATAAGTCCAAATATAAGAGGAACTCTCCACAGCACTTTATTCTTTTTAGTATCTACCTCCTTTAAAAGAAGTAAAACTATTATCCCAATAAAAGAGCCTTGAAATAAACCTAAAGACAGCTTTTCAAAAGGAAAATTATCAACAAAGAAACCAAAACAGTACACTATAAGTGAAATATAAAAGGTAAGCTGGACAAGTTTAGACCACTTAAATCGATTAATTTGTAAAAGACCTCTTATAGAGCCAAATAGTGACAGTACTGACACTGAAATTTTTAATAATAAAGTAGTAATCGCAATCATGACTTAAACTATAAAATATTGTATATTATATAGATATAAAATTTTATAATTTTTTATATTTTAGATTTGTTATCAATTTGGAGGAAAATGATGGATGCAGTAACTGCAACTAGAGAAATTTTTTGGCATATACCGACAAGCTTTAAGGTTGTAATGTATGTTGTCATGTTTGGAGCACTTGGAATTTTTATAAAAGGTGTTTACGACAAGTACAAATATGTAACCCTAGGTAAAGGCTTTAAGAGTCTTATTGATACCAAAGATCTCAACTTTAAAAGTGCTATAGAAACAATTCTCTTCACTGGAAAAGTAACGAGAAAAAAACGAGTTGGTCTGTTTCACAGTTTAATTTATTACGGATTTACAATTCTTCTAATTGCTACAGAGTTAGTTGCTATTCATGCTGATACACCTTTTAAGATGTATAAGGGAACAACTTATATTGTTATATCTTTTCTTGCTGACTGGGCTGGATTGGCCATCATTGTAGGCTTAGCTTTTGCATATCATAGAAGATATATAAAAAAGCCTGAACACTTGAGTGCGACTAAGCCTAAACGTGAATTATATATGTATTCAATGATTCTTGCTTTAGTCCTTTTAGGATTTTTACTTGAAGCAATGAGACTTGTGGGATCTGGAATGCCAGTGAACGAGCAACTATGGTCTCCTGTTGGTTGGATTGCAGCTTTATTACTAGGTTCTTTTAATTTATCTGACTCAACATTAATTACAATGTATCAAGTTGTTTGGATGGTTCACATGATAAATACAATGGTATTTATAGCAACGATTCCTTATACGAAGTTCTTACATATGATCTCTGCTCCATTTGCGGCCTTAGTAACTCCTAAGATGAGAGGAGCTATTTTAAAGCCTATGGATTTTGAAGATGAAACTGCTGAGACTTTTGGACTAGGAAAAATTAGTGAACTAACTTCAAAAATGAGACTAGACACTATTTCATGTGTTGAATGTGGTAGATGTACTGAAGTATGTCCAGCAAACTTAGCTGGAAAGCCACTTAACCCTAAAACAATCATTACTAAAATGAGAGATGTAATGGAAGGGTCTAGCGAAGATGTCGATTTCTGGGAATCACAAACATATAGTGCTGTTGAATTAGACTCATGTACAACTTGTGGTGCTTGTATGGAAGAGTGTCCAATGAGTATTGAACATATTCAACCGATAATGGATCTAAAAAGATACAAAGCTCTTACTCTTGGTGAAATACCACCAGAAGCTGCAACAGCTGTAACAAATATCAGAAATAACGGTAACCCTTGGGGTGTATCACAAGATGACAGATTTAACTGGGCAGAAGGTCTTGATGTTCCAGTTATTGAAGTTGGAAAGAAAGTTGATTACCTTTACTATGTTGGTTGTGCTGGATCATATGACTCCTCTAACCAGCAAGTTGTTAAAGATACAATTGAACTCATGCATAAAGCCGGTGTATCTTTTGCTGTTATGGGCAAAACTGAAAAGTGTAATGGTGATCCAATTAGAAGATTTGGAGATGAGTATTCTTTCTTTGAAGTTGCTATTGAAAACATAGCAAATATGAATCAATATGACTTTGATCAAGTTGTAACTCACTGTCCTCATTGCTTACACACTATTGGAAAAGAATACGCTAAATTTGATGATGGAGATTTCGATACAATTCACCATACGGAGCTTTTGGCCGATCTTTTAAAGAAAGGTAAGTTAACTCCTAAAAAAGAAGTTAAAGAAGATCTAACATTTCACGATCCATGTTACCTAGGTAGGCATCATGGAGAATACAATGCTCCAAGAAGTATTCTAGAATCAATTCCAGGTGTTACATTCACAGAAATGGAAAAGAATAAAGATAAAGCTCAGTGTTGTGGAATGGGTGGAGGAAACATGTGGTATGAAGTTCATGAAGGAAATGACCTTGTAGAGAACAGATTAGTACATGTTGGAGAAACAAAAGCTGCAAAATTAGCTACATCATGCTCATTTTGTATGATTAACTTTAATTCAGGAAAAGGAAAAGTTAAGGAAACAGAAGAGCTAGAAGTTGAAGATGTTGCATCAATACTTAAAAAATCTATTCAATAATACAAACAAGGCCAGACTATCAATAGCTCTGGTCTTAATTTCACTAAACTCATTCTCTCAAACAGGACTTGTTGAGAGCTATAGGAACCTTTTAAAGGGTAAACAAGTTTCACTTAAGATAAAATCTTCAACCGATCTTAAAAGAGATTGGAATAAAGCATATAGAAGAATTTATTTTGATAAGAATTTTCTAAGTTCAATTCTTTTGTATACTCCAAAGAGATTCCTAAAACTTGGAACAAAAGATAAATGTAGCTTCTATGACCTAATTCTAAGTAATACATTGAGATCTAAAGACGGACCAATATCAAAATTCACAATTATTGTTGAAGAAGATAACAAGAAAGAAAAAAATTATACAATTTCTAGATCTGAATTTATTAGACATATCGCCAGCAAAGAATGTCCAAATTCAATAAATTTCTCTCTCTACTTTACGGCACAAAATTTAAAGAAGACTCTTCAAAAATTTTCATTTAAAGTTCCAAAAAACAGAAATGAATGCAAAGAAATTCATCAATACTACATCAAGGATCATAAAACGCCCTATTTTTGCTATTTAAATCAAGAAATTAAAAAAATACCTAAACTAAGTAATGAAATAGCTTTAACTTCCACTTCAAACTACAAGAAGCTAGAGAAGTTAAAAAAGAAGATTAATAAATCTAGATCTATTGACTCCTCTTTCAATGACTCTGCAAAATCATACTTAAATAATATATGTCTCAATATCGATAAAGAAAAAAAGTTCTGTGACTATTTTTTTGACCAAAACTTCTTTAAAAGAATAAAAGAAAAGAAAGCAGATCCATTCTACATAAGAAATACTTGCTTAGAGATATTTAAAAGAACTGATAAAAGAATCTTAAGTACTTGCATTGATAGAGTCGTTAATCAACCAAGTTCGTGTATGAGTATCAATAAAGAAGCAAAAGCTCTTTATCCAAGACCAAATTGCAAGGAAATATCTCAAGCACTAAACCACACGAGGCTTAACGCTAAAAGCAATGACTGTCCTTCTCAGGTTCAAAATGACACAATTGTTAATATCAGTAGAATTATAAAGCACTTCTCGAAAGAGCCTATCGCTAATACAAAAGACTGTAAATTAAATGCAACCTCTACCTACGCGAGTCACAATCTTTTATATAATGGCCCCGAGTATTGGACAAGCTCTATTTGCTATGATGATAAAATACTTAATAAAAAAGTATGTGCACCGACCTTAATGGGAGACGGACCTAATTTAAAGATATCACTGAGTGAAAATATAAAAAAAGTTCTAATTAGAAAAAGAGGATTCTCAAAGGCATCAAAGTGTACAGTTATAGAAAGGAATAAGTATAACCCTTTACTCCTAAAGTTCAAAACTGGCTGCTTCATTCTTATAGCTCCTGCTTCTTGTCTTGAAGATTGCAAACCCAAAATCTTACTTGAACAAGAAGAAGTAAAGTTTATAAAATTCAAATCTAACTTCAACCAAGACTACTTCCCTAGCTCTTATCTCAATGAAGGAAAGTCTCAAGCAAAACTACTTGTTAAGAACCTAAAGCTAAAAACAAGACCAGTTCTAAATACAAGTATCTTAAAACAACAATTTAAAAATCATCCTAAATCGATTCTACATGCTGTTGGGTGTGCAGAGCATCTCTATCCAAAAATGTTTCAATTAAATTATGTAAATCAATGTACTCCTGTTGGGATTATTGCCGATTCATTTATCATGGATAAATCTGAACTTTCTTTAATCCTAAGGTCTTCAATTGATTCATTAGAAGCCCCAAGAGTTATTCCATGGCGAAACTTATTTAGTGCTGTTAAGTCATACCAAAACATTCACCCTCTAAATAAATGGACTCTGCATGCATTATATAATTAACTTACTAATAATATTTTCATCTTATGGACAGGTAAAAAAAATAGCTGAACTTGAAACAAAACAAGCCTCGAATAACCTGAGATATGTATCAAGTGATGGAAAAGTAACATATTATCAAAATCGATCTGGTACTTTATCTTATTCAACAAACTATTCAAATCTAGAGCTCATAAAGAGTCCAAAACATACACAATACTCTGTTCATGTCTCTAACTCTAAAAAGAAAGTGTTAGTAAGTGCTGACGAAACTTATTATTCAAAAATGAACTTTAACAAACTGAAAAGCATATATATAATCGACTATGCGAAAGAAAAAGCAAAAGAAATAGGAAAGGGCGTAGACCCTCAACTACATTTAAATGATTTATATGCTAGCTTTTATAATCCGAATTCTAAGCTCATTACTCTATATAATACAAGCACTAAAACAAAGAAAAGCTTTAAAGTTTTTAATAATTTAGCTCCATTTTTTAGACCTAAAGTTGAATTGATAACCACAAATGAATTATTATTTACCGATATTAACAAATCAGGAGAAACAGCAATTTTAAACTATTCATTTATTTCTAAAAAGTTCATTCCTGTTTTTAAGTCAAAATTAAAAAACTCTCACTTAAACTTCTGTATTAATAATCAAAAAGCTATTGTTTTCGAAAGCTCAGCCAACAACTTAAAACCGCAAACAAATATCTATACTATAGATTTATTTAATAATGATTCCTTCAAAAAGAGAAACCTTATTTACTCGTCAATTTTTAATGATATCGGTAATTTATTATGTAATAATAATTCAATATTTTTTATAAAGACTATTGGAGTTAAACAAAACTTAAACTCTCAAACTTCTGACATTGTGAAAATTGATCTACAAACAAATATATTAAAAAGATTTGAGTCCGATATAAACCCAACACAACTTCTTAAGATGGATAGCTTGATCCTCACTCCAAAGAATGGGAAACTATTTCTTGTTGAAGGAAACAATACATCTCTTATTAACGACACAATCGTAAAAGACAAAGAATGAAATTTTTAATACTGATACTAATACCTTTTACTCTTTTTGCACAAATGATAAAAGTTGAATCAATAGAGCTTGGCCAACTATCAAAAAGTGCGATAGCCCACCTAAACGAAATTAGTCAAAAAGACTTAGAACTAAAAGATATTTTTTCTAAATTAAACCTTAACTACAAAAAAATTAGTAATGAATCAAAAGGCAACATACTAGAAGCTGCTATAACGAATAAACTTCTTCTAAATTCACAGATTAAAACAGGCATTACAAATATTACGACAACCACAATCAAAAAAACTCAAGAAAAACTCAAAGACAACAGCGATATCTTAACAACTTTCTCCAAAGAAATAATGAATCGTATTATTGATGACTATCTTCCTTATTTTGAAGGAGGTTTTTTAAACAGGTATGAAAGTTTTTCAAGAACTAATGAAGTAGAGCTAAAGAAATACCTATCCTTAAAATCCAAGCTAAAATTCACATCAACATGGATACATACCTTCATAAACTCAAGTGCTGAAGACTTTAACATCCTTTGCTCAGAAATTATAAAAGAGGCACTTAAACTAAGCATTGACGAATCGTATTATTTTGGGACCTTTACCAAGACAAATGCCTCCAACCAGATATCATTTTTATTAACACAAGAAGTTAAAGAGGTTAAACCCTCTCCTTCTTCGCAAACATTAAAGTCCGCCATAAATGGTATTGAAGATAATATCCTGGAAGGTGCGAGCACAGAAATTGACAAGCTAAAAACAGCCAACTAACTCATCGCAAAAACTTAACATTAAGCATATAGTCTGGTAGATTCTCACAATGACTATTTCAAAAAAACCATACAAAGGCTGCAGAGATTTTTTTCCTTCTACAATGAAAGAGAGAAACTATATATTCAATAAAATGCATGAGACTTCTAAAGTCTTTTCATATGAACAATACGATGGGCCAATCCTAGAAGAAGTCGATCTTTACCTAGCAAAGTCTGGAGAAGAGCTGATTGGAGAACAAATATATGACTTTGTTGATAAAGGTAAAAGACATGTTTCAATAAGGCCAGAAATGACTCCAACTGTTGCAAGGATGGCAGCTCAAGTCTACAAAGAAACACCAAAGCCATTTAGATGGTATTCAATCTGTAACTTCATGAGATACGAAAAACCTCAAAAAGGTCGACTCAGAGAGTTCACCCAATTAAATGTAGATATATTTGGAGCAGAAGAACATTTAGCAAGCTATGAAGTTTTAGATTATTTTTGCTCGTTACTAAAATCCTACGGTGCAAATTCAAAGATGTTTGAGATACAAGTAAATGATAGAATCATTGTTGATGCTATATTTAACGATATTTTAAAATTAGACAAAGATAAATCACTTAAGCTTTACAAAGTAATTGATAAATCCAAAAAGGTTTCAAACGAAGTTTTGGATAAAATGATTAAAGAAGTAATAACTAACAATGAAACAGTTAGTAAATTCAAAAGATATTTATCACTAAGCTCTTTTGACGAATTAGTATCATTCTTAGACGAAAATAATATTAAACTTGAAGAGAGCTCTTTACTAAAGTTAATTAACTTAATTTCAAGCTCAGAACTTAATGAGTTTATAAACTACGATCCAACAATAGTCAGAGGACTTGACTACTATACAGGAGTAGTCTTTGAGTGCTTTGATAAACACCCTGATAATAGAAGAGCCATCGCAGGCGGTGGTGCCTATGCAAACCTTCTTCAAATTTTTAAAGAGGGTCCTCTTGGAGGTGTTGGATTCGGTATGGGAGATGTAACACTTAAAGATTTTCTTGAAGTTCACAACCTACTTCCTCAACAAGTAAAATCTGATAGTGAAGTTATGATTGCCTACTTTGATGAAGATTGCCAAAGTGAAGCATTAAAAATTGCCTCAGGCCTAAGATCAAAAGGAATTAAAACAGAGCTAAATCTAGGAACTATTAAATACAACAAAGTTTCAAAGCTTGTTATGAACAAAGGCATTTCAAATCTAATCCAAATTGGCTCAAGAGAAAAAGAACAAGGTATTATTCAAATAAAAAATATTTCAACAAAAGAAAGTCAAAATATTGATTCTACAAAGTTAGATTCAATTATAGGCTTCATAAAAGGTACAAAATGATAGAAAGCAATCTTCCAAAAACTTATGAGCCACAAGGTGTTGAGAACAAATGGTATAAAATCTGGGAAGAAGGTAAACACTTCAAACCAGTAAAAAAGGACAAAGGTCCTTTTACAATAATTATGCCTCCTCCAAATGTAACTGGAAAATTACATATGGGTCATGCCCTAGATCATATAGTTCAAGATGCAATTATTAGATTTAAGAGAATGCAGGGTTTTGAAACACTATGGGTTCCAGGACAAGACCACGCTGGAATTGCAACTCAAGCAAAAGTTGAAGAGAAAATTTTTAAAGAAACCAACCAAACAAAGCATGACTTAGGTCGAGAAAAGTTCCTAGAAGAAATTTGGAAATGGAAAGAAGAATACGGTGGACACATTATAGACCAGGTCAAAAGACTCGGTGATAGCTGTGACTGGGACTACTTTACATTTACAATGGATGAAGGACCTGCAAAAGCAGTAAATAAGTTCTTTGTAGATATGTATAAAGAAGGTTTAATTTATCAAGACAAGTACATTATAAATTGGGACCCAAAGCTTCAATCAGCAATTAGTGATGCGGAAGTTGAACACAAAGATATAGATGGAAACTTCTATCATATAAAATACCAAGTAAAAGGCTCTAAAAAGACTCTAGAAATTGCAACAACTAGACCAGAAACTCTTTATGGTGATACTGCAATCGCTGTGAATCCTTTAGATGATAGATATGAAGATTTAATTGGAAAAACTGCGATAATTCCGATCTGTAATAGAGAGGTTACAATTATTGGTGACTCACATGTCGATATGGAAAAAGGAACTGGATGTCTAAAAGTTACACCAGGTCACGATTTCAATGATTATGAAATTGGAAAAAGAAATGATCTAGAAATAATTAATATCTTAAATAAAGATGGAACAATGAATTCAAATGCAAAAGCAGTTGAAGGCATGACATCAAAACAAGCTAGAAAAGAAACAGTTAAACTTTTAAAAGAATTAGACATTCTAATCGATACTAAACAACATAGACATCCTGTGGGTCACTCTCAAAGAAGTGGAGAGATTGTGGAACCAATGGTTTCAATGCAATGGTTTTTAAATACAGATGAGATGGCCGCAACTTCAGTAAAAGAAGTTGAGGATGAAAAAATGAAATTCTTCCCTAAAGGGTGGGAAAATACTTATTTTTCTTACCAGAAAAACCCTAGGCCTTGGTGCATATCAAGACAACTATGGTGGGGTCATCAAATCCCTGTTTATACTTGTAATTCTTGTGGTGAAGTTATAGTTCAAGAAAATGCACCAAGTGAATGTCCAAAA
This sequence comes from uncultured Bacteriovoracaceae bacterium, assembly GCA_937923325.1. The sequence goes on from CAKZUQ010000013.1 coordinate 139,766, forward strand.
TGCTCTCACAAAAAATTAACACAAGATCCAGATGTTCTAGATACTTGGTTCTCTTCTGGATTATTTCCTTTAAGTACACTTGGTTGGCCAGATGAACAAAGTATGAAAGATAAAGGTTTTCATACCTTCTATCCAACATCAACATTAGTTACAGGTTTTGATATTATATTCTTTTGGGTTGCAAGAATGATGATGCAAGCTAATAAAGCAACTGGCATTTCTCCGTTTAAGGACGTATATATTCACGCTATCGTCAGAGATAAAAGTGGCGTAAAAATGAGTAAGTCATTAGGTAATGTAATTGATCCTCTTGATATTATTGATCAATATGGCTGCGACGCTCTGAGGTTCACACTAGCAATAAACTCTGGATATAATAGAAATATAAACCTTGATCCTGAAATAATTGAAGGAAACAGAAACTTTGTAAATAAGTTATGGAATGCCTTCAGGTTTATAGAGCCATACTTACAAAATGCAAGTGAACTAGGTTTTGAAGCTCAAGACCTTCATCATCATGAAAAATGGATTTTAAGTGAGTTAAATGAAGTAATAAAGCTTACAACTGCATCATTTGAAGAATATAGATTTGATGATGGATGTAATGCAATTTACTCTTTTGTTTACGACAAATTTTGCTCTTGGTTCATTGAGCTTTCTAAAGGAATGCTAAATAGTGAAAATGAAGCTTTAAAATCACAAAGAGCAAACGTTCTTAAGTACTGTTTTAAAGAAATAATGAAACTCATTCACCCTATAACTCCATTTATATCTGAAGAGCTGTGGAGCCATTTAAAATCAGAAAATGAAAATCTTCTAATTAGTTCTGAATACCCTGTTTACAAAGACGAGTATAACTTCACTACAGATAGAGAAAACATGTCTAAATTTATGGAGATTGTTACTTCGATCAGAAATTTAAAAAATAGTGTTCAAATCAAACCTAAAGAAGATATTTCTGTTCATATGTTTACTGATGATGAAGATTTGGCCCTTTATCTCTATAAATCGAGAGGTTTTTTTAAAGAACTTGCAAATATTAATTCTGGCAAAATAAAGTCTAAATCAGACGAAAGACCTGAAAAGTCGATAATGAGTGCTACAACGCATACTGAAATTTTTATTCCACTAGATGGAGTTATTGATCTTCAAACATATTCTTTAAAATTAGAGAAAGACCTTGATAAAACAAAAAAGGAATATGAGAAGATTGAAAAGAAAATAAAAAATGAAAAGTTTATGGCCAATGCACCAGAAGCAGTAGTTGTTGAAGTAAAAGAAAAAGCTTTCGGATTTGAAGAAAAGATAAAATCCTTAGAAAACAGTTTGGAAATGTTTAAACAATGAACCAACATCAAAAGTTAATTCAACTTGAAAATATATTTATATCTAACAGTATAGAGATTCCAATGGATGAATTGACTTTATTCGCTGATATTTTTGAAGTCAAAAATTTTCAAAAAGGTGAGATTATTCAAGAGATGAATTCAACTTATGAAATTTTTGGCTACATCACTTCTGGCCTTGTTCGTTTTTACTTCATAACAAGGGATGGTAAAGAGTTTAATCAAACATTTAAGTCGGAACATCAAATTTTTTCTAATTACCACACAAGTTTCACCAAAGAACCAACACCAATTACTATTCAAGCCTTAGAAGATACTACAGCATTAGTAACTAACTATAATAAAATACTACCCTTTTATGAGAAATCTAGATGCTGGGATAAGCTTGGTAGAAAAGTAACTGAAGCAAACTTCATGTACAAGGCAATGAGAGAAAGAGATCTACTCATAAACGATGCTGCGACACGACTTAAAAACTTCAGAACACATTTTCCAAAAGTAATAATTGACCGTATTTCAAAACACCATCTTGCATTATACCTAGGAATAAACCCAGCTTCGCTGAGTCGACTACTAAAATCAAATAGTGAAAGCTGACATTTCTTCAATCTGACTTACCCTCTACTTTCATGATCAACAAAAGAAATAGAGAGCGATACATACCTTGCCCTCTATGTTTATAATAGAAACTTAACTAAGACTAAAGTCACAAAAGAAACAAGCAAACCAAAACCTACAAAGGCAACACTTAAATCATCTTCTAACTTCGCAGCTGAAGCCATGGCACCAGCAGTAATCATCGGAGGCATCCCCGATTGTAAGATAGCAGTATCAACAGCAATACCCTCTAGACCAAATAAAGATTTTACTACAAATAAAATAACGAGTGGAAGAATTAATAACTTGATACTAAGACCTGTTACAAGTGGAATCAATGTGGTTTTCGAGACCTTATACTTCATCGAAAAACCAACTGCAATCATAGCACAAGGGATTAAAGTTGAAGACAACTGTAATAACGTGTTTGTGACAAGCTCAGGGATGGGAGGTAAAAAGCTTAGAGCTAGCCCCAAGATTAGTGCTAAAAAAGCTGGAAAAGTTAAAAGTTTTTTTCCAATTTCTTTTAACTTCTGCTGCTTACCACCTGTAAACAAAGGAAGGATAAATGCACCATACAGAATAAACCCAATTCCTGAACCTAATTGATCATAAAGAACAGCAAAAGGAACTGCGTTATCACCAAAAAAGCCCTTACTCATTGGTATTCCTATAAAGGCAGTATTACCAAGAGTTGTGACAATGATTAAGCATCCTAAAACACTTCTTGAGAATTTAAAGATCTTATAGGCAGCAAAAACAAAAACAAGATGTAAAGCTAATGCAAACCAATGAATTGCAATTGGATATATAAGCTCTGAGCTCAATTGTAATTTTGAAACACTGATAATTATAATTGCAGGAAGAGAAATATTTAAAACAAATGAGTTTAGAACTGATGCTGTATTTTGAGGAAATCTATCAGATCGCCTCATTAACCCTCCAAGAAAGATTAAAGAAACAACGAGTACAATATTTTCAACGATCATTTACTTTTCCTTACTTCTTTAACATCTTTAGATAATTTCTCGTATATCATATCAAATACAACACCAATATCTTCATTACTAGGATTTATGTCATAAACCTTACCAATATAAAACTCAAAAGATGTTTCAACTCTCTCTTCTTCTTTTAGATAAAAACAAGGAACTCCGACGTAAGATGATATTAAAGATTTTTCATAACTATTTGTTATGTATCCTTTAGATAAATATATAAGTTTAGCTAACTCAATATCATTTCTATTTTCTATAGACGTATACATATTATATGCCAATGGTACATCGCCAAGAATTAGGATTTTATTAAGTTCAAACATCTCAAAAAAGTCAAGCCAATCGTCGCCGACTAGTATGTTTGCATCAATAAGAATATAGCTTTCTAACTCTTTTTCAAGATCTACTTTAAACTCTTTAGAAGCAATATTTTTAATTATATTCTCATTGATATTTTTATCAAAAACAGATAGCAATTTAAAGTATTGCTCAACTGTTTTTCTTCCTTTTAACCTATGAATCTTTTCAGAAACAAGAAAGTCGAAACCAACATCATCAAAAGCAACTAACTTCTTAGCTCTTAAAATTTTTCCTAATAACACATCAGACTTTAAGTTTGTTAAGCTAATATAAAAATCATATCTTTGTAAGTTTAGCTTTGAATTTTTATATGCCCTCAAAACCTTAATAACAGATTCCGAATCTTTTTGATCCAAATCGTAATAAAATGCTTTAAACGGCAAAAGATTTAAAACGGCAATATTATCACAAGCTGTAATTAGATGAATGTTCACATTTTCTTCAGAGTGAATTTCATAAAGTTGATGTAAAAATGGAAATGTATAAATAATCTCTTCTAAATTATTCGGTAATTTTACTGCGATATTCATTATTCTCTAACCAAAGTAAAGTAAAATAGCTTGTTGCAAGTGGTGATACGATCAGATTTATAATGGGAATTGAAACCAACACAAAAAAGAATACACCTCCAAGAGAGTATCCCCAAAGATTACTCTTTACATCCTTAACACAATCTCTAAACCTTATGTCATGCCTAGACCAAGAATAATCAATGAAACCCATAGCTAGCAATAGTATCGTTATAAATAAGCTAACAGGTGCAAGTAAAGGAATGTAACCAAATAAAAACGCAATGATTGAAAGCACTAGTATTAACGATACTTTTTTTATCTCATTAAAAACAACGCCAAAAATACCAGAAAAGAATCCATTAAAAGCTTCAGATAAAATTCGATTCTCTTTTCCTAAAAATGTTTTTTCAATCCTTGAACTTAATAAATCATTAAAAGGGCTAGCAATGACAGATACAACTAAAACAAATGTCCAATTAACTAGCAAAAACAATAATACTGATACTACTGCTGCAACGATATAATATACAACAGTTCCAAAGCCACCTTCAGAAACATAAGAAGATATTAACTCTTGCCCTTTAGTAAGAACACTACCGTATAACCAAGAACCTAAAAAATAATAAATCAAAATACCAATAAGTATCGGTATTAGAGTTAATAAGAAATTTACTTTATCTTTTGTTAGCTCCTTAAAGGCTGGTCTAAATACAGATAGTGCATTTTTCATTAGAATCCACCAAGAATAGATAATCCACTATCTACATATAATACTTGTCCAGTAACACCATTTGATAGAGAAGATGCCAAATAGACAGCAGTTCCACCAACATCATCAGGTGAAATATTTTTTCTCATTGGAGCAACCTCCTCCACCTGAGATAACATATCTCTAAAACCAGAAACTCCGGAAGCAGCCAATGTCTTAACTGGTCCAGCAGAGATTGAATTAACCTTTATTCCTAGCTCTCCCATCTCGTTAGCTAAATATCTTGTACTTGCCTCTAGGGCCGCTTTTGCAACTCCCATGACATTATAATTAGTAATTACTTTTTGAGATCCATAGTAACTCATACTCATAATTGAACCACCTTGGTTCATCAAAGAATTTAAAGAATGAGCTAACCCGACTAATGAAAAAGCCGAAACATCACAAGCTAATTTGAAACCTTCTCGAGATGTATTTACGAACTTATCTTTTAAATCTTTTCTGTCAGCAAAAGCGATTGAATGAACAAGAACATCAAATTTTCCCCATTTTTCTTCAATTATTTTTGTAACATTTTCATAGTGCTCATCATTGCAAACATCCATCTCAAATATAAAATCAGCTCCCAGCTCTTGAGCTAAAGGTTCAACTCTTTTTTTGATTGCATCATTAACATAAGACAAAGCAACACTGGCACCCTGTGCTTTAAGCGCTTTGGCAATTCCCCAAGCTATTGATCTATCATTTGCAACTCCAAAAACTACTGCTTTTTTCCCTTCTAATATATTCATTTCCTATCCTTATTTTATAAGCTCGATATTGTCATAAACTTGATAAAATGGAAACTTGCGTATACTTTATTCAAACCTAATAACTAAATTAAAAGATAGAGATTTCGCCATGCAAAAAAGACTTATTCCTGAATATTTAGATAAACTAAAAACTTACCAAGCAGGTAAACCTATTGAGGAAGTTATAAGAGAAAAAGGTCTAACAAAGATTTCTAAGTTAGCCTCTAATGAAAACCCTTTAGGTCCATCTCCACATGCGATTAGAGAGATGACGAATGCTTTATGGGATGTTCACAGATATCCAGATATGCATGCTACTGACTTAAAAGGAATGCTTTGTGAAAAGTATGACCTTAGTCCCAAGAACATTATTTTAGGAAATGGTTCTGAAGGAATTATGGCCTATATAGCAAGGGCCTTCATTCAGCCAGGAGATGAAGTACTTACTGCAGAACAAACATTTATCGGTTTCCATATTTTAGCAACTGGAGCTGGAGCCAAAGTAATAACATGTCCAAGAACAGAAGATATGAGATATGATGTTAAAGCTCTTGCAAAAGCAGTAAATGAAGATACAAAAGTTCTTTATATTGCAAACCCAGATAATCCAACTGGAACATATATTACCGAACAAGAGTTTGATTACTTAATGGGCTTTGTTCCAAAGCATACAATTGTAATTTTAGATGAAGCCTACTTTGAATTTGCTCAATCAACTTTAGATTATCCAGACTCTATGAAATACAGATATGACAATGTAATTACTTTAAGAACATTTTCTAAAGCTTATGGAATTTCTGGAGTAAGAGCAGGTTATGGTTTTGCAAATGAATCATTTATAACAGCTCTACATAAAGTAAAGCTACCTTTTGAGCCAAGTTTAACTGCTCAAAAAGGTGCTATTGGTGCTCTAACTGATTTCTCTCACTTGGAAAGAACAATCAGAAATAATACAAAAAGATACTACGAACTTTTAAAGTACTTAAAATCTAAAGGCTTTAATCCAATTCAATCTTTAACAAATTTTGTTTGTTTTAAAACTGGGAGTACAGAAGCAAGTGACTACCTTTTCGAACAACTTTTAAATCACGGTGTTATCATCAGACCTTTAAAAGCAAACAATATGCCAGACTGGATTAGAATTTCTATCGGTTTAAAAGAAGAAATGCAGCATTTGTTTGAAGCAATGGACGCTATCTTACCGGAATATGATAAAAAGTTTGGTCGTCCGGAGTAGATTAATATACTCAACTAAAAAATTTATTATTAAAAGCTAAGGCCTATTCTTCCGATAAGTTACCATGAAGAATTTTGGTCTTTTCTTTTTATTCATTTCATTTAATCTCTTTTCTCAGGAGATATTCAACCTTGAACCTAGATATCAGCTTGAAGCAAAGTATCCAAATGTTGTTTATGATTTTGGAAGACACGTAAAAAAAACGGTTAAGTATTTTTCAAAAGAGGAAGCAGAATTATTTAAAATAGATTTTAGCTCTGGACGAATTTCTCAAAATGGAAAGAATTATTTTACAGATCTAAATAGGCCAAGGCCTCACACTATTTTTATCTTAGATGTTGAAGACAACTTATATCTTTGTGATTGTAATTCAGTTAATGAAATTCATCACTCATCATTTAATCAAGGTAAAGCTGTAAAAGCGGCGGGAGAAATGTATATTCACGATGGAGTTATTCTTGAAGTTAATAATTTTTCAGGTCACTACAGACCAAGTGATCAAAGCCTATACTATTTAATAGATACGATTGAGGATAAAGGTTACAAATGGAATTCCTGGCTTGAAATTGTAGATAAAAGAATTGAAGCAAGTACTCCGCAATATTTACAAAAGCTAAAAAAGTTTAATCCATGTGAGGCAAATTTTCTTCTTTAATGGCCAGTCCACTCAAAGTAATCATCACTAAGACTTTCTATTAAGTTAGCATCGCGATCAAATACAAGATATGTAGTCCAACTAATATCTGCATCTGTTGAGCAACTATCAGACTCTGCTTCTTTTTTTGTATTATAGTGGTGAGGACTTCCATTTCTTAAGTCATCTTCAGCGAACATACACCCAGCTTGAAATACTTTTATCCCAAAACCTAAAACTTTATTATCACTGGAATGAAGTATTGAATATGTTAACTGAAATTCACCAACAGAGGAATAATAATTAGCTTCGAAGTAAAGTTCTGCAACTTGTTTTTTGGAATCGTGATATAAATTGGCATACCTTGGATTTAAATCTTTTTCACTTCTTACCTCTGTTACGATCTGAGATTTAGAATCAATGTTTTCATCAAGGTATGAATATTGATCATCTAAACTGAGCATCGAAAAATCGTTAAAAGTAATAAAATGACTAAGGGCAAAAATTGTTAATAAGTTCATAAACATAGCTATCAATTTAACAGTCTACTAGTCTAAGTTTATGATTAGATATTACCAATCTAATTTTTTTAATATCAGTGTAACTATGGTAAAAAATATTAAAGGAATTTAATATGAAAGTATGTACTTATAACCGTCAAACTCCACTGGGACAATTTAAAAGACTGGGTGTTTTTTTTGATCAGTATACAGTTATCGATGTTAACTTAGTGTGGCAGAGAATCTTTGAAGATGAAGGTCACTACGATGCCAAACAAAAAGCTAAAGAAATAGCACCTTCTTCTTTAAGTCAATTTTTAACACATTACCAAGATGCTGCTATCGAAATGCTTCATGAAACACTAGATGCTTATAAAGATTTAGTCTCTAACAATATTTTAAAAACTTATGACCAAGCTGATTTATCTTTTAACTTAAAAGATTCTCATGATGTAAAACTAGATAATCCAATTGATAGAATCAATTGCTATAGAGATTTCTATGTTCATGAAAAGCATGTTGCTAAAGGCTTTGAAAAAAGAAATGAACCAATACCTGAAGCTTGGTATGAAATACCTGCTTACTATAAAGGACCTACATCTGGCTTTATAGGAACAGATGAGATTGTTCCTTGGCCATCATATACTAAAAAGCTTGATTACGAGTTAGAGTTTGGTGTTGTTATTGGTAAGGATGGAAAAAATATTAAAGCAGAAAATGCTTTAGAACATGTTTTTGGTTACACTGTCTTTAATGATATAAGTGCTAGAGATATTCAAAAGAAAGAGATGGCCATCAGATTAGGTCCAGCAAAAGGGAAAGATTTTTGTAGTATCGTAGGCCCTGTAATTTTAACTGCCGATGAATTTAAAGGTAAAGAGCCAAACCTTCTCATGACGGCCACAGTAAATGGAAAAGAATGGTCTAGAGGATATACTGGAGATGCACACTATACATGGGCGCAGATGATTGAACATGCTTCTAAAGAAGAGTGGCTACTTGCTACAGATTTTATGGGAAGTGGAACTGTAGGAACGGGTTGTGGTCTTGAGATCGATAAATGGATACAACCTGGCGATGTTCTAGAACTTGAAATTGAAAAGATTGGTAAAATTAAAAATATCATAGGTACACCTAACGAGGAATTATAATGATTGACTTAAAAAGAATTCACCATGTTGCTTACAGGTGTAATGACGCAAAAGAAACAGCTGACTTTTATAAAGATGTTCTAAATATGGATCTAACAGTTTCAATTTCTGAAGACAAAGTACCTTCAACTGGAGAGCCTGATCCCTATATGCATATATTTTTAGATGCTGGAATGGGAAATGTTTTGGCATTTTTTGAACTTACAGGTCAAAAGAAGATGGATAGAGATAATAATACTCCTATCTGGGTTCAGCATATTGCTTTTGAAGTTGAAGATGTTAAGGCATTAGAAAAAGCAAAAGAACATATTCAATCTAAAGGTATTGATGTTTTAGGACTTGTTAATCACGGTGTTTTTGAATCTATTTACTTCTTTGATCCAAATGGACATAGAATTGAGCTTGCAGCAAATAAGGGAACAAAAGAACAAATGGATGAACTAAAAAGAATTGCTCCAGAAATGCTTGAAGAATGGAGCAAAACAAAGCAACCACCAAGAGGAGCTGCTTGGCTACATGACGAAAACTTCTTAAATAAAGGAAAGTAATGAAATCTTTTGATACAACGAAAACAGAGTTTACAGATAATTATAAATTTATGATTGGATCGATTCTTCCAAGGCCAATTGCATTTGTAACTACAACAAATGAAGATGGCTCAACTAATGCTGCGCCTTTTTCATTTTTTACAGGTGTTAGTGCAAAACCATTTATTGTGGCATTTGCTCCTTTGATTAGAACATCAACTGGAGAAATTAAAGACACAGTAAAAAACATTCAAAGAACAAAAGAGTTTGTTATTAATTTTACAACAGAAGACAATGCAGACCTTGTAAATATGGCATCGGCGGAACTACCTTACGGGGAAGATGAACTTAAGTTTGCAGGTCTAAGCTCTATAGATAGTAAAGTTGTTAATGTTCAAAGAGTAAAAGAAAGCCCTATACACTTTGAGTGTAAATTAAAAGACATAGTATCTTATGGAGATACTCCAGGAGCTGGGTCTCTTATTACAGGCGAAGTTGTTATGGTTCACATAAATGAAGACATATATGATCAAGGTAGAATAAATACAAGTAAGTTTAAACCTGTTGGAAGAGGTGCTGGAAACGATTGGTTCAGAACTAATGAACCAATGATCAAAGAAAGACTTATGAAGGCACAAATACAAAAATGAAATATCTCTTACTCGCTATCTTATTTATCAGTTGTACTAATACTCATGAACTTGAGTTTGGTAACGGACTTCACTATATAAAGAAATTAGAATTCGAAATGAGTGATCTTAAAGAGCTGGAATGGGAAGTTGGTCGAAAAAAAGATAAAACCATAACACAAGGTATTTTCTTTGAAATAGAAATACCGAAGTTAGGTAGCGAGGAAATTGATACGTTAAGAGAAAAGTATGGAATTGATTCTTGGCTATTTAAAGTTGAAAAGCAAACAAGAAGAGGGTCTCAAGACATCGGCCACATAGAGTATAGACTTGCCAATTTTTCAAATGCAGTGCAATCTTTTAGCGTAAAAATTCTTTATCATGCTGCAAGTATTTCAGCTGATTTTAGACGCTTTCACTGCCCTGCTTTTAAGCATAGATCTTTAATAAAAGGGCTATCTTTAGAAGATTATGAGAACAGAAGTAAAACTCTATATACTAGCTCTAATAAAAGATTAAAGAGAAAAACTGTAAGACCCTCATTTACGACTATCAGTTTCTCTGGAGGAACCTCACTAAAAGGTAAGATTGTAACAAAAGTGGCTTTTTACAATTCCCAAAGAAAGAAAATTTTTGGAAACTTCATAGCCAGTACAAATGCAATCGCTATCTCTGATGAAGAAAAAGTCGCACTTCCAAGTTGTATTGGAATAAAGGAAGAGATTAAGCCTCTTCCAGAGAGTAGAGCTCCAGGCTTAAGAGACTTAGAAGTTAGATAAATATACTTTAAAAGAGTATATCTTCGTAAAAAGCACCAACATTATTCTTTACATCAATGATGTGAACTTCTAGGACCCAAAGGTTTTCTATTGGTGTTTTATCTACATCAGATAAGCTGCCTCTGTAATGAACATGATGAGGAAAGTCAGCAAGTCTATGACCTGTCATTTTTGTATCTAGTTCGTATCCAAGCTTTAATGTTTCATCATTTAAAAAAGTATAAAGGTCTTCACCAGAGGGAGATTCTTTTTTCCAATAATCTTTAGCAAGATTAAAAAGATCTCGACTTGCTTTTTGCAAACGTGCAAAGTCAGGATTATTTCCTTTTGTAAAAGTCATCCCAAAGTCAGCTTCATGATTATTAATAACAGGACCAATATCTAAAAAGAATATATCGTTCTCAGCTAAACTAATACTAGGATCGGACTTTTCTTTAAATGATTTTACAGTATCTGAGCCAATTCTTATTTTAGACATATGCCATTTCTTTTCAACTTTTAAAAGTTTGAAGGTCTCCTCTAAAAGTCCTTCCATATCTTCTAAGTTCATACCGACATTTACATGTTGAGCAAATAGCAAAGTTGCTTTCATAGCAACTTTTCGAGCCTCCATATAAGTTTCTAAGTTAAATTTTTCACCAACTGTTTCAATCATTTTTCACCTCAAAGTACGAACAATCATGTCCATAATACATTCTATTATCGATATATTTAAAACCACTTTTCTTTAAAACTTTTTTTGAGACTAAATGCTTGGGATCTGTAACTGCAATCAACTTACCTAGCTTTAAATCCTTAAGCCCAACTTCAACCATTTTTTGACACAACTCAGTTGCATAACCTTTATTCCAAAATTCAGGAAAAAGTCGATAACCAACCTCAATATTATTAATAAGTTTTAACTCTGCATGTAAAAATAAAACCCAGCCAATAAGCTTTGCTGTTTCTTTTTCAAAGGCCAAAAAAAGACCATAGTTTAGATTTTGTCTAGAATACTTAAGCATCTCTTGCATTCTTAATCGTGTTTGTTCAAGAGACTTATCAGGCTCTCTAATAAATTTCATTACATTGGGATTTGAGTGCAAAGGAAAAAGAAGCTTGTAGTCAGTATCACACAAGCTTCTTATTTTTAATCTTTTCGTTTCTAAATTAATACTCTAATAACTCTTTAAGCTTATTATAAACATCATCAGTTTGAGGAAGAATTACTTCTTCAAGACCTGGGCAATAAGCAACGTGAGTATCTTTTGAGCAAACTCTTAAAATTGGAGCATCTAAAGAATTAAAACACTCTTCATTAACTCTAGCTGTAATCTCTCCAGCAAACCCAGACGTTTTGTGTTCTTCATGAGCAATCATTAATCTATTTGTTCTAGATAAGCTTTCTTTAATAGTTTCCATATCAAATGGAGCTAATGTTCTTAAGTCTATAACCTCTACATCATGACCTTCAGATTCTAGTTTTTTAGCTGCATCAACAGACTTTTGAACTAGTGCTCCCCAAGCAACAACAGTTGCGCTTGTCCCAGGCTTTACAATATTTGCTTTTCCAAAAGGAATCATAAAGTTTTCACCTGGATCACTCGTTCTATTATATCCTTGATAGTATAAGTGTTTATGCTCTAAGAACATTACAGGATCTTCCGATCTAATTGCAGTCCTTAAAAGTCCGGCAGCATCTTTTGCATTCGAAGGAAATACAACTCTAATTCCTGGAATATGAGTAAATAAAGACTCTCCAGACTGAGAGTGATAAATAGATCCACCTTTAAGGTAACCACCAATTGGAACTCTAACAACCATTGGACATGAAAAATCTCCACCAGATCTATATCTCAGTGTTGCCATCTCATTTTTTAATTGCATATAAGCAGTCCAGATATAGTCAAAGAACTGTATCTCAACAACTGGTTTTATACCTCTCATGGCCATACCAATTGCTCGACCAATAATATTTGCTTCAGCTAAAGGCGAATTAAATACTTGCCCTTCTTTAGATACTTTTTGACAACCAGAAGTAACTTTAAATACTCCACCTTTTCCAGAAAGCTCTGGGTTATTTAGTTTTTCTAATTCAGAAAAATCAGCAACATCCTCACCAAACATTCTCATAAGAGGGTTATTTAAAAGCTCTCCCTTTAAAACGGAGTTAATAGCTCCGGCCATTGGTATGTCGCTCTTCCCTTCAAAAGTACCTTCTGTTTCAAAGTCACTTGAAGTTGGATCTACATCCATTGAATATAAATGGTCTTCAAATGTGTCTTGTGATGGCCACTCAGTATCAATAGCTCTTTTCATTGCATCTTTAACTTCAGCTACAACATCTTTTTTAATTGCATCTAATTCTTTTTGAGTTGCAATTTTACCTTCAATTAAAAAAGCTGGATAAGTATTAACAACATCTATCTTCGCCTCTTCTTCTAGTTCAGCTTTTGTTCTATAAAAGGAATGATCATCAGATAGAGAGTGAGAATACGGTCTCGTTACATGAGCATGAACAAGAGTTGGGCCATTACCAGCTCTCATATATTCAGCAGCTTTTTTTACAGCGTCATAACTATCCACTGGATCAGTTCCATCACATTCATAAATTTTAAGACCTGGAAAATTTTCTAAACATTGAGATATAGATCCTGATGGTGTTTGAACAAAAGTTGGTACAGAAATAGCAAACCCATTGTCTTCAACCATAAACATAACTGGAAGCTTATTTACACAAGCTGTTGTTACACCTTCCCAAAACTCTCCTTGAGATGTTGTCCCATCACCTGTTGAAACGTACACAATCTCATCATCGTTATAAACTTGATTGTGTTGAACACCATCTTTAGCCATCTTTGACAAAAATTTTCCGGCCTCGGCAACACCTACAGCTTGTAAGAATTGAGTTCCAGTACATGAAGATTTATTTATAATATTAAGATTTACATTTCCCCAGTGGGCAGGCATTTGTCTACCGTGGCTTGCTGTATCGCCAACGTTACCATTTGCTTGGCAAAGCATTTCATATGCAGTTACCCCAAGCCCTGTACATAAGGCCCTATCCCTATAATATGGAATAAAATAATCGTGTTTAGGTTTTAAAACTTTTGATACAGCTGAAAGAATTCCTTCATGTCCAGCTCCTGAGATTTGAAAATAAGCTTTAGATTGCTTTTTCATTCTTATCTCTGCATCATCTAACTCTCTAGATAAAACAACATTTTTATACATATCTAAAAGTAGCTCTTTATCCATTTTATTTTTTTTAATAATAGATAGCTTTGCTTTAGTAGACTCTGATACTTTTCTACGTTGACCTGATTGAGTTGTTGCCATATTACTGGACTCCTTAAATAACTGATTTTATTTAGACTAACTTAGTAAAAGATAGACCTTTTGGCCATAAATTGATCCATTGTCGACTATATTTCAAGTACTTAGCATGTTGATTATTTACTTTTTACTAAATACTTATTTCGAAGACTCTTGTACAATAAAAACAATGAATAAATCTCTATTATTTTTATTTGACGGAGCTTATGCCTATTCTCCTAAAAGATATAATGCCTATCAATCTAATCATAAAGATCTCTCTCAAATACCAAGTCATGTTCTTTCAAAAATAAACATAGAAAGAAAAAGAGTATCTTACACCCCCTTTCTGGATTTAGTCTACTCATCTAAATATCCAAAGACTCATACTATTATTTACAGTGCACAGACTTCTATAAAGAAGTCTTTAAAAGCTATTGATTCTCTTAAAGAAACTAAAGACTTTCAAATAGACGTTGCTGGATACAGTTGGGGTGCAGATGCTGCAATGAGGTTTATTAGAAAGCTTAAACGAAGAGGTATCAAAGTAAATAAAGTTCTTACCTTAGATCCGGTTAGACGTGGACTATTTTTTACAGGGTTTATTAAAAGTATCAACGGCAATACTGACTACTTCAGAAAAGAAGAAAATGTACAGCTACACCATAATATATATCAAAAAACCGATAAATTCTCATTACCTCTGATTCACATAAGAGGTAATCTCGTTCATGGAGCCGATTTGAATATCAACCTCAGTGAACAATCTAAACAAGCGTCACACACAAATTTGCATAAGTTTCGTGATGTTCAAGAGCTGTTTAAATAATAAACCTTGATTCATTGAGCTCTGTGCTATAAATTTTTCAAAAGTCTACTTCAAAAAGCTCTTTAGTGTTATTACCTTTGATAACTTATTTAAAATACATATATAGATACAAAGGGAGCCTATGTTATCCAAAAACAAATTACTTGCTTTTGCACTACCTCTTTCAATGACTACTGCATTTGCTGCGCCACTAGTTATTCCTCAAGCACAATTGGATCTCAACTTTATTAAAAGTGAGAAATCTCTTCTGCTTAAAAATATTAAAGGAACTCAACTAGGAATGTCTCTAGAAAGCATAGCTCCAAAAAACTGGTATAATCTATCGCCATCAGAAGGTATCGAAGGCGTAAGAACAGATGAAACATATGTAACTTTCTCTCAACCTGCAAGTAATGATATCATTGTTGCAGTTATTGACTCTGGAGTTGATGTTAATCATGAGGACCTTCAAGGAAAGATCTGGATAAACTCAGGTGAAATTGCAGATAACGGAATCGATGATGACAATAACGGATATATTGATGATGTGTTTGGATGGAACTTTATCGGAGGAACAAAAGGACAAGCTAAAATAGTTGAAGACCACTCTTTAGAGAACGGATATAGATTAATCAAAGGTGATCCTTCAGGACAAGTAGATGCTGATACTCTTGAAGTGACAAGAGAATTTATCAGAATGAAAAAAGAGCAAGCAAAGCCTGGTAGACTTTCAAGTAAAGATGCTAAGTATCTTAGAGAGCTCGCTAAAATTGTTAAATCAAAACAAAAAGAAGCGAAGAAGGCTGTTTCAAGTCATAAAAAATATTTAAAAATATATAAGAGTAGTGCAAAAACGTTAAAAGCAGCTGGCCTAAAAGTGATAACAAAAGAATCTGTAAGAAATTTTAAAACTTATAATTTTAGAGTACAATCTGCCAAAAAAAATATGCTGACCCTACTAGAGAATGGCCTTACACTTAAGCGCCTTACTAGAATTATTGATTACTACACAAGTCAAAGAGATTTTTATTATAACGTAAAGTTTAATTCAAGAAAAATCGTTGGAGACAACTACTTTGATGTTACTGAAAAATTTTATGGAAACAATGATGTCATTGGACCAGACTCATCTCACGGAACTCATGTTTCTGGTTCTATCGCGGCATCAAGAAACAACGGTATCGGAATAAACGGTGTAGCTACTAATGTTAAAATTATGGCCTTAAGAGCAATTCCTAACGGAGACGAAAGAGATAAAGATGTTGCAAACTCTATAAGGTATGCTGTTGATAATGGAGCTAAGATTATAAACATGAGTTTTGGAAAGTCTTACTCTCCATATAAATCAGTTGTTGATGAAGCTGTTCAATACGCACAAAGCAAAGGTGTTCTTCTAGTTCATGCAGCAGGAAACTCAAGCCAGAACAATGATGTTTCTCCAAACTTTCCTAACAGAAAGAACCAAGAAAAAGGAACAGAATTTAATAACTGGCTAGAGATAGGTGCATCGTCATTTAAAAAAGGTGCAAGTCTTCCAGCAAGGTTTTCAAACTATGGAAAAAAGAGTGTTGATTTATTTGCTCCAGGAGTAGATATTCTTTCAACAACTCCTGACAATTCTTATGACACTTACTCTGGTACTTCTATGGCATGCCCAACGGCAGCTGGAGTTGCAGCATTAATACTTTCTCACGATGAAAGTTTAACGGCATCTGAACTTCGTTCAACAATAATCAAAACATCAAGAAACTACAAAGGGTTAAAAGTTAACCAACCTGGATCTGAGACGAAAGTTCTTTTTGACTCTCTTTCAAGGACAGGAACAATTGTTGATGCTTTTGAAGCTGTAAAGTCGTTAAAATAAAAGATATCAATTTTCATTAATTAAGCTTAAAAGAATAGGGCCTCATCAGTAAAATGATGAGGCTTTTTTTATTTAATCATTCAAACATTTTCTACAAATAGAATTACTATCTAGCTCTCTACTTATGTAAGCATATCTATTTTCTATGAAATTAGAGCTAGTTGGATCTAGGTGTTTTTCTAATCTTGTTTCTCCATAAGAACTATAGCTATATCCTTGATAAATATCCCCTTTATAGTCTAGCAGTTCTCTTACTGAATTCAAGTGATCTTTAGTAGTTAGACAACACAACTGATTGATTGTTTTGCTTGACCTTTAAACGAGTTATCCATGATCTTTTCACATGACAAGAAATACCTTTCAAAGTCTTTAAAGCAACTCAGTCTTATGAAGATCAAACCAATCTATAAGTTCACTCTTACCAACCTTACCTGCAGCACAACCCTCAACAATATTCGCCAAAGAAGATTTTCCGTTCTTTTCTTTGAGACTATAGTTCAAAGCCCAGCCATTCATATTCATAAACTTAATGGCTACAAGGACCCCAACTCTTTTGTTCCCATCAAGAAATGCATGTGCTTGAACTAAATAAAAACAAAGCGCTCCTGCAATTTTAGCTATTCCTCCAGCAACAAAAGGATATGAACCAGGATAAAAAGCAGAATGAAGAGCACTTTCAATTTTAGCTCTATCAATAAGAGTAAAAGTACTACCTTCCTTTTTACATAAAAACTTATTTGTAAAAATAACCTGTTCAACAGTTGGAACTATTACTTTCACTTAAGCTAATTCACCTAACGCTTTACTATGCTTAGAGAAAACTTGTTCTATCCCATCTTTCCAGTCACTATCCTTAGCTTCAATAGGCTCAAGCTCTATAGAGTTTGGTTCAGAAATATATTTTTTCACAGCAATATTAATCAATTGATTTAGCTTCAAACCATTCTTCATTGTATACTCGTCTACTTGAGAATCTAGTTGTTCATTAAATCTAACAGTTCTTGTTTTTGACATAGTTTCCTCACTTTCCAAGAGTTTATTGCTCTTCGGTATATTATAACACAAAATGAAGCAATTTTGCTTCAAAAGGAAGCACTCAAGCTCAACACAAGTAGCTGTAATCACGCAATTTTCCAATAATTTTCTCAAGCGAACTGATCAAAGGGCATTAACAAAATCCCAGATCTAATAAATACAAGAAATTGATGAATCTAATAATACGATCTAGCTGGAATCTAAAACAATATAGTCCTGTTTCTTTATCTAGTTCTCTAGATGTATAAGCATATCTGTTTTCTGTGAAATTTGAACTAGTTGGATCTAGATGTTTCTCCAATTTAGTTTTTTCGTAAGCAGAATAACTATATCTTTGATAAATAAAAAAGGCCGCTTAAGCGACCTTCCTATTAATTTAAATTTAATTATTTTGTTACATTTGAACTTCACACTTAACAGGTCTACTAACATTTACACCATGATCATTAAGGCTTTTTACGAGTTCTGCTGGCCTTACACTAGATCCAGACTGTACAAATGTTTCAACAAAGATACCCTCTCCTCGACAAGGAGAAACTTCATTTATGACATCTAATACACTTTCTTCTAATTCTAATTTTCCGCTATAGGCCGTTGCTATTTTTGGTCTAATATCTTTTTGGAAGTATCCCTTTTTCTTTTTGTTAAAAGATTCTACCAATATTTGATCTGACTCATTTAGAAATTTTAAAGCTACATTTCTTTGATCTTCATTATCTATTTGTAAGTAATAAACAAACTTTTTACCAGCATCTTGAATAGAAGGAGTTTTCTTATCAATAGTATGAATACCTTTAAAGATGATTCCATTCTCACTATGCTTTTGTAATAGATCAAGCATATCTTGAGGGTTTTCCCAGTCCTTTGGAACTCTAACATCAAAGAACTCAGTTAAAGAACTAATACCTAAAGTTAGTGCTGGACCAAAAGAAATAAGTGGTCTTGTTCTATATCCTTCAGATAATAAAACCTCTATTTCTGCCCTTCTAAAGATTCTAGCAATAATTTTTTGTAAATCTAAATGAGAGATAAAACTTAAAGGTCCAATTTTAGAGAATTCTATTCTGTACCTATGACCTACGAACTGACCTCTTTTTTCTCTAAGATCAATTATTTTCTTTCTCTCTTTTGGAGCTTCATAGTCTTCTTTCTTTATAGCATCCATTGAAACAAGATATTCTCTTCTCTCTTCAACCATTCCAGTTAAGTCACATGCAACACCACAAGAATAACAAACAAGTTTTTTCTTATCTTCATCAAAAGTTTTTTCTAATGATTCTAAATCAGAGTGGTGAACAATCATTCCATGAACTTTTCCACATGGAGGAGAGATTCTATTCTTTGTTGCTTTCGTCCATTCTCTTTGTAAGAATTTATCCTCAAGCCCCACATCAATATGATCCCATGGAGTTCTAGATTTTACAGGTATTGTTCCAAGCATATACTTTGGATCTATTTCTGATTCATCAACGGCCTCAATCCACTTTTCATAATCAAAAGTTTCATTCCAACCATCAAATCTACATCCTTTTTTCCATGCATTATAAATAATATGCCCAACTCTTCTATCACCACGAGATACGATTCCTTCAAGGTGTGAAATTTTCGAATAATGCTTTCTAAAGTTTAATCCATACTTTACAGCATAATCTTTTAGAAGGTTTTGTTTTCTAACAATCTCTTCGTGAGTAATCATTGCAGCCCACTGAAATGGAGTATGTGGTTTAGGTACAAATGATGATGCCGAAACAGTAATTGCTGGGTTTTTAACTCCACATTCTTTTCTAGCTATTTCAGTAGCCTTTCTTCCTGTTTCCATTATTGCGATAACATCTTCATCTTCTTCTGTAGGAAGACCGATCATGTAATAAAGCTTCATTTTAGTCCAGCCACGAGAAAAAACATCTCTAGCTGTTTGAAGCATATCTTCTTCAGTAACATTTTTATTTATTACTTTTCTCATTCTTTCACTTCCTGCTTCAGGAGCAAAAGTAAGAGAAGAGTTTTTAACTTCAGCTAACTTATCTAAAACTTTATTATCTAATCCATATGCTCTTAATGATGAAATTCCTAGAGTCGCATTTTTTTCAGACAGCTTATCTAATAAATCTACAACAAGTGGAGTAACTGCTGAGTAATCAGCAGTAGAAAGACAAGTTAATGATGCTTCATCGAATCCACCATTTTTCATTCCGTCTAGAACTAAGTTCATAACATCTACGGGTTTTCTTTCTCTAACTGGCCTATAGATCATTCCTGCTTGGCAAAAACGACATCCTTCAGTACAACCTCTACTGAGTTCAACTGAAAATCTATCAAAGATAGCTGTCATATGAGGGATTGGAGATTTTGTTGGGAAAGGATAATCTTTAAGACTATCAACGAAAAATCTTTCTACTCTATCTGAAACAAGTCCATCAAATTCAGGCTTAACACCAGTAACAACTTCTAACATCGAATCTTCATCTATTTCAGTGTCATAAAATGAAGGAACGTAAATACCTTGCCACTGTGCAAGTTCAAATAGAATTGCTTCTCTTTTTATTCCGTTTTCTCTAGCCTCTCCAATAAAGTGAACAATTCTTGAAAATAGCTTTTCACCATCTCCAATAACTATAAAGTCCATAAAAGGAGCAATTGGTTCTGGGTGAGTCGCACAAGGACCACCAGAAATAACAAAAGGCTCATGCTCTTGTCTGTCTTTTTGGTAAATCGAAATTCCACCAAGGTCTAGCATATTTAAAATATTTGAATAACTCATTTCATACTGAAGAGAGAATCCAACAACATCAAAGTCTTTAAGTGGTTTAAAGTTTTCTAAAGTAACAAGAGGAAGATCTCGATCTCTCATTTCTTTTTCCATATCTACCCATGGAGCAAAACATCTTTCTGCACACATAGTTTCTTGCTTATTTATTTCTTCATAAAGGATCTTAAAACCAAGATGACTCATCCCAATTTCATATGTGTCTGGAAAACATAAAGCTGCTTTTCCAATCATTTTATCCCAGTCTTTTCTGATGATAAAATGTTCTCCGCCGATATATCTTGCTGGTTTTTCTAGAGAATCTAGAAATGATGCATAAGGATTATTAATGCTCATTATAAATTTCCGTTTGTTTCTGCACTCGTGCAGGAAGGGTTAAAACCTTCTATGTTGTCAGTTACCTTATATGTAAATGTTCAGACTAATAATTGCAAGAACTTTAATTGTAACAGACATAACGACAACTTTTAATATTAATAAATTCAAATCAGTTACGGCACCGCAACACTTATAAAAGGTTCACTAAACTTGATCTATTACCACAAAACACACTTCTCCTATCTACTATAATGAACTGTGGTCCTATTCCCTTTTCCAAATATTTCTGTCATTTCGTCTGTTCTAGTATCAAGAACATAAATTGTTAAATAACCTAAGAACATTAATTTTTTTGAGTCAGTTAAATCGGGAGTAATTTCCACTGCAGCCTGTACCTGCTGAAGTCCATTAGTATCTAAACCAATTGGAAATTCATCACTTGTATTATAAATCTCGAGGCTAGGATTTGTAGCAATAGGGCTATAGGTACTCACACCATTACTTCTAACGAATTTACCAACTCCATAAGCAGCGATATAGGCTGTAAAATTATTACTATTAGTATACTCAGAAATATATATGGCCCTAACATTAGATCGTCTAAATGATGCAGTACTTGTAATTGGTGCGCGAAATGCCTCTACTGTCCAATTAGCTGGATCCGTAAAGCTACCAGAATTATGTGTCATTCTCATAAGGTGTAGATCTTTCAACACAAGATCTTCAAAATCAGTACCAGCGCGAACAGATTCAGTATACTCAGTTATTGCTAACCAATAGCTTCCATCAATCCCCTTAATTGGTCTCGATACTCTACTATTATTTGGAACCCAAGGACTTCCTACTGCTGCAAAAAATGCATCTCCCAAATGAGCTTCATCCCAAGATGTTCCATTCCAATTGATAATATTAATAGCCTGATTCCTATAGTAACTAAATCGAGCAGTTCCTAAAAATATAGTTTCTCCATTTTGTTGTCCCAAGCCTGCAACTAACCAATATCTAAGTCCGTTTGCACCAAAAGGTACTCCCATAGAAGTGAATTGCCATCCGCCAATTCCAGTTCCATCATTAGTAACCTTGTAAGCATCTAGAGTTCCTCTTCTAAAATAAGTATATCCTACATCATGACCATTTACTTGTGGAAGAGCTGGATCAAATTGTAACTCATCCATTCTATCATCAGGAGTATCACCGATTGCTATTTTTCTGTAATTATTTTCTGGTAAAAGTTGATAAGCTGATAATTGTGTAGAGATCCACTCTTGAAGAATATAATATTCTCCATTAACAGGGGTAAAGAACTCTCCATCAATATGATTATCACCATCAACGTATAAGATACTTTCAGAGGATGATGAAATTAAATTACGAAAAGTAGAATCTGTATAAAGGCTAGAGTTTATTTTTATATTAAAAGCTAAGTTCTCTGCTTCACCTTTATTTTTCGACAAACCACGAATATCTCCCTTAGTACTTGTCTCATCTGCATCAGTGAGACCAATACTGGCCAGTGCAGTAATGTCAGCGGCAGATAAAGGGTCATCATATTTCCCTTTAATTATTACAATTGGTGAATTTGAAAATTTTGAGAGAGTGAAAGAAGTTAAAATATAGGTTGAACTCTCAACTCTACCCGTAGACGCCAAGAGGTTCTGTGCATTTAATTCGATATTGTCCACAGGAGTAATTGAATTTTGTATAATACTTAAACTTGGCTGGCTGCCTGGGTCCCTAATTTTAATTTTTAAAACTTCATTACAGGAAAAGCAACTATAAAAAGTAATAGTAATAATTAACAGCCTCAACATTAAATTCCTCCACAGTTACAATGACTATCTACTTTATCCCTACAATAATATTGTAACATGCCAGTAAATAAAGATTAAGACTTTGAGAAGAACCAAATAAAATCAATAACCTAGAGTTAAAAAGAAGAAAACTCTAAACGTTTAATCTCCTAACAATAGCCAAATTAATTTGACATTCTCGATTACTTACTACACATTCTCGATTACTTGCTACATAAAAGATCGTTTTAACTTTAGAGATAATTAAATATAACTCTTTAATTCTTCATGTGTAAATAAGACAGGAGTCACAGGTGATTCGCTAAAGTTTTCTATTCTCAAAGGATAAGCAACGATGAAATAATCTCCACCTGGTACTTTTTCAAGGTCCAAACACTCTAGAATGACAGCTTGTTTAAAAAGTGTTTTATGAATAGGCCGCTCTAAACTATCAGGTAAATAGTCAGAACTTTTCCAACTAGTACCATACAAATTAAAGTCTGAAGAACTAATTAACCACTCTGCTGGTTCATGGCTCAAAGTCAGCATATACTTAGGATCGTGATACCCGTCGCTATTTTTTAAATATACACCAGTTGTAAGAAGAAGTTTTTTTGGAATTTTATTTTTCAAAGCCTCTTTTATCTCAGATAAGGTTACCACCCAATGAAAGACTCCATTACCAAGATCTTTATAGTTGTTACCTTTTAAACGTACGACAGTACAAGATCCAAAAAAATAATCTGAACTAAAGAAGTTATCAATAGTTTTACCGTTATCAATAACATGCCTTGGAGCCTCTGCATGCGAAAGACTATGACTATTAATAATATGTTTATCATAGTTTACAGGTGGCATTTTACCAGGCTCTAATGAATAATTGATTTCTTTACTGTAAGCAGCCCCCTCAAACTACATCCCTTTGCTTTTTTCAGTGATTAGAGGAGATAATATATATGGCATATTAAAATTCCTTTTAATTTAAATTAACTATTACTTTTTTAATAAATCAATTCAAAGAAGTACTTTGGTATTTTATACTCTTTTAACTCTTCAGGTATAAAGAATTTATCTTGAGGATTAAGTGATTCTTTTGAAATTTTATTATTATTTTGTGGCTCTGATTCTTTTGGATTACTAAACCTAGCGTCTATAAATATCAAAGGCATCGATACATCTTCAATAGACTCTTTTAAAACGAAAAGTTTTGTATTTGGGCTATAAGGAGGGATATAAGTAATGAACTCCTTTAAATATTCTTCTGGAAGTTGACCGACAAAACACAGGCCATATGGACAAGCCCCCTGCTCTGTTCTCTTATAAAGTTTTAAGAGATTATTTTTTGAAGCTTCAGTATCATCAATCCAAATATATTCAAAATAGTTTTTAGGAAACAATACAAATTCAGCACTTGTTCCCTGTCCCTTATGACGAGCCGGCCCACAAAGCTTAAAACCTTGTTTAACTAAACTTTCTCTTTCAAGAAAGAGTGGGTCAACAATAGTAAAGTAGTGATTTAAATTCATAATTACATATAGCATAGTCAACGAATACGTTTAACACAAGTTAAAGGCACTCGATTATTTATAAAGCTCAGAAAGGATCAATATAAAAAATTGACTCTGAGAAGTCTTGTAACCAAATGAAGTTAGATACTTTGCTTTTGTGAAAGCTAAAGTCGCCAAACAACTTATTAAAGCAACGATAGTTGGAACAGTATGAAATAATGACCTTAATTCTTGATGTGAGAAAGATGCATTTAGCTCTAAATCCAAGTGGATTAAAATTAGAAGGACTAAACAAACTGCTAATATATAGACAAAGGGTACTACAACTGCGCACTTAATATACGTAGAAATTAAATTACTAAACTCAACCCTTTTCTTTATAAATGGATTTAAGTATCTAATAATAAGAAGTCCATACGTTTTCCATGTCATAACTCATTATACCACAGTACCAAAATTTAGAAGGCTTAATTAACTACTGTGTGATTTCAAATACATGTAAGTTTCTAAGTTTTTAATATCTTTGCACTCCTCTCGCTAAGAAGGAGACGCTATGAATAATAACTTTAGAATTCAGAAACCATTTGAAACAAGACCACCAAGACTTAAGGATTTAGTAAATGAACATGTCATGGGAGATGTATGGATAAGGGATACTCCTTTTAGTCCAGTTACTGACTCTCTTAAGATAACTAAATACTTTAATATGAATCATAAGCATATTTTAAGGGCCATAGACAAATGTAATAAAGAGTTATCCATTTAGCCCAAATTTGGGCTGAATAAAAACTTTATAGAAAACAGCTACTTAGGTGGTGCAAAAGGCAGACAAAGGAAAGCTCGTAAAGTTGATATTACTGAGTTTGGTCTTATGCTCTTACTTCTTTACATCAATACCCCCAAAGCTAGAATGATCTCAGCAGAGATTCTTTATCGTTTCTTTATTTTAAAAACATATCTCGATGGCCTCAATGAAAATCAAATAGGAGCTTTAAAAGGTTATTATCGAAAAAAGATGAAGGATTAAAGAGAGCTATACTTTTTATCTCTTAAGGTCGCGTAACCAGTTGATTTCAGGTTGTAATTTTGTTTATCCTAATTCAACCTTAATAGCTGAAATTCCGATAAATATATGATGTTTATTATTTTATTTCTATTTACATTTACTTTACTTGCTCAGGATCAATCAATAATAATTCTCAAAAAAAATGATCTTTCTACAAAGGGTCAAGCTTTTGCAAAAAAAGTTCAAAAGCAACTCAAATTGGACCTAGAAAAAAAATATATACACCACCACTCTCAACAAGATATTTCAAATATAGCACTCACTAATATTGAAACAAGTAATTGCTTAAAAAGTTTAAAATCAATGAGCACAAAAACATTTTTAAGGGCTGCAGAAGATTGTTACAAAGATCATGATCTATTTCAATTTGAAAATGGCTCTGCAAGACTCAAAAAGTTAAAAAATAATCGATCTATTAAAAATAAAGACCAAATTAATCAAATTACAAGCAAAGCAAAAATAAATGCACTTAAACTCAATAAGAATGATGAGGTTAACTCAATCGAAAACCCTTATTTTTTTGAAGCGAATAATACAGAGAGTTCAAACATAGAACTTTCAGGCCTTGATGAGACAGTGAACAAATTAGCTCAATTTAAAGAACTTTTTATACATTTAAATCAATCCAAAGATATCAATCAATTAGCAAAAACAACTAATGATGAAACTTTAAAGCTAGATTTACAAAGACTTATCTATTCCCTCAATGTGAAAAAAAATAAAGAAAAATGTTCAAACAGGATTTCAAAGCTACCCCCCCTTGAAAAAGAAGCAATCCTAAAAAAGAATATCAGATCCTACAAAGATTTAACTCAAACAGATATCATAAGTCTTTACTTTAAAGACTCATCTCCAAAAAATGTAGAAGCGTTTAAAATAAAACATATGGAAAAAGTTTTTTTTCTTTTTAGAGATAAACATGAATTATCAGATAGCTGGCTCTTAAGCTATACCGATGAAAACGGAGAACTAATTTATAGAAAGTTCAAAGTTTTTAACACAGACAGACAGGAACAAATAGCTCAACGGGACACAAACAGAAGCAAACATCTCTCTATATTTAAAATGACTGATTATCATAATAAAATTTTAAAAAAACAAAACAAAGAAGTTGATTTAGACATTAACTTAGCTTTAGATATAAAACTTAATAAAGAAAACATCCCCTTAGTTGGACCTCGATATATTCCAACTGATGATATAACAATTGGCAGTGTGGGACTTCAAACAAAAAGTGAAAAATACATCTCAAATTCAAGTTTAGATATTCACTCCGATGAAGTAAAACTTGAGACACATCTCTTATTATTAAAGAAAAATAAGATTTCAATTGATTCAGGAATAAAATACAAAACCTTTGATGGTAAATGGAAACAATACTCAAGAGTTAAAACTCAAAACTTCATGGTGGAGTATAATACCGATATTGACTCAGAGACAAACCTTGGCGCCGAATACTATCTAAAGAATTCCTATATTGGGTATAGAACAAACTTTAAAAACAAAAAAGAATTTACAGCTGGAACAATGTTTAAAAATAAAAAAGGCGGCGTACATACGTCAATAGAAGTCAACAAAAGCTACAATCAAAACGTTACATTGTTTTTGATTTTAGACTGAGGTTACAATGAAAAGTATATTAATATACATTATTCTTTTTTCTTTATTAGCATTTGGAGACTGCAATGCTCCTTTTAAAAATACACCTTACAATAAAAGAAAGTTTTCCTATGAGGCAAAGCTTAATCAGCTTTCTAGTCGTAACTCGATAGAAGATATTACGAGCTCATTAAAAGAGGATCGAATTCGTTACAAAGTTGTTAACTTTGAAGAAGAGAAAGTAATCGAACTTTTAGGAAAAGATAAGTCTCACCTCTCAAAACTTGTCAGACATGCTAAAAAGTATGAAACGAGAGTTTTTATAGCTCCAAGTCTTAAAGAAGAAGGTCTACTTGGCTTCTTTCAAACAAATGAAGACTTGCAAAGGTATATCTTTTTATCTCCAACAGAAGTCTTTATAAAATCGACAGAAGGCTATTCAACATTAGTACATGAACTTAGACATGCCAGATATGATTTTTTACGCGAACTTCAAGTCGATTCATTTTATCATACAAGCTTAATTAGTAAGAATGACGCAGAAGGACTATTGCTTAAAGGACATAAATTTCATGGATATAAAAACTTTCAAAGTATAGAAGAGCTACCTTTACATATAAAGGACATTCACTCAGAAATACTAACTCTTCGAAAAATGCAAAGAGTTACAAATCCTGATTTATTAGATTTTAGATTAGGTATAAATCAAACGATAGAACTTCACGAAAGAGTGCTACATAAGATCCCCACAGAGATCAATAAAAAGACATTAATATCAGCTCTAAACGATGGAGATGAAGTCATTATAACTGTAAATTATAAAAAGTCACAAATGGTTTATAGTAGTTTTGATGAGCGCCTCTTAGACCAGGATGAAATTAGGCTAACGAAGGAAAATCTTGATATTGTTAAAGAGATAATCTCAGAGAAAAACTTTAAAATCTCACAACAAAGTCAAAAGATAGTCGAAAACCTAAAAGCGATCAATAAAAAAATCGACGATATAAATATTAGAAAAGGTAAGAATCAGTTAGATAAAGATCTCGATGAGATCTTACAACTTAGTAAGAAAAACATACAACTTATAAGAGAATAAGTTTGCTTTTGATTCTTTTAAAAACATGCTATTTTTTAGCTTTGATTTAGCTGGAGAATATCATGTTTCATACTTTATTACTTATAGTCCTCTCTTTAACTTTCTTTTCTTGTAGCCAACATAACATTGATGGTAATTGGAAAGTAAGCTTGAACTTACAAGAGACTGAACTTCCATTTAATCTTGAGATTAGTGATAACTCGACAAAGGCCAAACTCTACAATGGAGCTGAAACACTTGAACTCGATATAAAAATCAAAAATAATAAATTCATAATACCAATTCAAAGTTTTGATAATGCACTCGTATTAGAAAAAGCAAATGATAAAGAATCCTTAAAAGGACAGTGGATTAAATATAATAAAAAGAATGAATACCGATTAAACCTTAAAGCTGTTGAAGGTGAATGGGAACAAGAAGTTGAGTATCCAGACAACTTTCCAATGAGGTGGAAAATTTCTTTCCTATCATCTAAAGGAGAAGTTAAAGATGCAATTTTATTATTTACTAATGATCACGCAACTATTTTAACTCCAACTGGAGATTATCGTTACTTAAGACCACACTTTAATGGCAAAAAGTTAAACCTTTATGGCTTTGATGGAGCCTTTTCATTTAACTTTGATGGCTTCCTAACGAAAGATTCCTTCACAGGTACTGTATACAGTGGACTCTCATGGAATCAAACCTTTAAGGCAAGACCATCAGAAACATTCAAACTACCTGATGCAACTAAAGTAACAACGATTCCTTCAAAATCTCTAAACTTTTGTCTTAATAACTTACAAAATGAAAAGAAATGTATTTCGACAAAAGACAACAGAGCAAAAGTAATTCAAATATTTGGTTCTTGGTGTCCAAACTGTATTGATGAAACTAGATTTATTAAAGAGTTTAGATCAAAGAACAAAGTAGATGTTGATTTTTATATTATAAGTTTTGAAAGAGGTATTACTGAGAAAATTTCAAAGAAAAACTTAAAAAAAGCTATCAAAACTTATTCTATCGACTATCCAGTATTAATTGGTGGTCTATCTAAAAGTGTAAAGGTAAGCGATATTTTTAAGGACATTAATAATTTTGCCTCTTTCCCAACAACTATATTCGTTTCAAAAAAAGGAAAAGTTACAGGGGTACATTCTGGTTTTAATGGGCCTGCAACAGGTAAATACTACGAAGACTTCACAAAAGAGTTTTCAAAGTTAATAAAAAAGATTCAAGAATAATATTGAAAATTTTGGTTGTAGAAACTTTTTTTAAAGGTTCCCATAAATCTTGGGCCAAAGAATTAGTATCTAATTTAGATGAATTTGAGATTGATCTTTTAACTGATGACTCTTCGACTTGGAAAGAAGCGATGTTATCCTCTGTTGAAAATTTTAAACTTTCAAAATCAAAGAAATATGATTTAGTAATTGTTACTTCAATGGTGAACCTATTAAAGTTTAAGCAAAAGTTTAAGTTAGACGCACCACATGTCATCTACTTTCATGAGAACCAAAAAGCCTACCCATGGACAAAAAATGGAAAGAACAATAAACAAGACACTTTCATTAATATTCAAAACACCTCTGCCAAAATAGCTGATGCTCTCTTATTTAACTCAAAGTTTAATCTTGATTCTTTTTGTGAGGGTAGCAATACGTTTAAAAAGAAAGCTCAGATACTTCCAGTTGGATTAGATATAGGTATACTTTGTAAAAATAAAGTTAATAAAAACAAAGAACTGACAATACTTTGGAATCATCGCTGGGAATATGATAAGAACCCCGCTACTTTCTTTCAAGAACTAAGAAAGTTAAAAAAAACTATAGATTTTAAGTTAATTGTGACAGGAGAATCTCCGCCTCACGTAGAGAATCAAATATTTCAAAAAGCAAAAGAAGAGTTCAAAGATAATATTCTCCACTTTGGACATGTTAAAAGTAAAGATGAATATTATAGACTTCTTTGGCAGTCACACCTTGCGATAGTAACATCTAACCACGATTTTTTTGGCATTAGTATATGTGAATCAACTTTATGTGAAGTTGAAAACTTATTGCCAATGAAACTTGCATATCCAGAACATTTTAAAACTCACTCTAATTTTTACTCATCAAATGAAGAGCTCACTCAAAAACTAAATCACTTCATACAAAAGCCGAGCTTAAATAAGAATCATATTATTGCATCTTACTCTTGGGAAAATATTAAAAAGAGATATTATAATTGTTTTAAACAACTGATAAAAGATCAAAAAAGTTAGGAAAAGACTTTTTCACACAGTTCTTATTAACCGCTATTTCTTTTCCAATACTCTTTAGAAATAAAGCACTTATCATCACAGATCGATGGTCACTTAAAGGTGTAATATTAAAGTCTGATTTATGCGTATAACCAGAGATTGAAAGTGAATTCGTTGAAATAGTATACTCAGCACCAATGGAATCTAATATATCTTTAATAGCTGCTAACCGATCAACTTCTTTATATTTTAAATTCTCTATACCATAGAGAGTACTCTGTCCCTTTAAATGGCATGCTAGATAAACCAACGCCATACTAAGATCTAAACACTCACTAACATCAAATTCAAAAGCAAAGAGATCATCTGACTTAAATACAGTTAAACCTTTTTCAGTAAATTTCCACTTTGCACCAATAAGTTTAAGAACATCAAATATCTTATCATCGGCCTGAGATCGATCTCTCTTAAGAACCTGTTCAAACAAAATATTTTTATTTAAAAGAGCATATACTATAAAATAAACACTAGAGCTTGAATCGACAGGAACATAAATATCAGATTCTTTTTTTAAATCATTCATTACTTTTTTTGTTAATTCAAAATAAGATTTAGAGCAGTGAAAATTTAACAAATTAAGTTTTAAATTAATTCTTTCACTTATTAACAATAAACCACTAGCAAATTGACTAGTCTTTGTGCAATCTACATCAATTAGTATATTTTTTTTTAATGGTCCTTTAATCGTACAAAGAACATCTTCCTTAGATGACTCTTTTATAGTAGCTCCGAGTAACCTTAAATAATCAAATAATTCTTTAATTGGCCTAAATTTAAAACGAGGATGAACTTTAACTGTTGTTTCATAATCATTTAAGGCCAAAGCACAAAGCATAAATCTTATTGTTGTTCCGCCCTCTCCTAAATGAACAATAGATGTTCTTTTTTCTAAAGAAGTAATTGCGTTTTTAGTATTTACCACATCATCTGAGTTAGATAAGTTTAAAATGTTGGAATTTAAATTTTGAACATAAGAATAAATAATTGCTCTATTTGCATAAGATTTAGAGCAAGGAAGAGTATTAATTAAAGTATTTATTTGCATAAGAGTCTTCCAAAATTTTACTTTTTAAATCTGTTAAAGAAATTTTCTTAATATTTTCGGGTAAGACAAACCTAATATCTTCGTCTATATTTTTTTTGTCTAACAACAATAAACTTAAAACCTTATCTAAAGGTACTTTAAATTCTGGAGTTACAACCTTTAATTTTTCTTTATACTCTTTTAATAACTTCAGTTTCTCTTTATCAAACAAACTAAAGACTATTTCAAGCCCTATAACAACGCAGGTTCCATGAGTAATTGAAGTTAAAGCCTCAATAGCATGACCAAATGTATGTCCTAAGTTTAATTTAATTCTACCACTACCCTCTAGTGGATCTTTGGAGGTTATATCTAATTTGTATTCGGCGCACTTATAAATTAGTTCATCTAAACTCAAATCCATACTGACAGCAATATCACTTGATAAAAAGCAATACTTAAGTAATTCTCCTAGTCCAGAGTCATAATCTTCTTTATCCAAAGAGTCTAGAAATGGAGTATAAAAATATATATTCGTTGGAAAATGAAAGCTACCTATTAAATTTTTACCTTGAGCTGTATTTATTCCAACCTTTCCACCAATCGAAGCATCAATCATTGCTAAAAGTGTTGTGGGTATGACATTCCATTTCACACCACGTAGAATAGTTGAAGCTACAAAGCCTGCTAAATCAGAAGTGGCTCCACCACCGATGGCCAAAATCTCATCATTTCTATGAATTCCATTTTTAAGAAATAAACTAGAGATTTCTTTAAACACTACTAAATTTTTTGATTTTTCAGGCTTATCTACAACATAGATCACTCCATCAATATCATCTTGAAAATATAGATCTTTGACCCTTTTATCGATGACAATGAATTTGTGCTTAGCAATCACTTTATGAAGATTAATTTTATCTATCTTTTGCATTAATGACTTTGTACAATAATTTAACATATTTGCAAAGGATACCAATATGATTGAAAACTTTAAAATAATTAAGGAAATTGATAGTTTAGATAGGAATATCAAGACTTTTATAGATCTTATTGAAAATCAGAATAAAAGAATTTTAAGTATAAATAATAAAATTAATGATAAAAATGAAAAGATCGATAAACTAAATAAAGAACTAAAGTCTATAAGTTCAGAACTAACGAGTTCCGAAAATGAACTTTCATCCACTCAACAAAAATTAGAAATAAAAGTATCTCAAAAAGGACAAGTTTTCACAGATTCTCAAATCCAAGCATTAGATAAAGAAATAAAACTCTATGAAGAGAAAATAGATTCTTTAGAAGAAACAGTTTTTAGCTTTATGGAAAAAAAAGAATCTATAGAAGAAAATATTAAAGACTCACATACTTTTATAAAAGGAGCTTCTAACTCACTAATAGAGATTCAAAAAGAAGTAGATATAGAAATTGAACAACTAACAAAGAAAAAAACAAATACGCAATTACGAGTAGACACTTTATTAAAACAATTACCTGAAGGCTATCAATCAAAAATAAAGGGTATGCTAGATAAAGACTTTCGATCAACAATAGTTGCAACAATTGTTGATCGAAGTTGTAATTACTGCAGGGCCTCTTTGCCTACTCAATTTATTTCTGATGTTGAAGACAAACACATATTAAAAACATGCAGTGCATGTAAACGCGTGTTTATTCCTTCAAGCTCTTCTTATTAATAAAGTCTACGTAGACTTTATAGCAGCATGGAACAAAAACTAGAGTTATCAATGATGAAAATAATAATCCATAAGCAAAACTTGTGGCCATAGGCTTTAAAAATGGATCTCCACCTGGCATATGAGCAACTGGCAAAAGTCCAACAACAGTAGTCACAGTTGTTAGAACAACAGGTCTAAATCTTGATGACGTAGCCTTTACAATTGAGCTAAAACTTGAATCTTGCATTACGGCCCTATTAATAAAAGTAACTAAAACGATTGAATCGTTAATAACAACCCCGACAAGTCCCAAAATACCCATCAATGCCATAAAACCAATAGATAGATCTAAAATCCAAAATGAAGCTACAACTCCAATAAGACTAAAAGGAATAGCTGTCATAACAATAAAAGGCTGACCGATACTTGAAAATTGCATTACAAGAATAATAAAAATAATAAAAACACAGGCAACTAAAGCTATTCCAAAACTTCTAAAAGACTCTAGAGTTTCTTTGTTTTCTCCTTCAAGTCTATATGTTATATCAGGGTACTTTTTCATAAGTTCAGGTAATATTATATCAATTTTTTCATTAACTTCTAAAGAAGTGGATTTAGTTAAGTCTACATCACCAGTAAGTGAAAAAGCCTTTTGCCTATCTTTTCGCCGAATTACATAGACACCAGGAACTTCCTTAAAACTTGCTACCGCGCTTAGCCTTATTCTCATCCCCATTTGATTTGTTATTCTAAGATTAGTTAAAATATCAGCACTTTCTCTAGATTTGTCATCTAAAGTTACAAGAACATCAACATCTTCATCATTCTTCTTTATAGTAGTTGCAACAATCCCCTCATAACCATTTCTTATTTCCATAGCTATATTTGAATTACTTACACCTAGTCTTCTTGCTTCTTTTGCATTAATTTGAACTAAGACTTGCTTTTTACCTTCTTCATAATCTAATTCTAAAGAGGTAACTCCATCAATTTCTAATATTTTTTCTTTTGCAGTCTTAGATAACTCTTTAAGATCATTAGTGTTATTTCCTAAAAATAGTACGTTTACTGCAGATCCTTTTGGTGGTCCTCCCGTAAATTTATTTAAACTGAACTCATAGTCTTTAATTTTTTCTTTTAACTCAGTACTTATGCCTGAAAGAATTTCATCTGTCGTTCGGTCTCTTTGATCATTCATAACAAGTTCTAAGTATACACTTCCATAATGAGAACCCGTTTTAGATCTTCCACCTTGAAAGAATTGAAATCCCGCACTACTTCTGATTCCCTTCACTTCATTTTCTTTTACGTTATTAAGAATAATCTCTTCAATTTTTTTTATTTCTTGATTTGTTCTTTCTAAACTTGTTCCAACTTTTGATTTGATATTAATTGAAGTCAAATTAACATCATCAGAAGGAAACATTTCTTTTCTCATTCCTTTTAGAACAACCACACTTGCTAAGAATGCAATAACAAAGATTAAAATTGTCTTTTTTGAATGAGTCATTGTTAAAACAAGATATTTTTCATAAACGACAATCCACTTTTTATACCAAGGTTCTTTATCTGTTTTTTTCAACTTAGGGGCAAAATCAGCTAAGTGACCTGGTAAGATTATGAAACACTCAAACCAAGACGCTGCAAGAGCAATGATTACAACTGCAGGAACAGACCAAAGAAACTTCCCCATTATTCCATCAATAAAGAAAAGTGATCCAAAGGCAACCATAGTTGTAACAACTGTCCCAGTTACTGGCGCAAGTGTATCAATCGCAGCTTTTTTTGCTGCTTTTCGAGGATCTAGCCCATCTTCTAGATATTGATAATATTGCTCGGCAACTATAATAGAGTCATCAACAAGCATTCCTAAAACCATTATTAGTCCAAACATAGACATTAGATTTATCGTAACCCCTAAACTTCCCATTAAAGAGAATGCTACCAAGAATGCAAAAGGTGCACCTAATGCAGTAATTATTGAAACCCTTAAATTCATAAATAAATACAAACTTAAAATAACTAAAAAGATTCCTTGAACACCATTTTGAGTAAGAACTCCTAATCTTCTTTTTACGTAAAAAGAGAAATCATCATATATTTTATAATTTACATTTTCTTTTTTTGTGAACTCTGCAATTGTTGCTTTAGTACTGGCAGCAGTAGCTAGTACATCAGCACTTGACTTTGCTTTAATATCCAAAAAGATGGCCTGCTCATTCTCAGCTTTTTCATACCTCTCCCACTCAGAAAAATTTAACTCTACAGATGCAACATCTTTAACTAAAATACTTTTTCCAATGTCATTAGATCTAAGAATGATATTTTCAATATCTTTTTTTGTCTCTAATTCATTAAGTGTTCTAATTAGTTTTTCTGACGATGTATTTTTTGTACTTCCTGCAGATACATTTGTCTGTCTATCTTTAATTGCACTTACAACTTCAAGTAATGATATATCATATAAATTTAAAAGCTCTGGATTGGCCTTAACATTAAAAACTTCATCTCTATATCCGCTCAAATCAACAGATGAAATATTCTTATCAAGTTCTAATTTTCTTTGTAATCTTTTTGCTTTAATTCTTAGTTCTGACTCTGAAACACCCCAAAGAGCAATATTCATGATCCCTCTATTTTTAGTATTTCTTTTACTTACAATAGGGTCTTCAACTTCATCAGGTAGATCGGATATAGAATCTAAAGATGTTTGAGTATCTGCCAAGACATCATCTACGTTATACTCAGGGTCAACTTTAAGAGAAACAATCAGGCCATTTTCACCACTTATTGTATTTAGCTCATCAATCCCATCAACAGCTTTTAATGCCTTTTCAACATCAATTGCTAATAGTTTTTCAACATCCTCAGTAGCAGCTCCAGGATATGGATATTGTACAATTACAAAGTTAAACTCAACATTTGGAAATGTCTCTTTATTAAGAGTAAGTACCGAATATCCTCCCATAATAATAATTAAGACAGTTAAAAGATTTACAATAACTGAGTTATCTACAAAATAGTTAATCAT
This sequence comes from uncultured Bacteriovoracaceae bacterium, assembly GCA_937923325.1. The sequence continues at coordinate 175,702 of CAKZUQ010000013.1, forward strand.
TTTTTTCATATATTAATCCCTGTATGAGTCTAGATAAGCTTCAATATTACCTTCTAAGAATGCTAAGTTTGCTATTAAAAGCTCTAGTCCAGCAAGATTAGACTTTTCTTGTAGTATTGCACTAATATAGTTCTCTTCTCTTCTTAATACTTCATCAAAGTTACTTTGCCCTCTCGAGTATAATTTATTTGTTTCTTCTAAAGCCTTTTTTAGTAAGAATGATCTTTTTTTGGAGTTATCCAAAGCATTTTGTGTGAAGTAAATTTGTTTCTTTATCGCATTTATACTTGTTTGGATTTCCCCTTTTTTATTCTCAAGTTGCATTTCTCTTAACTTTTTATCTAGAGTTAATCGATTCTTAAGAGCAGAGTTTTTTTCAAGGCCTAAAGGGATTGTCATAATTAATGATGCTGACCTGTTATGATCACCTTCGAAGTTGTCAGAATAAGCTTTTGATCGGCTATTACGAACTCCATTTGTTTCATACTCTAAATTTAAAGCAAGTCCAATTTTTGAAGTATTTTTTATTTGTTCTAATGACCTCCTAGAGACTTCAAGTCGTTTCTCTAAAAGATCTAGTGTTGGATTTTTCCTTCTGGCTGCTTCAAAAGTAATGGGAACTTTATCCCACTTTACATACTGCAAAAGAGAATCATCAATTTTAACTCCTAAAATAAATTCTAAAATAGATAAGTTTTCTTCGAGGTTCTTCTTTGAGTTCTCAATACTTTCACTTTGAGTGTGATAAGCACTTTGCGCTAGATAAAGATCAACTTTTCTACTAGAACCTGATTTAACTCTTTTAGATAGTAATTTTATCCTTTTTAAATCTTTTTTTACACTTTTTCGAGTTAATCTAATTTGATATAAACTTAACTTCGCTTGAATAAATCTAGTAAAAACATCTAAGAATTCTTGCTCTTGCTCTAGGTTTTGTGAAGAAAGCTGTTCATCAAAATTAGATTTTACAAGATTAGATTGAATTGCAATGTCTTTTTTAAAAAAGTCATAGCTATATGAGACTTTAGTGCGAACATCATATTGTAAATCTCCATTGAAGTTTGCCCTTAGTGCCGGTTGCCAGTTAGATAAGTCGTAATCTATATGTGAGTGTTCAACTGCAAATGTTCCAAAATATTTGGTTGCCTTTGACAACTTTGCCGAATATGTAGAAACAATTGTTTCTCTTGGACTAAATGCATTTAAATTTTTTAAAGCATCGTCTTGATAGGCAGCTGATAGATCCAAAGAGAAGTCATTAAATTTTTTATCGTAATTAAAAGTTTCAACAACTGTTGATTTTGAAAGGTCTCTTATTTCTTTAGTTTTTGATTTCTTATAGGCCGTCCATATTTGCTGGAAAGCTCCAAAAGAATTAACAGAAATCAAACTGATCATGCATAGCAATATAAACTTCACGTACACTCCTTGAATTTTACAGGAGTATAATAAATATAGACTCTTATGAATAGTTTTGAATTTTAGACAAGTGATTATTGTCATAGAAACTTATAAATATTATATAGGTACTGCCAAGAAGAATAGATTATCGCGAGCTTTTATTAGCTCGAGGAAAGTCCGGACACCATAGAGTAGCGTAGCGGGTAATGCCCGTCCACCGTGAGGTGAGGACAAGTGCAACAGAAAGTATGTACAGGTAATGCTGTAGTGAAACCAGGTAAACTCTACGCGGTGCAAATCCAAATAGGCCAGTGCTTTAGCATTTCTCGTGTGAACTGGCGGGTAGGATGCTTGAACCCTAGAGTAATCTAGGGTCTAGATGAATGATAATCCTTTGACAGAATCCGGCTTAAAATTCTTCTTGGCTTTTTCAAAAATGAAAACCTTTTAATCTAATGACTTCATTTATACTCATTGTAATTCTAGTAGATTATAAAAGTCACATCTTTCGTGATCCTCAATGAAAAAGACCTTTTTTAATGAGGTTAAACACTATGGAAGATGTAATTAGGGTGCTGACTCTAGTTAGTTTGATTCTACAGCTGTTAGCTGTTGTTTGAGATATAACTAAGTAAGCTTTATGAGTATGTGCACCAACACATACTCATCTATTATAGCAGATCTAAATATTCTCTCAAAAAATTTAAATAGCTTCTAATTCATTGAAATTACGACTGACTATGTAAGCTTTTCAATATTAGTGAAAGCTATCTGAATCTTAGTTCAAATGAGAGCAAAGTTCAAAATGCTGCTCAAATAGAACAACTTCTAATAAACTCTTTCGTATCTAACTCATCTTCTGCTTTAAACGGAAATGTTGACTCTGGATTTGATACTCAAATCAATAGCTCTAGTGGATCAAAATCTTTAGATGGTTTCTCTTCACTTACTTTAGGTCCATCGCTTATTGTAGCGAACACTATTGATTCTATCTCATACACAATAGAACATGTTGATGATGATGGTGAACTTGGTGGAACACGAAGAAATTTATATGTTGAAAATCCTGTTGCTCAAGATTCTGCAATTGGTGATTTACATGGGATAGACTTTCGTTACGGCTCACTAACAACAAGAAACTCTATGCTTTTAAGCTTCAACTCTCCTATTGCTCACTTTGGAATAGATCTTTTAGACTTTGAATCAGACTCAAACTTTACACTTGGTCAAGTAAGGGCCTACGATTGTTCTACTACTCCAGTAAAGATTTATGAAAACGATATAAATTTCAATTCTGAAAATGGTGACTCGGAAATACACTTTTTAGGAATTATTGCCAACCATGCTTCTATATGTAAAATAATTATTGCTGTTGGAGACGATAGCTCTGGAGAAGGTAAAAGTGAAAGGTTTGCTATCGACAATCTAAGATTTGGAACTGCAACAAATTAAATTTTCAAAGCTTTAAGAGAAGCTATTGTTAAATTAAGTTTAGGGTTATTTAAATTAATAAAGTTATATTTTTTAATTTCTGTCCCAACAATTTTCTTAAATTCTTCTTTTGAGCATATCAATACATGATTTGTTATTTTATATTGGGTTATACTTGTTTTTATTGCAGGTAAAAGCTCTGACTCAATTATTTTTTTTAAAAATGGGTATTGTTTTAATTTTTCATCTTCGGAATAAATTGTATATGTAGGTATTTCGTTTTGACCAGACAACCACTCGTCTTTACTTTTTCTATAAACTAAAATTGAATCATTTTCTACAACGACAAACCTTAAGAGTGTTAATTCATAAAACTTCTTTTTTTCTTTTTTATCTTGAACAGGAATAGATAATGATTCACCTTTTTTATAAGAGGTACATTCATTACTCATTGGACAAATTAAGCAATCTGCCTTTCGAGATTGGCAATAAACTCTTCCAAGATCCATAAGGGCTTCATTATAAGCTCTTGCTCCATATTTATCTAAGTCGGTAGCGATGAGATTTTGTTTAAAGTCTTCATTTATTTTTTTTATTAGTTTTGGGCCTTTTTTTACTAAGATATAGTTTAAACGAGATAAAACTCGTTCTAAGTTTGCATCGACACAAAGAGCTTTTTTATTTCCTCCAATGGCCATTATTGCATTTGCTGTATACTCTCCAATTCCAGGAGCTTTGATTAGTTCCTCATATTTTAGTGGTATAGTTGAATTAAAGTTTTCTTGAAAAAATTTACAGGATTTGTGTAAATTACGAGCTCTTCTATAATAGCCCAAACCTTTCCAATTGATTGTTAAATCTTCTTCAGTTGAATTTGCCAAGGAATCAATGTCTGGATATATCGTTAAAAACTTTTCAAAGTGATTTAAAACTGTTGAAACAGTTGTTTGCTGAAGCATTATTTCAGAAACAAGTGTTCTATATAGAGTTCTATTTTTTCTCCATGATAAATGAGAAAATTCTTTTTTACTCCATTCAATGAGTTCTTTCATAGTTTATTACATACAATATTTTTTAAGGTTAGCAATAGGTTTAGTCATTTGAGATAAATCTATCTTTTCATCTATACCTTTAACCTTTATATTTGGTCTTGTCTTTAAAAATGCCATTAGCTTACCTTGTGCATAATATTCATCTAACACAATACTCAAGCTTAAAGCTTTATTTACCCTTATCCACTTTATTAGTTTATCAATAGAAATATTTAATTTTGCACTTTGACAACTCTGCCTAAGAGTTCCCAATTTTTTTTTGATATTTGAAATAGAATACAAATTAAAAGTATTTGCATTAACACAACTACTTTCTAATAAGTTTAAGAAGTCACTTCTTTTACATGAGCTATCGTCTTTTTTAGAATCATATAGACCCATAACTTTAGATGTATCAATCCATATTTCATGAGTTGCTTGAGACGATTGCCCTTTAGATCTTTTAGATTTCCGGTTACAAAAGACATCATAGAAATTATTCTTGTCACAGTTTATCATTTCAGTATTAAAAAATCCTTCTGCTCCGAGACCTCGAACTTTTCGTTCACTGACTTCAAGATCTTGAGACTCTTTTACTCTTATTGCTTTATTTTCATCTTTAGGATCATAAAGACCCACTTGGGGGTCAAAGCAATATTCTCCCATTTTCTGGCATTTTAACTCAAACCTATTCTCAGCAACAACAGCAGAAAGTATATCTTTAACAAAGCTAACTTTACTACTCGATGTAAAATAAACAGTAACTTTAGCAAAGCTAGATAAAGACAAACAAATCAAAGACAATAGAGCTAATAGCTTCATTTAAAAATCTGCCTTACTTTGACTAAAATACCTAAACAATGAATTTCCAAGATCAACAACTAAATCTCTTCCTTCCATGTCTAAATCTAAAAAGTCAGTTAAAAAACCTTTTTGTCTTGGACTTAGAGTTCCAAGTTTTTCTTTTATCGTTAAATCTTTTTTATCCTCAGCTTTTATTTCTCCAAAAGGAACATTAACATTACCTATCTTAGTTGTAGTTATTGTCCTAGTGCTTTCTCGACCAGGATTATTAGTTTGAGTAGGATCTGACTCTTCTTTATAGAAGCTAACAAGTTTTTTAAATTTATCGGTTGAACCTTCTTCAATAAAATCAATAATCTCATGTAAAGGGATATCAAGCTTTGCAACAAGAGTTGCTATTATCTGAGCATCTAATTCTTTAGTTTTTTGATTCAAAAACCTACTCATAGTGGAAATTCCAACACTTACCTTCTCAGCTAAGTCTTTTTGAGAAAGGCCTCCTCTAATTTGCATGTACTTTCTTACTACACCCAAAAACATCTCTACATAGTCTTGATTAAAATTAATCATTTCTTACTCCTTGTAAGTTCCCAATATTCTTATCGGATGTGAAATAAAATTCCTTAATGCAATTTTATTTCTTGACGCAACTAGTCAATCGTGAGACTATATATTCAGGCAAGAGAACAAGAGGGATTACTATGAAAACTCAAATTTTAAGCTTTAAAAGTAGAATAAAAACAGGCACTTACCTATTTATCAACAACACTACAGAGTTGAATACTATTAAGGATAAAATGAGCATCTCTGGTTCTAATATAAATAATAATCATTATGAAAATGTCATTTTTAGCGATTGCACATTCCAATCAAGTGACATTTGTAATTGCAAGTTCATCAATTGTTTATTTTTAAATTGCAAGTTCAACTTTTGTAAACTTGAAAATTGCAATTTTATTTCGTGCACGATAGAGGATACCCTATTTTACCTAACCAATTCCCTTAATTGCAATTTTCTATCGTGCACGTTTAATAACATAGAGAGCATCGAGTCATACAATAACAATGGATATATCCATAATTGCAAGGACTTAGACAACAAAAATTCAAATTTCGCTATTGCAGCTTAATATTTGAGATATTGCCAATGAAGGCGCAATTCTTTCATGGATGACTACCTACCTTGAGCTACGCTCTTCCAGTATTTTAACTTATTCTAGTTTTCATAAGGCCTAACTTTAAGTTAGGCCTATCTTTTTTACAATGCACTGGATCAGATCTATAAAATGTAATACATTGCAACGAATTACAACCAAAAACAAAGAGGTATTTATGAAATTCTTGCTAGTAGTATTCTGTATAAGTATTAGTGCAATTGCACAATCACTTACAGTTGGATTAAACCAGTCTTATTTAATAATGGACAATGGTAAAGCATTAACTGTTAGATCATATGTTCCGGCTCCAAGCCAAAATTTAGTACCTCTATTTATGATTGAAGATCACTTCTTTGATACAACACAAATTGAAGTATTTAAAAGTAGTTATATTATTGATAACGATGACAATATCTTTACTGTTACTGCAGATGGATTCATGTATAAACTTGAAAACTTTAAACTAGATTCAAAAATTAAATATTATGGTGAAACATTTTTTATTACGAAAAAAGGAAGCGTATATGTAATTGATAGCCAAGGTTATATCATAAAGACTTCATATAAAGACCTTAAAGAAAAAATTAAGCCAGAAGTTCTTGGTGCGAACTATATCATTACATCTAAGAATAAAGTTATAATGATTAACACAATGACAGCGAAGCTTCATTTTCTAAAAGATGAGATAGAAGTTGAAGATATTAAAAAGCACTCGAACAACTTTTTAACGACAAAGAAAGGTTATGTATATACTTTTGGGTTTATGCAAAATGCAGACTTCAGCTACAAGCCAATAGTATCAAAGCTTAAAGCTCCATATGTTAAAAGAAATATTATAATGGGTGGTAACTTCTTTTTTGACTACTTAAATAACCTACATACAGTTTCATTTAACGGATTATATGATGGTGGAATAGCCAATAGAAAACTAAAAGTAAATCTATCATTAGACAACACTGATAGATCTACAATGACTCCAGCGAAACTTGGTTCAAATTATTTCATCTATAGAGATGGATCAGTTTATCATGTTGACTCTTATGGATTATTTGGACAATTAACAACAATTGATTTTAGACTAGGTCAAACTACTAAATAATTAATTACTTCAAATATGTTTTAGTTGTATTTTTAGGGATTGTGAAAACAAAATCGGAGCTTTTAAACTTTGTATCTGTTTTCACATTCTTTATATTATAGACGATATCTTTTTTTACTTTTTTTCTTTTTACAGTTTTACTTAGTTTCGTTTTAGACTCTTTACTCACGATCTCTTTATGCTTAATCCTCATTACAGTTACATCGGCTAAAGAAAGATCATCAGATATTTTTTTATCAAACTTAAATTCAATAGAGCTAATACCACCTAGCTCATCTTGAGCACCACTAGAAAAGTTAAAATGAACCATCGACTTTTTTTCATCTTTAACTACGGTATAAACTGAGTTTTTCTTAAAGCCATATTTCAGTGAATCAAAAATATGATAAAAACAGTACTTACTTGAATTACCAATAAAAACATCACCTTTTTGTGTTTTTACGAAAGGTGGAACATATCTCCAAGTAGTTTCTGAATTACAAACATAAGTCATTCCCTTAAGATCCATAACAATATTTTTAGGAAACTTATATTTTAAAGCTAAGGCTTTTTTGGATGTTTTACCAATTCTACTTTTAACAACTTGCTCTAAGTTTGCTTCAAACTCTTTAGGGATGAAGCTCGCTGCAAATGATAAACTTGAAAAAAGAACTAAAATAGTTTTAAACATCATGCTTTCCTTTATATCTTAATGAAGTTGAACTGATACAGCTTTAGAAACACCTGGTTCCTGCATTGTTACACCGTAAAGAGTATCATTTAATTCCATTGTCTTTTTATTGTGGGTAATCAGTATAAATTGAGATTCACTACTCATCTCTCTTAATAACTCATTAAATCTTCCAACGTTTGCATCATCTAAAGGAGCATCAACCTCATCTAAAAGACAAAATGGCGAAGGTTTTACTAAAAAGATTGAGAAGATCAAAGATACAGCTGTCATGGCCTTCTCTCCACCACTCATTAGATTTATTGACTGCATTTTCTTACCAGGAGGTTTGGCAACAATATCAATACCACATTCAGTTGAGTTGATATCACCAACAATATCTAGCCTCGCTTCACCACCACCAAATATGATAGGGAAAACTTTTTCAAACCTAACATTTACTTCATCAAAAGCTTCTTTGAATCTTGTCTTTGATTTTTCATCGATATGGTTGATTGCAGTCTCAAGATCTTCAAGAGATTTTTTAAGTTCAATTTCTTGTGTCTTTAAAAAGTCGTATCTTAATTTTTGTCTATCGTAATCCTCAATAGCTTGCCAATTGATCTCACCTAATCTTGTTAAGTCAGACTTATATCTTTTAAACTTATCTTTTGATTCTCTTAGTGCTGCAGGGAAACGTTTTTCAAATGAATACTCTTCAAAATCAATCGTTCTAGTTCCTTCCTCGGTTTCACTAACATTCATTAAAGATAAGTCAGCTAAATCTTCTACCTTTTCAGAGTGGACTTCTAAAAAGTTTAATAAAGAAGATCTTAAATTAACTTTATGGTGATCAAATGCATTTCTAACCAAAATTTCTTCATCTATAATGATTTGTTCAGTTTTAAGGTTAAGCTCAACATTCATTTTTTCGATTTTATTAATTTTTGCTGTAAGTTCTTTTACTTCACTTTCTCTTTCTTGCATTCCAGTTAGTAAAGAAGTTAAGTCATCTTTAATGATGTTTAAGAAACTTTCCTTCTCACTTAAAGTATCTGCTTTTTGAGAGTTTTCATCTTCAAGTAATGAAACAGTCTCTTCTGCAGTTTTTAACTCTTCTTCAATTTCATCTAGGGCATTATTGTTATGCTCTAATTTCTCTTCATATCTTTGAACTTGTGATTTAACATCTTCAATTTGAGACTCTAGTCCAACTAATTGAGCTTCGAATGTTTTAGCATTTGCTTGAAGTTCTAAAAGCTCTCCTCTTTGAGTTTCATATTCAGATCTAAAGTTCTCTAAATCAATTTTAGAGTTCTCGATACTTTCACTTAATTCTGAAACTTTTGATTCAATTACTTGCTTTTTATTCGTAGTACTTTCTTCTAGCTCTAGTAGGTCAAGTTTTGCTTTCGAAATTTCAATTTTTCTATTAGTTAAAATATCTAATCTAGAAGAAACACCACCATGAGTCTTCTCTTTAGATTCTAAAGATGCTTTTAAAGCTGCAAACTTTGTAGTTGTCTCATTTAATGAACTTGTTAGCTCTTCAAATTCAACAGACATTAATGAAACTTCTTCCTCTAGAGTTTGAATCCCTACTTCCAGATTCTTAAGAGTTTCACTTTTCTCATCAAACTCAACAGTCATTTCATTAATTAAATTGTTTCTTTGAACAACTCCCATTGACGTTGAATCAGGAGTTCTTGCTGATAACTTTAAAGCTCCATTATTTTTTACAAGATAAACATGGCCATCTTTAGAAACAAGTCCTTTAAAGTTTAGATCGACAGTTAACTTAAGTGCCAATTCAGAAGTTAAGTTTTCAACAATAAAGTATCCATTAAATAAGTTATTTAATGAGTCAGTATATTCTGAGTTATTAATGTTTAGAACGTCATTAATAGGTGTTATTCCCTCTAAACCTTTGATTCTTAATCTTTCCAGACTCTCTTCAGAAACTTTAGATTCTGAACTAGAAAGGTTTAAGAAATCAAAACTCATATCACTAGCATCTTTGGCCCAATCACTCAAAGAACTGAAATCTTTATCTTTGCCAATTAAAGCATCAAAAGAACTTTCAAACATTACTTCTAAAGCTTTAGCATACTCTGGCTTACACTCAATTAAGTTTCCTAGGATTTCAAATGATGCGTTTGATTTTTCAATAAAATCTAATGCTCCCTTTTTTACCCCTTCACCAGTTTTATTAATTTCAATTAAAGACTGTCTTTTTGAATCTAAAGAAATAACTTCTTTAGATAAAGATCTATGCTCGGAGTCTTTAGACTTTAAGCTCTCTTTTTTATTCGTTAAAGAAACTTTAAGTTCCCTATGTTTATTTTCAATAAGATCAAGTTCATCTCTAGTTGTATTTGTCTCTTTTCTTAGCTCAATTAATTCATCTGAAAAATTAGCAGTATTTTTTTCTATTTCCTCAATCTCTGTTGAAATATCTTCTAGAGAAGTTGAATACTCCGTCAGCTTAGAGTTATTCTTAAAGACTGTTTGATCTAAATCACTCAGTTCGTTTTTATTTTCTTCAAATAATGAAGTTAACTCTTTAAAAGAGTCTTCTCTATCCGTTAACTCTTCTTTTAAATTATTTGCTTTGTCTTCAAGAGAAGCAAAGTCTAAGTCTTCATAATTTGTAGATTTAATCTCTTCAAGCTTTTCGCTTAGCTCAAGAATCTTAGATTTTCTTTCCTCAATATCCTTTGTTAACTCTTCATTTTCATCTGTTTTAGAGTCAATTATTTTTTCTTTATCTGCCCTTGTGTTTCTAAGATACTTTAATCTTTCTTCACTTTTGGCCAACTCTTTTGCTAATTCATTAAAGTCAGCTTGCTCGCCATCAATTTTTTCAATAAGGTCAGTTTTCTTATTTCTTTCATCTTCCAAGGCCAATTCTAAGGCATCTTTTTTAAGATTAGATTCCTCAAAGACCTCAGCATTATTTTGAAGAATTGTTTTAGAGTTAATAAACTCATTAATAAAGTCAAATTCTTTATGAGAGTCTACAATTAGGCCATGGTGCTTAATTCTATCTCTAAGCCTTTTGGCCTTTTCAGCTTTTTCAGCTTGTTTTTCAAGAGCTTTTAAATTTTTATAAATTTCACTTTGAAGATCACTTAGTCTGTTTAAGTTACTTTGAGTTTGATCAATTTTTTTAAGAGAGTCTTTTTTTCTAAGTTTAAACTTAGTAATTCCAGCAACTTCTTCGATCATTGTTCTGCGTTCTTCTGGCTTTGCTTGAACTAATCTATTGATTTCACCCTGAGCGATAATAGAGTAGGACTTGGCCCCAGCTCCAGTATCCATAAATACTTCATGAATATCTTTTAGTCTAGCAGGCTCAGAGTTAATTCTATATTCTGTCTCACCATTTCTATACAGCTTTCTTGTAAGTGCTATTTCAGCAGGTTTAGAAACCTGATTACCAATATGAATATGCTTACCTGTATCATTTTCCAGAACAAGAGTTACCTCTGCAAATGATCCGGGAGTGTATTTTGAAGAACCTGCAAAGATCAAATCCTTCATCTTAGTTCCCCTAAGATGTTTTGCAGACTGCTCACCCATTACCCAAAATAAAGCATCAACAATGTTAGATTTTCCACAACCGTTTGGACCAACAATTCCAGTGATTCCTTCATCAAATTGAATAGTGGTTCTATCTTTAAACGATTTAAATCCTTGCAAATGCAAACGAAGTAGCTTCATAAATGTGTTCTCTCTCATTAAATAGTGTGTGTACCCAGCATTTTCTCTATTCGAGTGTCGATTGTCTAGGTTTAATCACGTTTTCGACCAAAAACTGTATATCAAAAAGACTCAACAAGACAAAGCGCATTATTTTGTTGTAAATATGTTCTTTAATTCGACTTATAAAAGATAACTTACTAAAATCATGTTAAGATGTGGCATGAATTTAAGAAACACTATCTCTTTTGGCTTCGAGCAAACCTTTACTATATCTAACTGGTGGGAGGATGAAGGTTTTTGTAATACTTCTGACACAAAGCTAAAGAGACAAAAAATGCTCGATTTAGCGACTACACTCTCAACAGAGCTTGATGCTAACCTTAAAGAGTCTAAAGATGTATGGGATAACCTTCAATACGATATATTAAAAAATGGTATTACTGAATTTACTATAACAATGGATCCTGGTTGTATTGAAGTAAAAACAAGACCACAGCTTGTCGATGATCTAGAAAGCTATGCTTCGCCATTATTTATAGCTGCTCAAAAAGCTGAGCTTTATCCATATAGAGGTTGGTGGTATGGTGTAAATAAAGGAACTGAAGGTGGTTGCCACGTAAATATGGGCGGCCTAACTCAAGAACAAAACATTTTTTTAAAACAACCTGATCTATTAATCAAATATGCTGCATTTACTCATAATAGACCATTTTTGACATACGCATTCGCTGGTGTTGATGTCGGAGCAGGTGGTAATTGCCAAAGGCTTGATGAAAAAAGTGATTTCAATAAATCTATACAACTTTTCAAAGAAGCTTCTTCTGTAGAGTTTAACTCACTAGAAGATGTTTATAATTATTTTAAAAACAGTAGCATAGTTACAGACAGGTCTTCTCACCCTTCTTTTAGAAAGTTGGCGGCTCCATTTAACATGATTGAAGATAGAGCTAGTCAATCTGTTAGATCTGCACACGAATTCAAGCTTTTAGCCGAAATTAGAATTAAAATTTTAGAGTACATAAAAGATAAAGAGATTGAAGAACTCAATAGCTTTAAGGACTTACATGGATTTAAACTTTGTTCTTTTGACCTATGGCAAGAGTTTCAAAGTTTTTGTCTCGAACTAAACTTAAACCCTGTCGACTATCAAATATTTTTTGATAGAAGTTACCCAATTTTATTCAACGGAATAAACCAGCCTTCAAAATTTAAAGTTAAAGAGTCTAAAAGACCAAGAACAATTTTAGAAGTTTACAAAAACTCTAAAGGTGAAGTTACTGGAAAAAAAGTTGATACAAACTACAAGAGGTTTGAAGTTTACTACAACACAGAAAGTGAAGATCAGTTTGAATTTATTTGTAATGATCCAGCGGTAGAGTATATTTCTCCTACAATTAGACATAATGCTTTTTTAAACTTTGGAGAGAAAGGTACAAGCTACTATTGTTACATCGATGTAAAGATGTCTGAAGATGCATTCTTAATCAATATTGGTCTAAAAGATAAACTACTTGAAACAATTGTTGAGTCTTGTAATTTTGACTTAAAACAAATGTTTTTTGTCTAAACTACAATCGCTTTTTAATAAAGCAGAAAATACAAGATATCATAGTTATTAAACCAATAATTGTGACTGTATTAGGAATTCGATCGTTATAGCTTAAAAGAAAAAATGAAATAGGCACACTAATCCAAGTAATGAAGTTTAAGTGCTGCATTTGCCTAACGTTAATTCCAAAAAAAGTACAAATAAAACTTGGAATAAGAATAGTTCCTATAGTAAATAAAGATCCAAATAAATGAATACTCGATAACATACTTATAACAAGTAAAACGCTATAAATGTAATATGATTTTTTCTTTGAAGTTATCCTATTAAATAAAGCTATTTCGATACTATCTTTTAAAATTAACTTTCTATAAAATAGAAAAATAAATAAAGATATTAAAGCAACGATAGAAACGATAATACTCTCGGACTTGGAAACAGTTACAATATCCCCAATAAAGCTTTTAACCATATGAAATTCAATACTGGGTGAAAGAGAAACCACAAGTTGACCTATTCCCATCAATAGAACAATTCCCACAATAGATGCCTCAACTTTATATTGATTTTTATTTTTTAACATTTTTGAAAAAGCAATATGAAAAAGAACAACAAACCCCAGACTCATTAAGGTTTCAAAGTGAGCACCGTGATCATCATGTTCAAAAAAGCCAAGCCCATTTAATAATAGTGCACTTATAAGAATTGAAGTTTGAAACTCTTGACCTAATAACATTACATCTAATGATTTATTTCTAGCTATTGCATGAGTACCGATTAGTCCTAAAAGTATAACTAAAAGAGATCCTGCAATTATATTGACTCCATAAAAGTTTAAAATCTCCATTTTGAAACCTTTATTTCTTTTGATTGATCAACTAGATTTTCATGGGCCGTAAACACAACGGCCTTCCCAAGTTGAATTAACTCTTGAATACATTCTATTATTTGATCGCAGCTTTTTTTATCTAAGTGATTAAAAGGTTCATCTAAAATGATCAAGTCTTTGCCCTCAGATAGAGTTTTAGCAATGAGAGCTTTTTTTCTCTCTCCACCACTGGCCTTATGCCACTCTTTTTTAAACAGACTTTTTGGATAAAAGGGATATTCAACATTAGATATATCCTCCAATAAAAAATGTACTTTTGGATATTGATGTGCGACTTGAGGTAAGTATCCAAACTGTAAGTGCTTTGCCCCTTTTGCAATTTCGGCCAAAAGAGTTGATTTTCCAGAGCCATTTTCACCTACTAAATGATAGGCCATCGAAGAATGCAGCTCCAAACAAACGTTTTGTAAGAAGTGTTTTTTTCCAAAGAATACATTTAGGTCTTTAAGTTCTAGAAGTTTCATTTAAAGATCTCAAATATTCTTTCAATAAATTTAATATAATCTTCACCTTGCTTAGGATGAATAATTACTTTTTTATAATCGATAGAACTCATTTCTTTAAATTTATTTAAGACTTTCTTAGATGCATTATTAGAGGCTACAACCATAGATGGTCGATCTAACTTTGCCGACTTTGTAACCTTTAAAAGGTGTGAAGCTGAAGGTAAGACTCCAGGGATTCTTTCTAATGACTTTAAAAGAATTACGCCATAATCAGCTTTAAGGTAGCTAAACTCTGTATGATACACATAAAACTTTTTAGTAAACTTCATTTTTTTAAATTTTTGATTTAATGAAGAAAGTTTTCTTTTTAACTTCTTAAGGTTCTCATTAACATCTTTAAGTTGCTTAAAGTTACTCTTTAAGCAATTAGCAATTGTCTCAACAGCAGTGATCATTCTTTTTGGAGACAAGCTGTAGTGAGGATTTCCGACAGCATGAACATCCCCCATAGAGCGATCATAGTTAGATATTTTTTCAATACTATCAATACCTCTAGAAGCATTACAATTCCCCTTATTTAAAACTTTAGTATTTCCAGCTTGCTCCAAAACCTTATTAAGCCAAGCATCTTCTAATTGAAGTCCATTTCTAATAATCAATTTTGTCTTAGCTATTTTGAATATAAAACTAGGAGTGGCATCAATAAAGTGTGGATCTTCATTTCCATTCAATAAAGACACTGACTCTAGCTTTGGAGCTAACTCTTTAACGACCCAATTAAATTCAGGAAGTGTTGTAACTACATCACTAGCTAAAGAAAATTTGATCAACATAGAAAATGCTAAAAACGTTTTAGTAAACATGGTTTGGGTGAGCTCCAATATTAAATACAAATTGTAAAAATACTCTTTGAGCTTCTGTAGTTGCTTTTCCTTCAACTTCAATTCCACTTAAGTGCTCAACAGTTAACCTTGTCTTCATAAATTCTGAATTTGAGTAGATATAGCTTACACTTCCAGCTCTGTATTCATCATGAACAGATAGTCCATCAATTGCATGGCCATGCTCTTCTTCATCTTCATGCTCTTGAGTTTTGAAGTAATCTAATCTAAACCCTAATGCATGATGTGTATTAAATCCTTTTTGGAAGTACAGATAAGCTCCATATTCTTTAATATCTTCATCATGATCTGCACTTGTTCTGTGCCAAATTTCAGATTCAATTAAAGTATCTAAATAGTTTCCAATTCTATTCTTAAATACAAAATCAACACCTAAATAATCTCTTTTGATTCCCTCTGTATCATTTCTATGAATATAGTTAAGACCTGTTTCAAAACCTTTTGTAGTACTTAGCTCTACAAACTTAGCAAGCCTTAAGTAAGAAGTTGGAGCTTTTGCTTTTTCAGAGTGATCGTGATTTTTGTCTTCTTCATGAGATTCATTTGTATGATCAAATTCATTACCACTTGTGATACCAACAGTTAAAGTTGAGCCAATTGATAATAGGTTTCTCTTTATTTCAACACCAGTGTCTTTTACACCTTCGTTTCCAAAAAATGTTTTTTGAACAAATGGAGCATCTGTAAAGTTCCAATCGTGTCTGTGAAATTGATTTATTCTACCAAATCCTAAAAAGAATTTACCTATTCTTAAGTTTGATAAATTAAAAATTTGATTACTTGAAAGATAGGCTTCATGGATTTCAATTTCGTTGTGATCACTCTCAATTTCGTTATGATAAGACAGTGTCAGTACTCCAGACCAGTTTTGATCAATTCTAGACATTGCAGAGATTTCAAACTCCCTTACATAAAAATCTGACTGAAGGTCAGCACTACTGTTACCGCTTGTACCAACAATATCAGCTCCAGCGAACCAATCAATTAGTTGCAAGTTCTGAGCACCTGCAGTTGTTACAAGTAAACATAACATTAATAAATACTTCATTTAAT